>NZ_POUA01000125.1 GCF_003236385.1 Spongiactinospora gelatinilytica
TCGAGGGCGGGCGCGGCCACCGCGTGGCCCGGGGCGAGGCGGGCGGCGGCCGGGTTGTTTCCGAGCGCGTTGAGAAAACCTGCCAAAGTGGGGCCGGTGATTCGGCTGTCGGGCAGCAGCGCCGGCTGGACGAGTTCGGCCAGCCATACGTCCGGGTAATTCCCGTGGCTCAGCAGTGCGCTGACGGCCGCCAATTCCTCCTCGTCCTCGTTATCGCCGGACTTCGCCGACTTCTCCACCGACTTCATCACCGCGGCGAATCCGGGGACGCTCGCCCCGCCGCTCACCGCCATGGCGAAAGCCGTACCGGCCGCCATGCGTGCATCCGCTCGTTTCTCCTCGGCCAGCCGGCGCACTGCGGCGTCCAACTTCTGGGGTCCGGATGGGCCGAGGGTGGCGAAGAAGGCGGCGCTGTAGACGGCGTCCTGCCGGTGTGCGCCCAATTCCTTGAGCACGGCGGCTATCTTGTCCGGCGCGTACGGGCCGGTGAGGCTGAACTCGTCGGGGTCGATGGCGGCGAACCGCTTGCCGAGTGCGGTGCCCTGACGCCGGGCCTCGGCCGGGGCGAGTAGCGATGCTTCCTGATAGGGCATCAGCCGCCCCGGGTCGGACAGCCCCGGCAGTGTGGGCATCGGCGCGTTGATGGTGGCCAGCCGCTGCCGCAGCCTGGGCAGTTCCTGTTCGGTCCAGCCGCCGATCTCCCGGATCGGGGCGAGCCCGGCGGCGGACAAATCCACTGCGGCCAGTTCTCGGCGGATGCTCTCGGCCTGCTCGGCGATCACCTGCCCGGCCCGTTCCAACTCGCCGATGAATCCGCTCATCAGCGCCGGGTCGATTCCGGAGTACTGCGGGGCGAGCGGGCCGGTTCCCGGTGGTACAGAGGGGGACTCTGTCATCCGTCCATAATCGGCGAAAAGAGATCGAGATGCGAGGCTCGGGCACGGAATCGCAGGGCCCATGCCGGAGCCGTTTCGCTAGCGAACCGCCGAATGGATCAGGGTGGCCAGGGCCGCCTGGCCTTTGCGGTTGGCGTGGAAGCTCTCCATCCGGTGGGCGATCCTGCGCACCCACGCCCGGCTCGTCATCGCCGTCACCGCCGAGGAGGTCGCGGTAAGCGTCCTGGTGGAGGGCCAGGAAGTGCTGCGGATCTCCAACGGCGCGGGGCCCGCCTCGCGCGTCGAGTTCACACAGGACATCACGGAGGAGGGGCTGCCGTGGGTGCGGACGCAGTGGACGGGCGGGTGACGGTCGCGATCGTCGAGGACGAGCCGATCATGGTGGACGGCTTGCGCATGTGGATCAAGGAGTACCCGTCGTACGACATCGAGCTGGTCGCCGCGACGGCCTCCATCGAGTCCCTGCCGGCCGGGCCTGGGGGCCGGCGCCGACGTACTGCTGCTGGACCTGGCCATGCACAAGGACCGGGTCCACGAGCTGTGCGCGGACGGGCGGCGGGTCATCGCCTTCTCGGTGCTCAGCGACCCGCCCATGGTGCGGGCCGTGCTCGACGCGGGCGCGGCGGCGTTCCTGGCCAAGAGCGAAGGCGGCGAGGACTGCCTGCGGCTGATCAAAGACGTCGCGGAAGGCCGCCCATGCGTCACGCCGAGCATGGCCGAGGCGATGGCCGGCGGCAAGGTCGTGAAGCTGTCCCGGGGTGAGAAGGAGGCGCTGCTGCTGTGGTTGCAGTGCATGTCAAAGGCGTCGGTGGCGCGGCGGACGGGGATCAGCGAGGCCACCGTGCGGCAGTACATCGCCCGCGCCCGGATGAAGTACGCGGCGGTCGGCCGGCGCGCCTCCGCCAAGGACGCCATGCTCGCGCGGGCCGTCAAGGACGGCCTGATCAAAACCGAGGACGTGTGCGAGTACCGTCCGTACGCGGCCGATCCGCAGGACGCGTAGGGGGGATGCCCCACCACCAACAAGCCGGAGCGCATGACTGATCTCGCAGGGTGCAAGGCCGAAGAATCATTGCGTCAGTCCGCACCGAAGGAGGCGCACCTCATGCGCAGGATTCTCGCCGCTGCCGCCGCCGCGACCGTTCTCACCGCGGCGCTCGCCGCCCCGGCCGCCGCCGCGGTCGCCCACCATGGTGGCAAGGACGCCGTCCAGCGCCAGATCGACCGGCTGACCACGCAGGACGGCCTGGCCGGCGCGGTGGTCTCGGTACGCGAGCGGAACGGCCGCAGCACCAGCTGGACCTCCGGCACCGCCGAGCGCGGCACCGGCCGGCCGATGGTCGGCGCGGACGCGCACTTCCGCGCGGCCAGCGTCACCAAGGCGGTGATCGGGGCGCAGGTGATGCGGCTCGCCGCCGAAGGCAGGATCGACCTGAACCGGCGGGCCGAGCACTACCTGCCCGGCGCGCTGGGCGGCCGGGCGATCACCGTGGCCCAGTTGCTGCGGCACACCAGCGGCCTGCCGGAGTACTTCGACCTGGTGGACTGGACGAAGCCCGCCACCCCGGCGGACCACCTCAAGCTCGCCCTGACCCGCGAGCCCGTCGGCGAGCCGGGCCAGAAGTGGTCCTACTCCAACACGAACTACCTGGTCGCCGGAATGATCATCGAGAAGGTCACCGGCAGGGACTTCCGCGAGGTCACCCGTGAGGGCGTACTGCGCGGCCTGCACGGTACCTACTGGCCCAAGCCCGGCGAGCTGGACATCCGCGGCGAACACGCCCACACCTACGGCGTGAACCCGGTCGATCCGGAGGCCGGGGAGGCCGACGTGACCCGGCTGCCCGGCCACGCCTTCGGGGCCGGGGGCGGGCTGGTCGCGACCCCCGCCGACCTGAACCGCTTCTGGCAGGCCATCCCGCGCTCGACGCTGAACACCATGCTCGCGGGCCGGGTGCCCGCCACCGAGCCGGCGGGCAGTAAGTACGGGCTCGGCCTCCACACCTACCCGCTGAGCTGCGGACCCGCGCTGATGCACGACGGCGGCCTGCCGGGCGTGCGGGTGCTCAGCGGACGCGACCGCGCGGGCCGGGCCGCGACCGTCTACGTCACCGGCGACCCGAAGGACGACCGGCACATCTTCGCCGCCTTCGACGCCGCCCTGTGCGACAGGTGATCGTCAGCTCGCGCCCGCCACGGTGGCGGCGGTGGACGCGGCGACGGCCCCCGCGATCACGGCGGCGTTGATGGAGGCGATCGTACGGGCCACGGCCGTACTCGCCCAGTCGCCCTCGGCGATCTCCTTGACCCGCTTGCGATCCGCGCCGGGGAAGACCTTGCGGTCCAGACGGCACGCGCGCAGCACGCCGATCAGCACCGCCGTACGCTCATCCGGGTCGGCCCCGGTCAGCACGCTCCACACCCGATCACGCACCGCCGCCTCCGGCCCCGGGTCGCGCTCGGGGTAGCGGGTGACCGGGAACATCCCCAGCACCTTCACCCGCTCCTCGCGCAGCGCCCCGCGCACGGTCAGCCGGCGCAGCAGCCGCTTGCGCCGCTCGGCGGAGTGCAGTTTGCGCACCCACCACTCGGGCTTGCGCGGCCGGGAGTGCGTGGCGATCTGGGCGAGCACGGTGTCCAGCTCCGGGTCCAGCTCCGGGTCCGCGTCGGAGTCGCCGGGAACGGCCGGACGGCGGGCGGTGATGGTCTTGTCGCCCAGGTCGATGCGGCCGGCGAGGGCGAGTTCGGCGAGCAGCGCGCCGGCGATCCCGGCGTCGAGTTCGGTGGAGCCGATCAGTGGCCTGCCGTCCGATTCCCGGTGGGCGAGCAGGAGGAGCTCTTCGGCGATGGTGACGGGCATCCTTCGAGCGTACGCCGACTTTTCCCGGGCGACAGGGCGTCTGGAGGTTTCCCGGGGAATGGGACGCCAGGGCACGAAGTTCCTGACGTACTGTGGTGGCATGCCGGAGCTGCCCGAAGTGGAATCGCTCGCGGAGTTCCTTCGCGAGCACGCCGTGGGCCGCGCGATCGCTGGTGTCGACGTGGTGGCCTTCCAGGCGTTGAAGACGGTCGATCCGCCGGTCACCGCCCTCGGCGGGCTGATCGTGACCGGTGCGGGGCGGTACGGCAAGTTCCTCGACCTCGACTGCGACGGGTTGCACCTCATCTTCCACCTGGCCAGGGCCGGGTGGCTGCGCTGGCGCGACGACCTCACCGGGGCCAGGCCGGTACGGCCGGGCAAGGGGCCACTGGCCGTACGGGTACGGCTGACGCCCGACGACGACGGCCGCGCCCCGGGGTTCGAGCTGACCGAGGCGGGCACCCAGAAACGGCTCGCCGTCTACGTCACAGAAGACCCGGCGAGCGTGCCGGGCGTCGCGGCGCTGGGGCCCGATCCGCTCTCGCCCTCGTTCACGGCCGACACGCTCAAGGGCATCGTGGGCGGGAGCCGGATGCAGATCAAGGGCCTGCTGCGCGACCAGAAGGTGATCGCCGGGATCGGCAACGCCTACTCCGACGAGGTGCTGCACGTCGCCAGGATGTCGCCGTTCAAGATCGCCTCATCGCTCACCGACGCGCAGGTCGCCGACCTGTACGAGGCGATCGTCACGACCTTGCGCGACGCGGTGGCCCGCTCGCGCGGGCTGGCCGCCAAGGACCTGAAGACGGAGAAGAAGTCCGGCTTGCGGGTGCATGGGCGGACCGGCCAGAAGTGCGAGGTCTGTGGGGACACCGTCCGCGAGGTCTCGTTCGCCGACTCCAGCCTCCAGTACTGCCCCACCTGCCAGACCGGCGGCAAGCTCCTGGCCGACCGGAGGTTGTCCCGGTTGCTGAAGTGACCTGGGACAATCGAGGTCATGAACGTTCCCGAGATCGACGCGAACGCGGTGCCCGACGACGCCTACCTGCTCGACGTCCGCGAACACGACGAATGGCGCGCGGGTCACGCGCCGACGGCCACCCACATCCCGCTGGGTGAGCTGCAACGACGGGTCGAGGAGGTCCCGGCGGAGGCCACCGTTTATGTGGTGTGCCGGGTCGGCGGGCGCTCGGCCCAGGCCACGGCCTGGCTCAACCACATCGGCCGGCAGGCGGTCAACGTGGGCGGCGGCATGCAGTCCTGGGCGGCGGCCGGGCGTGCGATGTCCAGCGAGAGCGGCCAGGACCCTTTCGTCGCCTGAAAGCGGGCTCTTCACGCCTTTCATGGAGCCTTGCGGCGAATCGGTTAGGGTGGCCCGTCGTGACCCAAGACCCCTCTCACCTCACCGTCACGGCGGACGCCTACGACTCCATCGCCGCCCTCTACGCCGACCTCTTCCGGAACGCGCTCGATGACCAGCCGCTGGACCGCGCGGCGCTGGGCGTGTTCGCCGAGGTCGTACGGACCGCCGGGGGCGGTCCGGTCGCCGAGCTGGGATGCGGCCCCGGGCACACGACGGCGTACCTGCGGAAGCTGGGCCTGGACATCTTCGGTCTCGACCTGTCGCCGGTGATGATCGACCTTGCCCGCGAGGCGTTTCCCGACCTGCGCTTCGAGGTCGGCTCGATGGACGCGCTCGACCTGGCCGACGGCGGGCTGCGCGGGATCGTGTCCTGGTATTCCGTCATCCACACGCCCCCGCGGGAGCTGCCCGTGTGCTTCGGGGAGTTCGGCCGCGTCCTGGCCCCTGGCGGCCATCTGCTGCTCGGCTTCTTCGAGTCCGAAGGAGACCCGGTGACGCCGTTCGACCACAAGGTGACGCAGGCGTACCGGTGGCCGATCGACGAGCTGGCCGGGCTGGCCCGCGCCGCCGGCTTCGCCGAGATCGGCCGGATACTGCGCGAGCCGCACGAGGGGGAGCGGTTCCGCCACGGCCGCCTGCTGATGCGCCGGGAGCCCGGCACCGCGGAGTGAACACCCCGCCCATAAAACGCATGCGGCAAGATACATTCCGTCACATCGGCGGCCTTTGCGCGTGGTGTTGACTTCCGGATTCCCCCAATTTATCGTTCTCGGGACAAGCGAACCGGAATGGCATCACGGGGGTGATCGGCTGTTCGGAAAGCGCTCTCTCAACTCGCGATGATCCCGGCGGACAGGTGTATTCGCCTATTGTCAAGCCCGTGGATCAAATCAACCAGCCCTCGCTGAGATGAAAAGTGATGACCCGTGTTCAAACGATTACTGATCGCCTGTGTGGCGCTCTTAGGCGTCACCGGGATACTGGCAGGTCCGGCCCAGGCGTCCAGCCCTGAGACCATTCAGGGCCAGGGCGCCTATGCGACTCTGGAGCACAAGGCCGGAAAAACCACGTACACGGTGACGGCGACCGACGAGCTGGGGGTCGTGTTCATCCCCGGTGAGTTCGCGACGCCGTTCGACGCGTACGGTTGTAGCGGCGACGTGTGCATTCGGCTCGACTCCGAGCCCAACAACTCCAACTATATTGCGTCGTGGGAGACCACCGCCACGGCGTCCAACGCCCGGTGCTCCTACCCCGTCTACTTCATCAACGACGGGGTCGTGAAGCAGGGGAGCACCTACTGTAGCCAGGGGGCCGGCGTCTTCTTCGCGGTCTGGAACGCCAAGAGGTACTTCCCCTCGCCCAGCCTCGCCTGTAACGAGTGGGCGGGCTACCCGTCCCCGGCGCACCGCCCCTGCAAGACCATCAGCAACTAAGCTCGGGTCGTCTGACCGAATGCGCTGCGGCGGCTTGGCCTGTGCGGCCGGGCCGTCGCGGTGAAGTGTTCACAAAGGATGCCATATGGATATTTCTTCACCAGGTCCTCCCCGGGTGATAGCAGAAGGCCGGACGCCGGAAGCGGCGGAATGGCGTGTGGAGACCTTCGGCCATGGCGGAGAAATGTCGGTCATTCTGACGACCGTCTTCCCCGACGGCCGTCGCGACAGTGGCGGGATGGGGGGCGGCGGCATTTCTGGAGGCACCACGATGGCGGTCTATCACGGAAAGGGCGAAGGCACGCCGCTGTCCATCCTTTGCCGCACCAAGCCGATCGTGTCCAGAGTCCGGATCGTGACCACGGATCGGCATCCTGAACGCCTCCTTGAACCTGTCGCGACGCTTCCGGGGCCCGGGGAGAAGGTCTTCGTGGCGGTCCTGCCACCCGGCATCGATTTCGTGAACGCATATGCGTTGAACGACGCGGGCGACACCCTCGGACAACACGCGCCGCGCCGGCCGGGGCCAGGGCGCGAATAGCCGGGTCACCGCGATGGCCGGGCAGGACGGACCCGGTTTCGGCCGGGGCGGACCACCCCCTGTGGTCAAGACGCGACCGGTACGGCATGATGAGGGCGCAATTCAGACCTCGCGGGAGCTCGGGGCCGAACCGGGCTGAGAGGGCAGTAATGGCCGCTGCCGACCGCATGAACCTGTCCGGGTAATGCCGGCGTAGGGAGCGTGTGATGGCGTCTGACGTCATTGATCCGCACATCAATCCTCCGTCCGATTCCAACGAGGCTCCCCTCACCCTCGATCAGGCCCCGCCCAAGACCCTCGGCATGCTCGACCAGAGCGCGTTCTGGGCCAACCTGGGCGTCAGCCTGCTCGGTTTCACCGGGGCCCTCACCCTGCTCGATCCGACCGGTTCCGGGGTGACACTGACCTTCGCCGCCGCGATCCTGGCCACCGTGGTGGGGAGCCTGATCGGCACCGCGATGGTGGGGCTCGCGGCGGTGCCCGGAGCGCAGACCGGGCGGCCCGCCATGGTGTTGCTGCGCGGGCTGTTCGGGGCGCGGCTTTCGTACGTGCCGTCGCTGCTCAACACCGTCCAGATGATCGGCTGGGGGGCGTTCGAGCTGTGGGTGATCGCGAACGGCGCGCAGGCGATCTTCGGTACGGCGGTGCCGTACCCCGTCTGGGTCCTGCTCGGCGGGGTGATCACGGTCGCGCTGACCATCTGGCCGCTCGGCTCGATCCGGCTGCTGCGCCGGTTCGTCACCGCCGGGGTGGTGGTGGCGATGATCTGGCTGACGGTGGCGCTGATCCGGCAGGGGCCGGCGCTGGGCGGCGGGTCGTGGGCGGGGTTCGTGCCCGCCGTGGACTACGTGATCGCGTTGTCGGTGTCGTGGGTGCCGATGGCCGCCGACTTCGCCAGGCACTCGCGTTCGCCCCGGGCCGCGTTCGGCGGGGTGTTCGTCGGCTACTCGATCGCCCAGGTGGCCTGCCTGGGCCTCGGCGTCGTGGCCTTGGCGCTGGTCGGCAACGACGCCGACAAGGTGTGGGGGGCGTTCGTGGCGGCCCCGCTGGGCGCGCTGTTCTTCGGGATTCTCGTGCTGCGCGAGACCGACCAGTCGTTCGCCAACACCTACTCGACCACCATGTCGCTCCAGAACCTGATGCCGAGGGTCGATCGCCGGATCATCTCCGTGACGGTCGGCGTGGTGATCAGCGCGCTGGCGCTGGTCGCCGACGTCACCGCCTACACCGCGTTCCTGGCGCTGATCGGCGCGGTGTTCGTGCCGATGTTCGCGGTCCTCACGGTGGACTACTTCGTACTGCGCGGCATCGCCCGCTGGGACACCCGGGAGCAGGCCCCCTCCCGCTGGCTGATGCTCGTGCCGTGGGTGCTCGGGTTCGTGACGTGGTGGCTGGTGGCGGCGCTGCCCGAGGTGCCGTGGTGGCGGTCGCTGTGGACGTCGGCGAGGGCCGCGCTCGGCTTCGCGCCGCAGCCGTGGATGAGCGCCGCGCTCGCGGCGTTCCTGGTCGCGGCCGTGGTCACGCTCGTGGTGGCCCCGCTGGACCGCAGGCTGCGTCCGGCCCGTTAGGGGCGGGCCTCCAGGCGGAGCAGCAGCTCCTTGGCGGCGGTCCCGCCCGCGTACGCGCCGGGGCCGTCGTCGTCCACCACCCGGTGGCACGGCGAGATCACGCAGACCGGATTGGCCGTCAGCGCGTTGCCCACCGCGCGCAGCGCCCGCGGGCGGCCGATCCGCTCGGCCATCGCGCGGTAGGTCGTGGTCGTGCCGTACGGCACGCCGCTCACCAGGGACAGCACGCTGCGCGCGAACGCCGTGGCGAGCTGGAGGTCCACCTTCGCGGTGAAGGTGCGCAGCCGGCCGGAGAAGTAGGCGTCCAGCTCGCGCCGGACCGGGTCGAGCCGGCGCGGGTCGGGGCCGATGAACGTGCCGATCGCCCGGCTGACCCGCTCGTACACGGCGTGCTCGTCGTCGTAGCTGCACACCGCCACCCCGCGCGCGGTGACCGCGATCACCAGCGTGCCGGCCGGGCTCTCGGTCGTGCCGAACGCGATGTCGGGCGGCCCGTGGCCGCGGTAGCCGGGCGAGGTGACGCGCAGCAGGGCGTCGAGGTCGCCGGACACTGGCCCTCACCCTCTCGCGCCCGCCGTCGGCCGTGAGCCGGCCGCCGAACAGAAGACGCACTAGACACCGCTGAGCGCAGCGTATCGGACGGATCGGCACAACGGACGCGGCGACACCCGCACCTCACACGGCGGACCGGACGAAAAGGCCAAGATCGGGCTACGGAAACGGGCACTATGGGATTGTGGGTGACGAGAAGGTCGAGAGTGATGACGGCATCGCGCGGGCGGTGCTGGCCAGCTCGCCCAATGCCATCGTCGCCCTGGATCGCGACCAGACCGTGGTGCGGTGGAACAGCGCGGCCGAGCGGCTGTTCGGCTGGACGGCGGACGAGCTGCTGGGCAGGCGCGCGCCGATCGTGCCGTCCGAGCTGAGCGCCGAGCACAACGCGGTGCTCGAACGCGTCCGCACCGGCGACGTCGTCTCGCTGCGCACCAAGCGGCTGCACAAGGACGGCCGGATGATCGACGTCCGGGTGGACATCAGCGCGTTGCGCCACGACTCGGCGGCGATGGTGGGCTATGTGTGCGTACACCACTCGGTACGCGACGACCAGACCGCCCGGCACCGCGGTGAGCAGCGCGAACGGCTGGTCCGCCGGCTCACCGACGTCGTCGGCGACATCAACGCCGAGCTGGAGCTGCCCGCCGTACTCGACCGCATCGCGGCCAGCCTGACCGAGCTGACCGGGGCCGACGCCGGGGGGTTCGTGCTCATCGAGGGCGAGCGGCTGCGGCTGGTCAGCGCGCACAAGCTGCCGCCCTCGCTGCGCGGGGCCACCGCCGACCTGCGTACCAGCCTGGTCGGCAAGCTGCTGCGCACCGGCAAGACCGTGCTGCTGGAGACCCAGGAGGTCGGCGACCTGATCTGGGCGGAGCTGCCGGGGCTGCACTCGATCGCGCTCGGCATCGCGGCCGTCGGCGGCCGGCCGTACGGGGCGCTGTACGCGCTGTTCGCCAAGCGCAAGGCCGGGCACGTGGAGCTGGAGCTGCTGGAGCTGCTGGCCGGGCACGCCGGGATCGCGGTCGGCAACGCGATGGCCTACCAGGACGTACTCCGCCAGCGCGCGCACGAGCGGGCGGTGTTCGACGCCAGCGCCGACGGCATCGCGGTGCTCGACCGGGGCGGCGTGGTCATCCAGTGGAACCCGGCGGCGGGCGAGCTGACCGGGCACCATGCCGACGACGTGCTCGGCGGGCCGCCGCCGTTCCCGCTGCCCGCGCCCGGTGAGAAGGACACCTTCCAGCTCCCGAGCGGCGTGTGGCTGGACGTGGTGAGCGCGGCGATCCCCGAGACCGGCGAGACCGTGGTCGATTTCCGCGATGTCACCAGCGCCAAGGAGCTGGAGGAGGCCAAGGATCTCTTCCTGGCCACCACCAGCCACGAGCTGCGCACGCCGATCACCGTGGTGCGCGGGTTCGCCGGCACGCTCGACGCCCGCTGGGACAAGATGAGCGACACCGAACGGCGTGCGGCCGTGCGCACGATCGCCGAGCGGTCACGTTCGCTGGCGCAGCTCATGGACCACCTGCTACTCGGCGCGCGGGCCGGGGCCGAGGAGCTGGCCGTGCGGGCCGAGCCGTTCGACCTGGCGGCGGTGGTGCGCCGGGCGACGCTGGGGCTGCCGGAGCTGTCGGCCAAGCACAAGATGGTGGTGGAGGTGCCCGGCGGGCTGCCGCCGGTGCTCGGCGACCCGGCGGCCACCGACATCCTGCTGTCGCAACTGCTGGAGAACGCCTTCAAGTACTCCCCGGACGGCGGGCTGATCCGGGTCGAGGCGTGGCGGGAGGCGTCCGGCGGGCAGGACGGCGTGGTCGTGGTGGTGGACGACGAGGGGGTCGGCATCGCCGCCGCGGACCGTGAGCGGATCTTCGAGCGGTTCGTCCAGATCGACACCGGCGACCGGCGTAGGTTCGGTGGCGTGGGGCTCGGGCTCTACATCGTGCGCAAGCTGGCGCGCGCCCAGGACGGCGATGTGAGCGCGCATCCGCGCCCGGGCGGCGGCACCCGGATGCGCCTGTTCCTGCCGTGCGCCACTACCAGCACAGACATACGGGAGGGGTAACGAGCGGGTAAGCGATGGCCCGGTCTATCCTCCAATGAGCACAAGCTGTAATCGCCGTTCGGTTTCTCGGGCGGTCTAACGGGGCATTTCGGTCGTACTGGGGTGTGCTCCCCGGGGGGACATCAGGGAATGGGGGAGGTGAGTTCGTCGAGTGCCGTGCTGCTGCCCTACGCGCTGTCCAGCGTCGCCGTCGCTCGTCAGCGCATCTGTTCCGACCTGCGTCAATGGGGGGTCTACGACACCGCCGTCGACGATGCCGTGCTGGTGGTCAGCGAGTTGCTGAGCAACGCGCTGCGGCACGCGCACCCGCTGCCGTCCGGTCAGGTGGAGGTCGCCTGGCACCGGGTGGACGGCCATGTCGAGGTCGCGGTGAGTGACGGCGGCGCGACCACGGAGCCGCGGGCCGCGGTTCCCGCGCTGTCCTCCCTCGGCGGGCGCGGGCTGGGCATCGTCGAGTTCCTCGCCGAGCGCTGGGGGGTCAGGTACGAAGGCGAGGTGACCACGGTGTGGGCGGTCGTCGCCTGCCCGCAGTCGATGAACGGGCTCGCGCAAAACAGCGACGTGCCCGCCCTCCAGGAGTAGCCCGCCCGTGCGGGAAAGGCCGTCAGGCGGCTACCGGCTTGGGGTAGAGCAGGGCCCGCTCCGCGGCCGTCCAGGCCGTACCGGCGAGCAGGTAGAGCGCCACCGCGAGCGGCAGCACCAGTGCCGCGAGCACCGTGCCGTACGGCAGCAGCGGCACGATCTTGCGCATGATCTCCGGCTGCCCCTCCACCGCCACGGCCGTCAGCCGGGCCCGCCGCGAGGAGATGTACGCCACCCCGGCGATCAACCCGATCACCGCCGCGAACACCAGGACCGGCACGCCGAACGGCCCGTACGCGCCGATCACCGACGCCACCTGCGCCCCCAGCGGAGCCCCGAACAACGTGTGCGTGCTGGGCGCGGAGGCGGTCTGGAACAGCAGCATGAAGAACGGCGCCTGGGCCAGCGACGGCAGCACTCCGGAGAAGGGCGAACCGCCCTCCTTGGCGTACAGCTCCCGGATCTCCTTCGCCATCCGCTCCGGGCGGCTCTCGAACCGGGTGCGCAGTTTGTTGACCTGCGGGGTCAGCCGTTGCCTGATCCGCTCACCACGGGCCGCGCGCAGCGTGAGCGGCACCAGTGCCAGCCGTACGGCGAGCGTGAACAGCACGATCGCCGACGCCGCCGCGTTGGGCCCCGCGACCGGGGCGACGAAGTCGGTGAGTCCGGCCAGCAGGCCGGACGTCAACCCGATCAACCCGTCGAACACGCTCGGATCACCGGGACTTGCCGAGGATCATGACGACCCCGACCACGACGACCGCGATCACACCGACGACCAGCAGCAGCTTCAGCAGACTCGCGACCATCGGGACGACCAGCCCGAAAACCACATAACTTGCAAGCAGCACGCCAAGAATGCTCAGCACGATTCGACCCATGCGCTCCACGGTACGTCGCGGCCAAGCGCCCCGCGACGCGGTTACCGGCCGCATCGGGTAACGATCAGATGGCGATCACCGTACCGTTGAGGGCATGAACGGCGCAGCGGCCCGCATCCTCGTGGTGGAGGACGATCCCACCGTCGCCGAGGTGGTGGCGAAGTACCTGGAGCGCGACGGGCACACGGTGGACTGCGTGGGCGACGGCGCGGAGGCGCTGCGCCGGGCCGTCGCCGACCCGCCCGACCTGCTGGTGCTCGACCTGATGCTGCCCAAGATGGACGGCCTGACGGTGTGCAGGAAGCTGCGCGAGCGCCGGCCCATCCCGGTGATCATGCTGACCGCGCTCGGCGACGAGATGGACCGCGTGGTCGGCCTGGAGACCGGCGCCGACGACTACGTGACCAAGCCGTTCAGCCCCCGTGAGCTGGCGCTTCGGGTGCGCTCGGTGCTGCGCCGGGCGCGCGGGGCCACCGTCCCGGCCGGCACCGGCGTGCTGTCCGACGGCGACCTGCGGGTCGATGTGGGCGCCCACGAGGTACGGCTGGCCGGCCGCCCGGTCACGCTCACCGCCCGCGAGTTCGACCTGCTCGTCTACCTGATGCGCAACCCCAGGCAGGCGTTCGGCCGCGCGGCGCTGCTGGACCAGGTGTGGGGCTGGTCGTTCGGCGACTCCTCCACGGTCACCGTCCATGTACGGCGGCTGCGCGAGAAGATCGAGCCCGACCCGACCGCCCCGCGCCGCATCGTCACCGTGTGGGGCGTCGGCTACCGGTACGAACCAATGGACGGCGGGTGATCTGGCAGACCCTCGCCGCGGCGGCCGGGTTCGCGCTGCTGCTCGCCGGGGCGGGCGTGGCCGTGCTGCGGCTGCTGCGCGGCCGGTCCATCGGTGTGATGTTCGCCGTGGTCGCGGTGATCACGGTGGTGGCCACGCTCGGCGGCGTGCTGGCGGTCACGCTGCGGATGCTGCTCCAGGGCGACTCGCGCGACGTGGTGCTGACCGTGGTCGCGGTGGGCGGGATCGTGGGGGTCGGGGTGGCGCTGGTGATGGCCAGGCGGGTGGTGCTGGCCAGCCGGCGGCTGGTCGGCGCGGTACGCGAGGTGTCGGCCGACGGCGGCGGTTTCACCCCGCCCGAGGGCCTGCCCGCCGAGCTGGACACGATCGCCGGCGCCCTGGACGAGGCGTACGCCCGGCTGCGCGCCGCCCGCGAACGCGAGCGCTCCCTGGAGTCGGCCCGCCGCGAACTCGTCGCCTGGGTGAGCCACGACCTGCGCACCCCGCTCGCCGGCATACGGGCCATGGCCGAGGCCCTGGAGGACGGCGTGGCGGGCGACCCCGAGACGGTCGGCCGCTACCACAGGCAGATCGGCCTGGAGGTCGATCGGCTGTCGGCGATGGTGGACGACCTGTTCGAGCTGTCCCGCATCCACGCGGGCGCGCTGCGCCTGGCCCCCTCCCGGATCGACCTGCGCGACCTGGTCGCCGACGCCCTCGCGGGGGCCGAGCCGCCGGCCCGTGTCCAGGGTGTACGGCTGAGCGCCGACCCCGGCCCGCCGATCGCCGTGCGCGCCGACCCGAACGCCCTCGGCCGCGCGCTGCGCAACCTGGTCGCCAACGCGATCAGGCACACGCCGCCGGGCGGTGAGGTGTGCGTCGGCGCCGCCGCGCGGGGCGAGCGCGCGTGTCTGTCGGTCGCCGACGCCTGCGGCGGCATCCCGCCGGGCGACCTGCCCCGCGTCTTCGACATCGCCTTCCGCGGCGAGACGGCCCGCACCCCCACCCCGGACGGCGGCGGGGCCGGGCTCGGCTTGGCCATCGCCCGCGGCATCGTGGAGGCTCACGACGGGGTCATCACCGTCGCCAACGACGGCCCCGGCTGCCGCTTCGACATCGAGATCCCGCTCTGGACGCCTTGAAAGTTATCCACAGAGGCATTGTGGATAACCCTGTGGGCTGCGCGGAGTTGCCATCCCGGTCACGGGGCGGTTGGGCTTATAAACGAGAAGTAATGGGACAAAGTCCCCTAATTTCCGCCGTCTTGTTATCCACAAGTTATCTGTGGATAACGCTCAGGCGGGCTTGCGGGCCGAGAGCACACCGCCGGGGCCGCAGTGTTCGCCGCAGCCTTCGGTGTGGCCTTTGCCGTGCTCTTTGCCGTGGTCTTCTGGCGGGCCCTGATCGATGGGCCGGGCGCGGCGGTTCCACCAGTGGACGTCGAGTGTCTCGGCGACCGCGCGGAAGGTCGGGCACGGCCAGCGCCACATGCAGCTGCGGCAGCGCATGATCGGGTTGGCGGCGTCGCTGGTGATGCCGCCCGCGTCGCGCGGCCGGTGCAGGTCGAGCAGACGCATGACGAGCCCGGCGAAACAGCGCACCTCCTCGCGGGCGACCTCAAGGAAGACCAGGTCGTGCGCGGAGAGCGGGGTGCTGATCGTCGCCGCCCCCTCCTGGCCGGGCGGCGGGCACGGTGGCATGGCGCGTTCGCGCCACGGGGTGGCCTTCTCGGTACGCTCAAGGGTCGCCTGAAGCGACTCCTTGAGCCGGAGACATTGTGGATCTTCCGGTTGATCTGTTTTCATCTTTTGTTGACGGCCGAAACACCGCCCGACGCCTGCCCTTCAGTTGCGAAGGCACGACAGGACGCGAAGCCCCTTAGACTCCTGCTGCCGGCCAAGCCGATGTCGCTCTGCGTCAATCTTTGCGCACCCAGAGTTTCCGTGGGGCGTGAATCGGGGACAAAGGGCGGACGACTCCCCGGCAGGCCGGATCTGCCGGAGAGCGTGACCCGGAGCCTTCGCGGCGCTAGTGTGCCCGCTGTGGAGCTAAAGGTCTCGACTCGATCACATGCCGGTCACGCCGTGATGGCCGTCGCCGGTGAAATCGATCTGTATACCGCGCCCCGCCTCCAGGCGGAGTTCACCAAGCTGCTCGAAGGCGGGCCCTCGCGGGTGGTCATCGACATGTCCGGCGTCGACTTCTGCGACTCGACGGGCATGAACGTGCTGCTGTCCGCGCTGAAACGGCTCAAGGAGTACGGCGGGGCGCTGGAGGTCGCCGCCCCCCGCCCGGCGGTACGCAAGATCCTCCAGGTCACCGGGCTCGACTCGGTCTTCACCGTGCACGATACGGTGCCGAGGGAGATGCCGATCTCCGAGTCCTGACCGCTCGCCCGCGGCTAGCATCGGTCACCATGGACACAGCGGTGATCATTCCGGCCAAGGACGAGGCCGACCGGATCGGCGCCACCGTGACGGCGGCCCGCGCACTGCCGGGCGTCGACCTGGTGGTGGTGGTCGACGACGGCTCGGCCGACACCACCGGCCGGGTGGCCAGGGCGGCCGGTGCCCGCGTGGTCCGGCACAGCCGCAACCGCGGCAAGGCCGCCGCCATGGAGACCGGCGCCGAGGCCGTCCGCCTGCTCGACCCCGAAGAGGTTGGGCAGGCCAGGTACCTGCTGTTCCTGGACGCCGACCTGGGCGAGACGGCCGGTGCCGCCGCGCCGCTCACCGAGCCGGTGCGGGCCGGTGAGGCCGACATGACCATCGCCGTCTTCACCACCCGGGTCAAGCTCGGCGGTCATGGCCTGGTGGTCGGCCTGTCCCGCGACGGCATCAAGAAGGCCACCGGCTGGACCGCCACCCAGCCGCTGAACGGCCAGCGCTGCCTCACCAGGGCCGCGTTCGAGGCGGCCCGCCCGCTCGCGCACGGCTTCGGCGTCGAGACCGGGCTCACCATCGACCTGCTGCGCCGCGGCTACCGGGTGCGCGAGGTCGAGGTGGACATGGCCCACCGGGCCACGGGGGGCGACTGGCACGCCCAGCTCCACCGCGCCCGCCAGTTCCGCGACGTCACCCGCGCCCTCCTGGCCCGCAGGGCACTGCCCCGCCCTTCACGCTGAGCACTTCGCCGTATCCGTCCCCCGTGACGCTCCGGCCCTAGGAGGCTGCCGGGCTCTCGGGCTGAGCGGCTTCGCGGTATCGGCTGTATCTGTGCTGGAATTCCCCAGTGACATTCGTGAGGTCGCCGCTGGCGCTGATGGGTGCGAGCGTGCTGCTCATCGTGGTGATCGGGCTGCTGGGGCCGTCCGCGATGGTTCCGGCGCTGGACGGGCCCGCGTGGCAGCCGCCGTACTCGCTGGGGCTGCGCCCCGCGGGGACGTTCGTGATCGCGATGGCCGCGGTGGCGCTCGTGCTCGGCGCCGTCGGCCTGGGCGCGGCGCTGCGCGCGGTACGGCAGGGCCGGTGGGCCCGGCCGGCGCTCGGCCGATGGCTCACCCTGGCCGGGTGCGTCGCCGCCGGGGTACTCGCGCTGCTGCCCCCCTCGGGCTCCTCCGACCACCTCAACTACGCCGCCTACGGCCGGATCGCCGCCCTCGGCCACGACCCCTACACGACCACCCCCGCCGAGTTGCCGCAGGTCGCCGGCTGGCCCGAGGAGTGGAAGAACACCCCGAGCGTCTACGGTCCGGTGGCCTCGGCGATCCACCTGCTGGCGGGCCTGGCGGGCGGCGGGTCCGTGCGGCTGACGGTGTTCGCGCTGGAGGTCGCCAACGCCGCCGCGTTCATCGTGACCGCGCTGCTGATCCACCGGCTGACCCGCGGCGACGCGCGGGCCGCGCTGCTGTGGGCGGCCAACCCGCTGGTCATCTACCACCTGGCCGCCGGGATGCACGTGGACACCTTCGCCGCGCTCGCCGTCGTCGCGGCGCTGGCCACCGGGGTCGGTACGGCGGGCCGCCGCGCGGGCACCGGCGCGCTGATCGGCCTGGCGATGGCGGTGAAGATCAACGCGGGCCTGGTCGCGCTCGGCCCCGCCTGGGCGCTGCGCCGCGCCCCCGTGAAGCTGGCGGTGGTCGCCGCCGTGGCGACCGCGACCGTGGCCGGGACCTACGCGCTGGTCGGGCCGCACTCGCTGGACCAGGCCGCACGGGCCAGTCGGTCCCTGTCGCACGCCACACCGTGGCAGTTGTTCCAGGGCGCGTTGCAGTGGCTGCTCGGCCCCGGCGGCTACACGATCTGGATTCAGCTCGCCTCACTGGCGGTGATCGCGGCCCTGGCCGCGCTGCTGCTGCGGGCCATGCCGGGGGAGGCGTCGGCCGCGCAGGTGGCGGCGGCCGTGGTGGTGGCCTACCTGTTCGCCGCGCCGTACGCGCTGCCGTGGTACGACGGACTGGCGTTCGCGCTGGTCGCGATCATCCCGGCGGCCGGGGCGCTGGACGGCTTCCTGGTGGCCCGGCTGGCGGCGCTGTCGCTGGCGTACCTGCCCGCGCGGGTGGTGGACCAGCCCCCCGAGCTGGCCGAATGGCTGCTCGAAGTGGTCAGGAAGCAGGCGGCGCCGTGGATTCTGCTGGCCGTGACCGCGGCTCTGGCGGTGTGGGCGTGGCGGGCCCGGCGAGTTGCAGCGCCCGTACCGCCGCCGCCAGTGTCAGCGGCACCGCGAACGTGAGCGCCATCGCCGGGATGGCCACGCCGGAGTCGTTGATCAGGAACCCGGCGAGCGCGCAGCTCAGCATCCCGAACAACGCCGGGCGCAGGCTCGGCGCGCGCCGGTAGAGGAGTTCCAGCGCCGAGGCCCCCCAGTTCGACGGCCTGGCCAGGACGAAGAACAGGAACGCCAGCGCGGCCACCGACAGGACGGTCAGCGGCACGTTGCCCAGGGTGCCGATCATCGCGCTCAGCTTGCGGCCGAGCACCGGCCACGCCTCGCCGTCCAGCACCTGCTGGAAGAACGCCCCCAGGTGGGTGCGCCGGTCGGCGGGCCGCCGCCAGTCCAGGAACGCGAACAGCGTGAGCAGCGCCGCCGCCGCCACCCCGACCACCACCAGGCGCGACACCGACAGCTTGCGGCC
>NZ_POUA01000126.1 GCF_003236385.1 Spongiactinospora gelatinilytica
GGTCGGAGTCGGGGTGGGCGTCGGCTTAGGAGACGGCTTACGCGTAGGCGTAGCCGATGAGCTTACGCTAACCGACGGAGTTGGTGTCGGCCGCGACGACTTTACCGGTGGCGCGGCGGTGCGCGTTCGAGTCGCGGGCCGTGTCTTGTCCGGCGATTTGGATTTCGCCGATTCGGTGTTGTCCACCAGTGGGGTCGGCTCTTCTTCGCCGTCCACTCCGACCTGTGGCTTCTGCGGCGGGAGCTGGGCGAGGGCCAGGCCGCCGAACCCGACCACCGCCGCGCAGCCGGCCGTCGCGACCAGCACCGTCGTACGGCGGCGGCGGCGCCGCCGGGCCGATCCGTGGCCGGAAGCGGCCGGACCCGGCGCCGCGGCCGTGGTCTGCCCCGAAGTTACGGACGTGCCGGATGTGCCTTTCGGCATGCCCGGAATCCGTGACGCGTCATACAGTCCGGGCTCGCCCGGGGTGCCGCGCTCGACGAACGTGGCGCCGGAGTCGTCGCCCGGTCGTACCCGCCAGCCCGCCGGGTCGGTGAGGCGGCTCAGGTCGGTCTCGCCCGAGGAGGGCAGCGACAGCGACTCGCGCAGCGCGTACGCGCGGTCGGCGGCCTCGCCGCTGCTCGCCGGGCGGCTGCCCGGATCTTTGGCGAGCATCGCCAGCACCAGCGCGCGCACCGGGGCGGGCACGTCGCCGGGCAGCGGCGGCGGCGGGTCGTTCAGGTGCTGGAGGGCGATCCCGACGTGCGTGTCGGCGACGAACGGCGGGCGGCCCGCCAGGCACTCGTAGGCGACCACGCCGAGCGAGTACAGGTCGGTGGCGGGCGTGAGCGTCGCCCCGGACGCCTGCTCCGGGCTGACGTACTGGGCGGTGCCGAGCACCGTGCCGGTCTGCGTCATCGGGGCCGCCTCCATGGCCCTGGCGATGCCGAAGTCGGTGATCTTGATCACTCCGGCCTGGGTGACCAGCAGGTTGCCCGGCTTGATGTCGCGGTGGATGATCCCGGACGCGTGTGCCGTGGCCAGCGCCCGCGCCGACTGGTGGATCACGTCCAGCACCACGTCGGCGCTCAGCCTCGGGTTGCGGCTCAGGATCGCCGCCAGCGGCTCGCCGTGGACCAGCTCCATCACCAGGTAG
The DNA here is from genome assembly GCF_003236385.1 of Spongiactinospora gelatinilytica. Taxonomy (GTDB): domain Bacteria; phylum Actinomycetota; class Actinomycetes; order Streptosporangiales; family Streptosporangiaceae; genus Spongiactinospora; species Spongiactinospora gelatinilytica. The sequence continues at coordinate 1,136 of NZ_POUA01000126.1, forward strand.
GCGACGTCGGCGTGCTCGCCGTAGTCGTAGACCTGGGCGATGCCGGGGTCGGACAGCCCGGCGGTGATCCGCGCCTCGGTACGGAACCGCTGCCGGAAGGCCGGGTCGGCGGCGACGTGCCGGCGGAGCAGCTTGATCGCCACCTCGCGCTCGAGCAGCTCGTCACGGGCCCGCCAGACCTCGCCCATCCCCCCGGTGGCGATACGGCTCACCAGGTGGTAGCGATTGCCGAGCTTGAGGCCCCGCGAGGTCATCGATCCAGCACCGCCTCCATGACCGCCTTGGCGATCGGCGCCGCGGTGTGGCCGCCGGAGGCGTCGGTGCCCGCGCTGCCCGACTCGACCAGGACCGCGACGGCGACCTCAGGGTCCTGGACGTCGGCGAAGGAGATGAACCACGCGTGCGGGGCCTGGCCCTCCGCGGTCTCCGCGGTGCCGGTCTTGCCGCCGACCTCCACGCCGGGGATGCGCGCCGCGGTGGCCGTGCCGTTGTTCACCACGCTGACCATCATCTGCTGGAGCTTGTCCGCCGTCTCCGGGCTGATCGCCGTGGTCAGCTCCTCGGGCTTGGCGGTCTCCACCTCGCCGCCCTCCGCGTCGGCGATCTTGTTGATCAGGTACGGCTTCATGACCTTGCCGTCGTTGGCGATCCCGGCCGCGATCATGGCCATCTGCAGCGGCGTCATCTGGTTGCTGCGCTGGCCGATGGACGCCTGGGCCAGGGCCGCGGCGTCCTCCTTGGGACCGATGCCGCTGCCGGCCACGCCCATCGGAATCTCCAGGGGCTCGCCGCCGATGCCGAACTTCTTCGCGTGTTCCAGCATCTTGTCGTACCCGAGCTCCATGCCCATCGCGCCGAACGGCGTGTTGCAGGAACGTTCGAGCGCGAACTGGAGCGTCACCCGGCCCGCGCCGCACGCCGAGCCGCCGTAGTTGGGCAGGTCGGCGCTGGTGTTGGGCAGGTCGAGCAGCTGCGGGGCCTCCACCATGGTGGAGGGGCCGCGGCTCGAGTCTTCTTCCAGGTAGGCGGCCATGGTGAGCGCCTTGAACGTCGAGCCCGGCGGGTAGGTGCGGTCGATGACCCGGTTGATCAGGGGCTTGTTCTTGTTCTTGTCCAGCTCGGCGTACCGGCCGAAGACGTCGCCCTTGTTGGTGCCGGACAGCTCGTTCGGGTCGTAGGTCGGCACCGAGACCATGGTGAGGATCGCCCCCGTCTTGGGGGCGATGGCCACGACCGCGCCGCGCTTGCCGCTCCTGCGCAGCGCCTCGTAGCCGGCCTCCTGCGCCTTGGGCACGATGGTGAGGTCGACGTTGGCGCCCTTGGTCGCCTTGTTGGTGAACAGGTCGATGCTGCGCCGGACCAGCAGCGAGGGGTCGCTGCCGTCGAGCAGCGAGTCGCGGGAGCGCTCGATGGCCGACTCGCTCTCCGGCGAGAAGAACCCCGTGATGTGCGCGTAGAGCGGGCCGTGCGGGTACTTGCGCTGGAAGCGGAAGTCGGAGTCGGGTTTTTCCACCGACTCGGCCAGCACCTCGTTGCCCGCGGTGATCCGGCCCCGCTCGACCTCGTAGCGGGCGTAGAAGTTGCGGTTGTTGCGGGGGTCTTCGCGAAGCTGGTCCGCGCGCACGGCCTGCAGATAGTTGATGTTGACCATGAGCAGGCCGAACATCAGCAGACACGCGATCGACGCGCGCTTGAGCGGTCCGTTCATCGCTGGAACACCTGCGTCATCCCTTCGTCCTGGATCGCCTGCGGCGGCGGCCGGCGGGCCGAGTCCGACATCCGTACCAGCAGCGCGATCAGGATCCAGTTGGCCAGCAGCGCCGACCCGCCCTGTGACATGAACGGCGTGACCAGGCCGGTCAGCGGGATCAGGTTGGTGACGCCGCCGACGATGATGAAGACCTGCCAGGCCAGGATGAACGACAGGCCGCCCGCCAGCAGCTTGGAGAACGGGTCGCGGGCCGCCAGCGAGGTGCGCAGCCCGCGCTCCACGATCAGCGCGTAGACCAGCAGCAACGCCATCAGCCCGGTCAGGCCCAGCTCCTCGCCGGTCGCGGCGAAGATGAAGTCGGAGAACGACAGCGGGATGAGCTGCGGGTGACCCTGCCCGAGCCCGGTGCCGAGGACGCCCCCGGTGCCCATCGCGAACAGCCCCTCCATGAGCTGCGCGCTGCCGCCGAACTTGTAGAACAGCTCCGGGTCCTCGGGGTTGAGGTAGACCTCGAACCGGGCGGCGACGTGGTCGAACAGCAGCCCGGCGAGCATCGCCCCGCCGACGAACAACAGGATGCCGATCAGCACCCACGAGGTGCGCTGCGTCGCGATGTAGAGCATCGCGATGAACGTGCCGAACAGCAGCAGCGAGGACCCGAGGTCGCGCTGGAGCACCAGCACGCCCAGGCTGACCGCCCAGGTGATGAGCACCGGGCCGAGGTCGCGGGCGCGCGGCAGGTCGATGAACAGCAGCCGGCGTCCGGCCAGCGCCAGGACGTCGCGCTTGGCCACCAGGTAGCCCGCGAAGAAGACGACGAGGGCCAGCTTGGCGAACTCCGAGGGCTGCAGGTTGGCGAAGCCCAGGCTGATCCAGATCCGGGCGCCGTTGAGCGTCTGGCCGAGGCCGGGGATCAACGGCGAGATCAGCAGGAGCAGGCCCGCGAAACCGGCGGTGTAGGTCATCCGCTGGAGCGCGCGGTGGTCGCGCAGCACGATCAGCGTGACCGAGAACATGACGATGCCGACGCCGGTCCACAGAAGCTGGGTGCTCGCCGAGGCGAGCTTCGAGCCGCCGGTCTCGATCCGGTAGATCATCACCAGGCCGATGCCGTTGACCAGCGTCACCAGCGGCAGGATCAGCGGATCGGCCCACGGGGCGAACTTGGCCAGCACCAGGTAGGCGGCGAGCACGAGCCCGCCGAGCCCCAGCCCGTACGTGAGCATCCCGGCGGGGATGCGGCCGTCCACCGCCAGCCCCACGCTCGCGTACGCGCCCATCACGATCGCGACGGCGAAGGCGAGCATGGCGAGCTGTGCCCCGCGCCGCTTGGCCGGCATCGGGACGGCGGAACCGCTCGTGGTCACCGCCACGGCGGCGCTCCGATCACTGCTCGATGGACCGAACTCAACTAGGGAGACCTCGTCGATTGGGAAGTGGACCGGGTGCGGGCGTCGGGGTCGGGGGGCGGCTCGGACACCGAGTCGGGCGGTGCGGTGGTGTTCCTGTCCTCCGGCTGCTGGGGCTCTTCGGGCTGCGGCGTGGACTCGGGCTTTTGGGTGGACACCGGGGCGCGCAGCTCGGCCACTCTCTTCAGGCCCTCATCAAGGGTGGCCACCGGGATGCCGTTGCGGATCTGCCCCTGGTGGAACGCGTCGAGCGTGGCCACCGACTGCCCGGTGCCCTTCTCCACCTTGAAGAACCGCAGGGGGCCCAGCTCGGCGTCGACGCCGCGGTAGACGACGATCTCGCCGCCGCTCGCGCCGATGAAGAACTGGTCCTGAGTCCATCTCCAGGCGACGTAGCCGCCGCCCAGAACCAGAACGGCGGCCACCGTGAAAACGCCCGCGAGCAGCGGCCAGACCCGCTTGCGGCGCATCGGCGCCGCCTCGCCCATCGGCATCTCCAGGTCTTCGTCGGTGATGACCGGCTGCGGCGCGGTTATCGTGGCCTGCCCGCCGGGAACCTCGTGCGGCTGGGTGCGCACCCTGGTCGCCCCGGCCGCGCCCACGATGGCGGCGTCGCCCGCCACGATCGTGTCGTCCTCGACCTCGATGACGTCGGCGACCACGCAGGTGATGTTGTCCGGGCCGCCGCCGCGGTTGGCCAGGTCGATGAGGACCCTGACCGCCTCCTCCGGCTCGTCGACCGTGGTCAGCGTGTTGTGCATGGTCTCCGCGCTGACCACCCCGGACAGGCCGTCGGAGCATAGTAGGTAGCGGTCGTCGACCTGCGCCTCGCGCAGGGTGAGGTCGGGATCGACCTCGCCGCTGCCGTCCAGTGCGCGCAGCAGGATGGACCGCTGCGGGTGTGTGGCGGCCTCCTCAGGCGTGATCCGGCCGTCGTCCACCAGCGACTGCACCAGGGTGTGGTCGTGGGTGATCTGGTACAGCTCGCCGCGTCTCAGCAGGTAGGCACGGGAGTCGCCGACGTGGACCAGGGCGACCTGCGTGCCGTTCCAGAGCATCGCGGTGAGCGTGGTGCCCATGCCCTTCAGGCTCGGGTCCCGGCCGACCATCTCGTGCAGCTTGCGATTGGCGTCGCGTACCGCGGCCTCGATGGCGCTGAGCAGATCGCCCCCGTGCGTGTCCTTCTCAAGGGCGGCCATGGCGGCGATGGCGACCGAGCTGGCCACCTCACCGTGAGCGTGCCCGCCCATGCCGTCCGCGACGGCGAGCAGGCGACCGCTGGCGTAGGCCGAGTCCTCGTTGCCTTCGCGGAGGAGGCCGACGTCCGAGCGGGCGGCGTAGCGGAGTGCGATGGTCATTTGCGCAATTCGATGACGGTCTTGCCGATGCGGATCGGAACACCGAGCGGCACCGGAGTCGGACGGGTGACTTTAGAGCGGTCGAGGTACGTGCCGTTGGTCGAACCGAGATCTTCCACGATCCACTGACCGTCCTGGGGGAAGAGGCGGGCGTGCCGGCTGGAAGCGTAGTCGTCGCTGAGCACCAGCGTGGCGTCATTCGCCCGGCCGATGGTGATCGGCGTTTCCGAGAGGGTGATGATGGTGCCCTGCAACGGGCCACCGGTGACGACCATCTGCCGTGGCTCCCCCTTCCTGGGTTTGGCGACCGGCTTGTGCGGCTTGGCCGCCTTCGCCGCCTTGGGCGCCGTAGCCGTACGTGGCCCGAACAGGTCTGTCCGGATCACGCCGACCGCGGCGATCACAAAAAACCACAGCACCGCGAGAAACGCGAGCCGGATCAGCAGCAGCGTGAGCTCGGACATGGACCGTTTGTCTACCCTTAATCGCGTCGGAACACCAGAGTCGTACGGCCGAGCGTGACGCGCGTGCCGTTTTGCAACTCCACCCTGCGCACCGCCTGGCCGTTGACGAAGGTGCCATTGGTGGAACCGAGATCGACGAGCGCGACCTGCTGCCCCTCGACCCGTAGCTCCGCATGATGGCGAGAGACCCCCGGATCGACCAGCCGCAGATCGCAGTCGGTGCCCCTGCCGAGCAGGGTCACCGGTGTGGTCAGCTCGAAGGACCGCTGCCCCTGCGGGTCGTCCTGGGTGGACACGAGCAGCCGCGGCCGTCCGGCGAAGGCGTGTGAACGCGCCGGTGGAAGGTCGCTCACCGGCCGCCGGATCTCGTCCTGTTCGACGGTCGCGCCCCGGATCACACCGGAGCGGATGCGGAACAGGCCGACCGCCAGATCGTCGGCGGTCTCGAAACGGACCCGGACCGGCCCGACGAAGGAGTAGCCCTGTTCCTTGGCGTACTCCCGGGCCAGGTTGGCGAGCTCGTGGCCGATGCTGTCGGCATAGACCTCCATGCGCTCGCTGTCGCTGACGGACAGCTCCACGACGAAGTCGTTCGGGACGAGGGTGCGTCCCTGGGCGACGATCGCGGCGCGCTCATCCATCTCCCGCTGCACTGCGCTGGCGACCTCGACCGGCTGAAGGTCGGACTTGAACGCCCGCGCAAAGGCTCCCTCAACCAATCCTTCGAGCCGGCGCTCGAAGCGCTGAAGGACTCCCACCGGGTACCTCCCTTCCTCCATGCATCTGGTCGCAGCCGCTCAACTGCCCGTCGCCGGGCAACGAGCCGCTCCGCTCGCGTCTAGAGGGATCGTATCCGGGTTCAGTAGCACCGTCGGTTCCGTGCTACTGTTTCTGAGCACCCACGAGGGCGGGTGGCGGAACGGCAGACGCGCACGGTTCAGGTCCGTGTGTCCGAAAGGACGTGAGGGTTCAAATCCCTCCTCGCCCACTCTGATCTCCTTAAAACTCCTTCTGGCCGCTTGCCACATGGCAGCGGCCATCGGTGTTTTCTGGGCCTTTTCGAAGGCCACTTCAGGGGACGGCGATGTTCGGCGGGGGGAGGACCCGCCGTGGGGTTCGGTGCGCGCTGTCATGGAGAGTGCCGTTCGCGTGTCGGGGGCGGTCCGACGGTCATGGTCGGTGCTCTTGGTGCTGGTGGTGCTTGGGGGGCCGGCTTGAAGGTCGGGGGCGAGCGAGGGACGATGCCCCGGACCGGTGTCCGGGGCATCGGTGAAGACATGAAGCCTCTGTGACTTTTCTACCTCGTCAACCTTGTCGCTCGCTTTCGGAACGCTTGCATTCTTCACAGGGAACTTCGAGGTGGCGAGGGCTTCGTTACGCCAGAAGTGAAACGTCACGATCAGCGTGGCGTGGCGGCCGAGGTGTCCAGCAGCTCCCTGAGTACGTCCGTGAGGCTCACCATGCCGGTCACCCTGCCCTCGGCGTCGGTGACCAGTCCCAGGTGCGCGTGGGCCTCCTGAAGGACCGTCAGGGCCTGCGGGATGGTCGCCGACTGCTCGACCCGGGGCATCGGCCTGGCGAGGTCGGCGGCCCGGTTGCCGGGCCGGGTCAGCGTGTCGCGTACGTGAAGCACGCCCACCACGTCGTCCGGTTCGCCGGAGTTGACCAGCAGCCGGACGTGGCCGCTGCGCGCCGCGACGTCGCGCACCCGCTCGTCGTCGGCCCCCGCCGGAACGGCGGTGGCCTCCGCGATGGGCCGGGCCAGCCGGGCGATCGGCTGCTGCTGGACCCGCAGCGCGCTGGTCAGCAGGTCGTGCTCGGCCCGGTCCAGCAGCCCCATCCGGCCGGATTCGCCGACCAGCATCGCGAGCTGGTGCGGCGTGCGGGTGGTGGCCAGCTCATCGCGCGGATGGACGCCGAACATGCGCAGAAGCAGGTTGGTGGCGCCGTTGAGCAGCCGGATGATCGGCCGTACCAGCCAGGTGAACCCCCGGAACGGCAGCGCCAGCGCGAGCACGGCGGCCTCCGGGTGGGTCAGTGCCCACGACTTCGGCGCCATCTCGCCCACCACCATGTGCAGGAACGTGATGACCACCAGCGCGATGCCGAACGACACCGCCACCTGCGCCGAGGACGGCAGGCCCAGCGCCGCGAAGAGCGGTTCGAGGGTGTGGTGGATCGCCGGCTCGGTGACCATCCCCAGCCCCAGCGTGCACAGCGTGATGCCGAGCTGCGCCGCGGCCAGCATCAGGGAGAGCTGCCGCCCGCCCCTGGCCGCCGCGCGCGCGGCGACGCGCACCACCTTGCCGCCGCCGGCCGCGTTCTGCTCCAGCCGGTGCCTGCGCGCCGACACGAAGGCGAACTCGGCCGCCACGAAGAACGCGTTGGCCACCAGCAGCAGGACGCCCAGCAAGAGCGCGGGAACGATGTTCATCGGGACGCTCCCGCCGTGTCCGCGGGCACCGCGGGCGTCAGCCGTACCCACTCGGGGACCCGCCGGTGCACCGACAGCACCCGAAGCTCGGCCCACTGCTCGATGCCGTCGTCGCCGTCCTCGGCGAGCGGGTCGTTGTCGGTGGTCAGCGTGACCACGGTCCTGTCGCCCTGCTCCGACATTCGGCCGAGCCGGGCCAGTACCAGGCCCGCGACGGTCTCGTAGTCGTCGCTCTGCGGCAGCGCCAGGCCGGTGGCGCGCTCGATCTCGTCCAGGCGGAGCGTGCCCGGGAGGTCCCAGGTGCCGTCGGCCCGGCGTACCGGGCCGGGCGGGGCGGGGTCGTTCTCGTCGATCAGCTCGCCGACCAGCTCCTCGGCCAGGTCCTCGACGGTGATGACACCGGCCAGGCCGCCGTACTCGTCGATCACGCAGGCCATGTCGTCGCCCGCGGCGCGCATCCGGTCCAGTACGGCGGGCAGCGGCAGCGACGCCGGGATGAGCAGCGCGGGCCGCATGATCTCGCGGATGGTCCGGTCGGTGTCCGGGCCCGCGGCCAGCAGTTCCCGGACGCCCGTCACACCGACCACGTCGTTCTGCTCCAGCACCGGATAACGGGAATGTCCGGACGCGCGGAGCGCCTCCAGGAGGTCGGACGCCGGCCGTTCGGCGCGCAGCAGTACGACCCGGGGGCGCGGCACCATCACGTCCTCGGCGGTGTGGTCGCCGAACTTCAGAGCGCGCTCGAGCAGCTCCGACAGCGGCGCGGGAAGCTCACCCGACGCGCTGGACTCGGAGATGATCCGCGACAGCTCCTCCGGCGTGGCGCCGTGCTCGACCTCCTCGACCGGCTCGACCCCGACCCTGCGCAGCAGGCGGGTCGCCGAGGAGTCGAACAGCCTGATCACCGGACCGGCGACCGCCAGATACACCAGCGTCGAGCGGGCCAGGAACTTGGCCACCGGCTCCGGCCGGGCGATCCCGAGGTTCTTCGGGGCCAGCTCGCCGAGCACCATCTGCACGATGGTCGCGACGGAGACGCCGATCGCTACCGCGATCGGGGTGACGGCCGCGGGCGGCAGGTCCGCGGACTCCAGCAGCGGACGTATCGCGTCGGCCACGGCGGGCTCGGCGAGGAAGCTGACCAGCAGCGCGGTCACGGTGATGCCGAGCTGGGCGCCGGACAGCATGAAGGAAAGCCGCTCGGTGACCTTGACGGCGCGACCGGCGGCGGCGTCGCCCGCCGCGGCCTGCTCCCGCAGGACGGCCCGGTCGGCGGCGACGAAGGCGAACTCCTGGGCGACGAAGTAGCCCGTCGCGACAGTGAGAAGAACAAGGGCCAGCAGGCCCAGTGCGATGGTCACCGGGGGCGCCTCTGCTGGGTTTGGTTCTGGTGGCGTCTCGCGCGGGGAGTGTGGTCAGTGGAACCCGTGCCGTGGCACGGGCTGGTACTCCACGAGTCCGGACTGGACACTGTCGTCCTCTCGCTCAGTGACATGGTCAGTCGTTGCTAAAGGTAACGAACAGGCAGGGGCTGGATGTTTCCACGTGACGATCGGAGGTTCGATTGGCGCGATCATTGCGGTCTGAGTACTTTTCCATGGGAAAACCTTGGACATGGCGCAGCGCGGGCGGTGGTCGCGGCGTAGCGTCGAAGTGGCGACCATGCCCGGCTGTGCGTGGCCATGCGGGTGGTCGTGATCGAGCAGGACTACGGGCGGAGAGCGACACGTGGCTGAGTGGCCGGAAAGCGGGCGGCGGCCCGACGACGACCGCACCAGGGTCATGCGGACGCCTGAGCCGAGGCGCGCCCAGCCCGCCTACCCGGTGCAGGGTGAGGAGCCCGCTCCGGGGTCCTCAGGGCCTTCAGGGGCTTCGGGGGACTCTTCGCGGGCCGGTACATCGCGTGTGTACGGCAAGGAACGTTCCGGTAAGAGCCCGGTGCGCCCGCTGCGGCGACGCGGTGACGGCGGCGGCGGGTCCCCGTCCGGGTCGTCTGGGCCGTCCGGGTCGTCTGGGCCGTCCGGGCCTTCTGGGCCGTCCAGGCCCGGTACGCCGAGGTCGCCGCGCCGGCCGCTGCGGATCGCGCTGATCAGCCTCGCCGTGCTGCTGGTGGTGCTCCTGGTGAGCGCGATCGCCGGATACTTCTGGATCAACGGGCGGCTGGTCGCGATCGACGGCGTGCTCGACGACTACGAGGGCAGGATCGCCGACACCCCCGGCGAGAACTGGCTGCTGGTCGGCTCCGACAGCCGCAAGGGGCTCACCGCCGACCAGCGCAGGAAGCTCGCCACCGGCCGCGCGGCCGGGCAGCGCACCGACACCATGATGCTGCTGCACATCCCGGCGAGCGGCGGCCGGCCCACTCTGGTCAGCCTGCCCCGCGACTCTTACGTGCAGATCCCCGGCAAGGGCCGGAACAAGCTCAACGCCGCATACGCGTTCGGCAAGGGCAAGCTCCTGGTCCGGACGGTGGAGCAGGCGACCGGCGTCCACATCGACAACTACATGGAGATCGGTTTCGCCGGGTTCGTGGGCATCGTGGACTCGATCGGCGGGGTCGAGATCAACGTCAAGCAGAACATCAAGGACCCGAAGGCCGGGATCAACCTGAAGAAGGGCGTCCAGGTCCTCGACGGCGGCACCGCGCTCGGGTACGTCCGCACGCGCGCCACCGGAGCCCTGCCCGACCTGGACCGCACGCAGCGGCAGCGCCAGCTCTTCGGCGCGGTCGTGAAGAAGGCGGCCAGTCCGGGGGTGCTGCTCAACCCGTTCACGTCGCTGCCGCTGGCGTCGAGCGCGGCCGACTCGGTGCTCGTGGACAACGGGACGGGCGCGTTCGACCTGCTGTCGCTGGGGCTGGCGATGGGCGACGGGCCGATCACCACCAGCGTGCCGGTCGGCTCGACCCCGACCCTGCCGGGGGTGGGCTCCGTCATCCAGTGGGACCGGGCCAAGGCCCTGCGCATGTTCAACGCCCTGGCCGAGGACAAGCCCGTCCCCAAGGACGCCCTCAAAAACTGACCCGGGCGCGCGCTCGTACTCGTGAGCGCCGCGCTGCCTTACGGCGGCCGGGCGGCGGTGGTGACATAACAACACCGCAGGTCGGCACTATCCTGGCTGTTCACAAAGGGCGCTCCCCACGTCCGTGGGGATGAACCGCCGATGAGCGGATCACCGCCGAGGACGTCGCCACGCCCGTGGGGATGAACCGAACACCGACTACTACCGCTGACCCGCCCCCATGTGCTTCCCACGCTCTTGGGCTGATCGGCGCAGACGGCCAGGCAGTCGTGGGCGTTCGCGTGCTCTCCACCTCCGCGGAGAAGACCCATCTACATCGCCGCCGGAACCGCGCTCGCGTTGTGCCCTTCACACCCGCGGGGATGTGGCTGGCTGTGGATGGCTCGCACTGCCCCCCAAGGCAGAGGGCCAAAGCGCCGGTGGAATCCGGCGGGGCCCTACGATGCCGAATCGGCGGCTCTGCGCAGCTCGTGGGTGTCGAACACGAGCCGGTCTGTGGTGATCCTGCCGTCTCGGACCAAGAGGTGGTCAGCCGCTCGCAGGGTGCCGAAGGGCCCGGTGACCATGTCGTACATGATCATGGCCTCTTCCGCGCCCCCGAGCACAGACAGGATCTTCACATCGACGACCGCCCCGGCGAATTGCCCGATCGCTTCCAGAACCGCAGGTGCGCCCTCGATCGTCCCGCGCGGGCTCTCGAAGACGATGTTCGGAGCGACCAGATCTGACATGGTGGTCAGGTCGCGGCGGCCGAAGGCCTCGATGAACTCCACGGCGATCTCGGCGGGGTTCCGGTGCGCACTCATGATTTTCTCCTCATGTTCGTCCATGCCACTACCCGTACTGACCGGCCGCGTCGCGAGAACTCATCGCACAGTGCGGGGCGTATGGCGTGAGCGCGATACGGGTCAGGCGGTGCTTTGAGACGTACGGCGTGCCCCCTGCTCGCCGCCCACCGCCGTCAGCCGTGCCCAGGTGTCCGGGTTTCGCGTGTGTCGTGGTCGCTCGCCGTTCAGCACCGGCTGAACCGGCCCCTGCTTGCGGTAGGAGTGAAGGCGGGGATCAGCGCCGAGTCCCGTCGTAGGCTGAATTCCTCTGATAAGGGACAGGAGACTGCGGTGACCCAGACGACGCCGGCCGAGACCGCGGTGGCCGAGGTGATGGCCGAGCTGGCCGGGCTTGAGGACCCGAAGATCCGTGAGGTGAACGAGAAGCATGGTGACGATCACGGTGTCAACCTCGGCAAGCTGCGCGCGCTCGCGAAGCGGCTGAAGACGCAGCAGGAGCTCGCGCGCCGGCTGTGGGCGACGGGGGACACGGCGGCGAGGCTGCTGGCGTTGCTGATCTGCCGCCCGAAGGCGTTCGAGGGGGCCGAGCTGGACGTCATGTTGCGCGAGGCGCGCACCCCCAAGGTGCACGACTGGCTCGTGAACTACGTCGTGAAGAAGAATCCGCACGCCGAAGAGCTGCGCCTGGCCTGGTCCGCCGATCCGGATCCGGTGGTCGCGAGTGCCGGCTGGGCGCTGACCACCGAGCGCGTCGCGAAGAAGCCCGAGGACCTTCACCTCACAGAACTGCTCGACGCGATCGAAACGGAGATGAAGACCGCCCCGGATCGCCTCCAATGGGCGATGAACCACTGCCTGGCCCAGATCGGGATCGAGCACGCCGAGCACCGCGCCCGGGCGATCGCCATCGGTGAGCGCCTGGAAGTACTCAAGGACTACCCGACTTCCCCCGGCTGCACCTCGCCCTTCGCGCCCATCTGGATCAACGAGATGGTCCGCCGGCAGCACCAGGAGTGAGTTGGGAAAGGCATCAGCGGCGGTAGGTGCTCACCTCGATCAGGTTGCGGTCGGGGTCGCGGAAGTAGACGCTCTGGATCTGGCCGATCGCGCCGGTTCGTTCGACCGGGCCCTCCTCTATCGGGACGTCGTGCTCGGCGAGTTCATCGATCACCTGGTCCAGTGGGTCCGTGCTGATGAGGCACAGGTCGGCGCTGCCGGGCGTCGGCTGGTCGGCCTTCGGCTCGAACTCGTGGCCGGCCTCGTGCAGGTTGATCTTGGCGAGCCCGAAGGTCAGGGCGGTACGGCCCTCGCCGAACGTCACCGCCTTCATGCCGAGTACGCGAGTGTAGAAGTCAACGGTGACGTCGATGTCAGCGACGGTCAGTACCAGATGGTCGAGCCGCTCGATCCGCATACGACGTAGCTTAGGCAAGTACGGTGATCATGTTATGAGGGACCGGGCGCACAAGTCATCCATCGCATCTCCCCTTGAGGGAGCTGAAGGATAAAACAGGCGCCAGGCCGCCCATCGGTCACCCGCAGAGTGCCGTTGTGGCTGATGGCGATGGCTTTGGCGATGGCCAGGCCCAGCCCGGCTCCGCCCGTTTCCCTGTTTCGGGCATTGTCCAAGCGGGTGAAACGTTCGAAAATCCGCTCTCTGTCGTTTTCCGGGATGCCCGGCCCGTCGTCGGCGACCCGAAGTACCACCTGGTCCTGGTCCTGGTCCGCGGTGAGCGACACGGTGATCTGAGTCCGGGCGTGCTGTTCGGCGTTGTCCAGCAGGTTGGTCACCAACCGCTCCAGGTGGCCGGCGTTGCCGTGGACGACGGCCGGAACCAATCGGGTGCGGACCATGGCCCGGCGGGCGCTCTGCTTGGCGACCAGTGCCGACAGTTCGACAGGCGCGTGCCTGGTGGGCTCCTCGGCGTCCGTGCGGGCGAGCAGGAGGAGGTCGGCCGCCAGTCGTTCCAGCCGTTCGGCGTCGTGCAGGGCCTCCCGCATGGCGGCGCGCTGTCTGCAGACGGCGTGCCCCGACAGTCCGGGCAGCATCACATCCAGCATGATCGCGTCGTGATTCCCCTGCCTGGCCTGCCGGAGCCCGGTGTGTCCGTCATGGGCGAGCTCGGTGTCGAAGCCCTCGGCCTCCAGGCCGCGCTTGATCAGCCCGGCCAGCCTCAGGTCGTCCTCGACGATGAGTATCCGCATATCGCCTACGGTGCCACAGCGATTCTGAAGGGACGCTGAAGAGCTTCAGTTTCCCTTCAGCGCCCATCAGCCATAGTCATTTCCGGCGCGCGGGAACCGGCCGCGGCCCGTAGAGAAGGCCCGTAGAGAAGGCCCGAAAGAGAAGAGGTCGTTGAATGAAGTTCACCAACCGTGCCCCCTGGCCGCCTCCGTGCTCGTCGCCGTCGCCGCCGGCATCGCGATCCCGGCCATCACGTCCGCCTACGCTTCATCCGAGCCCGCCGTCCCCTTCGAGAAGGTGGCCAACGTGGGCGACTCCCTGGGAGAGTTGCCCGACCAGATCGCCATCAAGAAGAACGCCGATGGGTCGATCGAAATCACTCGGGACGTCGAACCCGGTGGCGAGTGGGAGAAGACCACGCCCGGTAAGCAAGACGCCCGGTAAGTAAGACGCCCGGTAAGCAATTAGCGCGAAGCCCACCGGAGGGCCGCCGCCCGGCGGCCCTCCGGCCATGCGCTTCAAGTGATCATCTCCTGTCGCGGAAGGCCGCCAGGAGGACGAGGGCCGCCGCCACGAGGAGGTGCCAGTGGATGATCGCGGCGGGGGGTTCCGTCTCGGTGAGGAACGGTGCCGTCCGGCCTGTCACGGCGACCACCACCAACGCGGTGGTGATCGTCAGGGCGACGGGCCACCGGGCCCGCCGTACCAGAGCCGTGGTCAGGGCGCCCAGGACGATGAGGGCGACCGAAAGGCCGTCCGCGTCCACCTTGCAGGTCCAGGCGGCGCTGCCCCAGGGGGCGTAGGCGAAGAACCCGGTGGACGGCGCCTCGCTGAGCGGTGTGTACGCGAACCACCCGAAAGGCGACGGAGTGCCCAACGGGACCAGCCAGCGGACGACCGTCCAGGTGGCGGCGAGGCCGGCCAAGGTCCAGAACAAGGTTCCGGTACGCCATGGGGCCGAGGAATCGGGCCGGGCCGCGTGGGGCAGCAGGGCGAGTACGGCGGCGGCGTAGCAGGCGATCGGCACCCAAAGCGGGACATTGGCCGGCAGCGGCGGGGAGACGAAAGCCGTCGTCACGCGGAGCGCGAGCGCGGCGCACAAGATCACAATGGCCGTCACCGTCGTACGGCGGGACGCGCGCGCCGCGAGCGCGAAAACGGACACCGGCACGAGCAGTTCGATCAGGGAGAGGAACGTCCCCACATCGCCCGCGAGCATCGCCGCGGCCCATGGCACCCGGCAGAGCATGGGAGTGACGTCCGCCGGTCCGGCGACGAAGGCCCGGACGAGGATCGGCCCGGTCGAGGCGGCGACCGCGGTCGCGCGCAGCGCGTCGCTCGATGATCGGGGAACGCGCCGGGTCGTGGCGTCCACATCAGCTCCGGTGATCGTCCGAACGTTCTAGATCGTCGCCGGGCGACGGTACAGCCGCCGGACGTACGCCGCAATCGGGTCGCCCGAAGCGCGAGGTCAGCCGGGCCGTACCGGGAGCCGGGCGAGACCGCGTACCGCCATCGTGGTCCGGTGCTCCGGCTCGCCCGCGCGCACCAGCCCGGGCAGGCGCGCCAGCGGCGTCCCGAGGCAGTAGTGCGGGCCGGAGCCGAAGGCGAGGTGGTCCGGGCTGGGCGTCCGCATGATGTCGAAGCGGTCGGGGTCGGTGAACACGGAGGGGTCGCGTCCGGTCGCGCCGATCAGCACGTACACCGGGTCCCAGGCGGCGATCCGGCGTCCGGCCAGGTACAGGTCCTCCTGGGCGTACCGGAGGGTGGCCTGGACCGGTGAGTCGTACCGCAGTACCTCCTCGACCACCTGCCCCGCCAGCTCCGTATTCGCCCGGAGCAGCGCCCACTGGGCGGGATTGTCGAGCAGCGCCAGCATGCCGTTCCCGATGAGGTCGACGGTCGTCTCGAACCCGGCGATGAGCAGGATGCGGCACAGGCCGAGCACTTCGCGCGGGGAGATCCGCTCCGCGCCGAGGTCGGCGGCGAACCTGCTCAGCACGTCCTCGCCGGCGGATCGCGCCGGCCCGCGCCCATCATCAGCAGGCTGAAGGGGTTGTCACGGACACGGCCGTGCATCCACGTCCGCCCGGCGTGACCTGCGACCCGCGCGGTCTGTCGTATCGTCTCCAGCACGTTCATCCTCCTTACACAGGGATGTGGAAGATCGGCATCGACGTGCCGTACTCGCGCAGCCGGGCCCGGTCTGCGCCCTCGGCCAGTAGCGCGCGCACGGCCTCGGCGTCGCCGTGCACAGCCGCTCTGTACAGCTTCTCCGTGACCGGATCACCGGCCTGGCCGGGTCGCGTCTCCATGCCCTCAGTCTGTACGGCCCGCCGCCTTCGCTCCACTCGTTTTACCCTATTGACAAACAAGATTTTTATGTACAAGCTTGTTTTAGCAATCAAGGAGAGGACGAGCACAGATGAGCCCCACCCGCTTCCGCGCGCCGTTGATCGCGCTGATCGTCGCGCTGACGACGGTGATCGCACTGCCGGCACTGCCAACGCTGCCCGTGCTGGCCACCGCGCCCGCGCACGCGACGTCCGCGAAGCCCGCGCTGACCGACCCGCACCCATGTGCCGACGCCCAGGGGTTCACCTGCTCCACGCTCACCGTCCCGCTCGACCACAGCGGCAAGACCCCGGGTGAGCTGAAACTTCAGGTCGCCACCGGCGACAACGCCGACGCGCCCAAGGGCGTGCTGCTGCTTCTGACCGGAGGGCCCGGGCAGCCGTCCGTGCCGTTCGTCACCGCGCTCGCGGCCAGGCTCCCCGAGGTGGCCGCCGACTACCGCTGGGTCACCATCGACCTGCGCGGCACCGGGGCAAATGCCCTCAAGTGCCCTGCGCTCCAGGCCGAGAGCGTCACATCTGACGTCGCCCCCGCGACGCCGGCCGCCGTCCGGGAGTGCAGCCGGATCATCGGGTCCGAGCGGGCGTTCTACCGCACCGACGACACCGTCGCCGACCTGGAGCTGCTCAGGCGGGCACTGGGCGTCCGGCAGATGACGCTTAACGGCCTGTCGTACGGCTCGCGCACCGCCGCCCACTACGCGTTCGCCAGGCCCGCCAACGTGCGGAAGATGGTGCTCGACTCCGTCATCCCGTTCGCTGACCCCGAGCGCGACGACGCGCTCAGCCTGGTTTCGATGCGGGCGCACCGCCGGGTGCTGCGCGAGGCGTGCGCGCAGGTCGAGGGCTGCACCTGGGATCCCACGGAAGACCTGGCGTGGCTGGTCCGTCAGCGTGGCGACGGCGTGCGACTGCTCGACCTGACGGTGGTGGCCGGGTTCCTCGACCCCACCTACTCGGGCGTGATCCACGCGATGCACGAGGCGCGCGCGGGCGACCCCGCCGACCTCGACCGGATGCTGGCCGACATGGCGGCGGCGCAGCCCCAGCCGTACGAGATGTTCAGCTGGGGGCTTCAGATCGCGACGCACTGCGCGGACGCCCGCCA
The DNA here is from genome assembly GCF_003236385.1 of Spongiactinospora gelatinilytica. Taxonomy (GTDB): domain Bacteria; phylum Actinomycetota; class Actinomycetes; order Streptosporangiales; family Streptosporangiaceae; genus Spongiactinospora; species Spongiactinospora gelatinilytica. Next base: position 17,968 of record NZ_POUA01000126.1, read on the forward strand.
GCCCTGGGGCGACTCGTCCACCGCCCCGCACCGGCGGCAGGCGGCGCTGGAGCGCCGCATCGAGCGCCTGCGCCCGCACGAGACCTACCCGTTCGACCGCGCGACCGCAGCCGGAGTGGGCTTCGTCCAGCGGTGCCTGCACTGGCCGGCGTCACGGCCCGGCAGCCAGCCGCCGGCCTGGTCCCGCATCCCGGTGCCGACACTGCTGCTGGTCGGCGACCGCGACCTCTCCACCCCGGTCGAGTGGGCCCAAGAGGTCGCCGCCCGCGCCCCACAGGGGAAGCTGGTCGTGGTCCCCAACACCCCGCACCTCGTCCAGGTGATGGAACCGGGACGCACGGGCCGCGACGCGATCTCCGCCTTCCTCACCCAGGACTGAAGCAGACCATCCAGGCAAACCCCCGGTACGGACGTCGGCAGGCCCGACGTCCGTGCCGGGGGTCGGCATGCGTCGTGAAGCCGGCGAGGGGTCGGCACGCTGGAGATCCACGACCCTGCCCCATCCATCCACCCGAACGCCCCGACCACCCCTGGCACAGCACCACCTTTT
>NZ_POUA01000127.1 GCF_003236385.1 Spongiactinospora gelatinilytica
CGGGGCGGCGGGCGGAGGAGGGGTCGTGCTCCTCACCCAATTTATCGGACTTGCCAGACTTGCTGGCCTTCTCGGACTTGGCGGTCGGGCTGACCTCCACCACCTGGGGGGTCGCCAGTGACGGTTCCGGCGTGGGGGCCGCCGTACGGCCGGCCGCGACGGGCGTGCGCTGCGGATCGGCCGGGCCGCTCCCGGCGTTCGCGAACTGCACCGCGACCAGGGTCAGCGCCCCGGCCGCCACGACGCTGCTCACCGCGGCGATCACGCGCCGGCGACGGCGACGCCGCGCGGGTGCGGCCTGCGCGGCCCGCTCGACCGGCACGGTCGTGATCGCGAGCGGCGCGTCCGGATGCACCCGGGGCAGCGCCCCCGTCGCCTGTACGGCCGGCAGCACCGCGCGCAGCCGCTCGGCCAGCGCGGGCACCGTGGGCCGCCGGGCCGGGTCCTTGGCCGTGGCGTCCTGGATGATCGACCAGATCTCGTCGCCCATGCCCGGCAGCCGCCGGGGGGCCATGTTGAACGCGCTGTGCAGCGCGCTCAGGTGGTTGCCGCCCGCGAACGGCGCCCGCCCGGCCAGCAGCTCGTAAAGGACCATGCCGAGCGCGTACACGTCCGCCGCCGGGGCGGCGCTGGCCCCCTCGATCGCCTCGGGGGCCATGTAGATCGGCGTGCCCACCACGGCGGTCGCCGCCGCCGTGGGACCTTGCAGGATGCGCGCGACGCCGAAGTCGGTCAGCATCACGGTACGGCCGAGCAGTACGTTCGCCGGCTTGACGTCCCGGTGGACCACCCCGGCCGCGTGCGCGGCGGCCAGCGCGTCGGCCAGCTCGATGACGATCCCGACGGTCTCGGCCGACGGCAGCGTGCCGCGCTCGCGCAGATAGCGGCCGAGGTCGGCGCCCTCGACGAGGTCCATCACGATCGCGACGCGCGACCCCTCGATCACGAAGTCGCGGATGGCGACGATGCCGTGGTGGCGCAGCCGGAGCAGGACGTTGCGCTCCTGGACGAAACGCCCGACGATGTCCGGATCGTCGAGGAGGCGGCCGTGCAGCAGCTTGGCGGCCACGTGCTCACCGGTACGCCGGTCCACGGCACGCCAGACAGCGCCCATGGCCCCTTCGCCGATCTTGTCGAGCAGTTGGTAGCCGCTACCGAGCGCGTCGTGCTGGTCTCCCGATGACATAGCGTGATCATGTTACCGCTGTTGAGGGCGATAAAGGAGAGTATTTGCGGTTAAAGTGTTCATGAAGTGATGGACGCGCGCTCCGCCGCCAGTGGCAGCCTCAGCACCAGCCGCGCGCCCTGGCCGTTCACCGGGTCCTCGATGCGAAGCCGGCCGTCATGGGCCGAGGCGATGTCCCTGGCGATGGACAGGCCCAGCCCGGTGCCGCCCCGGTCCCGGCTGCGGGCGGTGTCCAGGCGGGTGAACCGCATGAAGACCCGTTCGCGATCCGCCGGGGCGATGCCGCCGCCGTCGTCGGTCACTTCCAGCACGGCCGCGCCGTCACCGGCGGCCACGGTGATCGACACCGCGCTTTTCGCGTGCCGCTCGGCGTTGGTCAGCAGGTTCGTCACCAGCGCCCTGAGTTGCACCGGATCGCCCTGGACGGCCACGCCGAGCGCGATGTCGGTGCAGACCGGCACCCGCGTGGGGGAGGCCGACAGCACCGCACTGGTCAGCGCGGACAGGTCCACGAGATCCCTGCGGGGACGGTGACCGGTGTCCAGGAGGGACAGCATGTGCAGGTCCTCCACGATGGCCTGGATGCGGTCGGCGTCCTTCAGCACGTCCCTGAGCGTCTGCCAGGGGTCGTTCTCCTCGTGGTCGGCCAGCGCGAACTCGATGCGCGTACGCAGCCCGGTCAGCGGCGTGCGCAGCTCGTGCGACGCGTCCGAGGCGAACCGCCGCTCGTACTCCACCGCCCGCTCCAGCCGGTCCAGGGTCCGGTTGACCGCCGCGGCCAGCCGGTCCACCTCGTCACCGTCGCGGGGCCGCGGGGGGACGGGCATCCTGCGGCCGAGGTCGGCGGCGGTGGCCTCGCGCAGTGCCGTACCGAGCCGCTCCACCCGCCGGGTCGTACGACCGGCCGCGCGCCACACGGCCAGACCCGCCACGACCAGCACCGCGGCCCCCAGCACGGCGAGCCCGGCGGGCAGCGCCACGCGCGGCGAGGGGGCCGCGCGCACCGCGAGGTAGGTGGCGGGCAGCGCCACGATCAGGAACAACCCGAGGCGCGGCAGCACCGTCATCGTGATCCGCGTGCGAACGGATCGGTCGCCGCGCGGAGCGTTGGCAGCCATGTTCTCCGCACTCATCCCCCGAAACCTGACATCCGGCTATTTGCTCATGTATAGGCGATTCCATCTCACGAGAGGGCAAACCCGAGGCCTATAGCTGGACCAGATCATCCGAACGCATCGATGGCCGAACGCAGGGTAGTGGGAGGGCGACGCAAGGAGGAGACCCATGACATCGCTGGTAGACAAGGTCCGCCGATACTTCAGCAGCCCGAAGGGCCGGCAGACGGTGGAGAAGGCCAAGCGGATGGCCAACGACCCGCGCAACCGGCAGAAGGCCCGCGGCCTGCTGGACCGCTGGCGCCGCCGCGGCAGGTGAGCCTCCGCCGACCTTCACACGAACCCGATGACGAACCCCTCGTCGCGAATCCCCTGGTAGAGCCCGGGGGCGAAGGTCCGCATGGCGCCCTCGATGATCGGGATGTAGGCGGGAGCGGACCCGAGCGGCAGGCGGTAGCCGTTCTTGACCCTGTGGAACTCCCACAGGTGCTCCATCTCTGGATGCCGGCCCCGGAACGCGGGGTCGGCGGGATGGAGGTCCAGGCGGACCATGATCTTGCGCATGATGTAGTCGCTGGTCTGGACTCTGCGCTGCTTGGTCCGTGAGATGACGACGGCCGACAGTTCGTGCCATGGGACGGCCCAGGGCTTGCCCCGCGGGTCGTCCCAGCGCACGCCGCCCGCGTCGAAGACCAGCTTGCGCGGCCGGGTCAGCTTGCGCCAGGCGATCACCGGCAGTAGCCCGATCAGCAGGAAGACCAGACCGATGACGAAGGCCGTGACGTAGGCCCCCGGCCCGCCGAGCACCTGGCCGGTGAACACCGACACGATCGCGATGAGCCCGACGACCCCTGAGACGGCCCCCCCGATCACGGCCTTACGCCTGGCCCCCGCGGCCACGTCGATCACGACCGGCGGGTGGCCCATGGGCGGACGCCACTGCTGGTGGTGAAGGTGTGGAGCGTTCTGTTGCGGGGGCCGATGGTGAGGTGCGCCGTACGTCATAGCGGGCCAGGGTAGTGCCCGTCTGTCCGGCTAAGCGCCCACTTCATCCGATCGCGAAGGATCATCCGGTAACGCCGACAAAGTGGGCGAATGCGACAAAGATTCTTATATGCCACTAAAGACCGATTGATCCCTCTGAGTCAACAAACATTGACTCGATGGCAACCCTGGATGAAGCCGGAATTAAGCGGGAATGGCGGTAATTCCCGTTGCGGTTAGTGACTCATTGACTTCAGAATGGCGCACAAGCATACTAGTGGGCGTCCACGAAAAACCGGCCGAATCCACAATGGATTCGCCCTGTACGCCCTCGGTATGGTAAAATCCGACAAATTCGCCATGGGTCGTGCGCGCATGCGCGTGTAGTCCGGTGGTCCTGAGTTTCCCCACATCAGCCAGGCCGGGCGGCGGACGCCGCGCACATATGCCCTATTCGCAGTGGTTCCGTCCGGTCAACCTATCTGACCAATTCCGTTATGTCCATCCCCCGATGGAGATTGGTGGTGCGCATCGTGACCGAGACGGTGGAGAACGGCGCAGGCGTCGAAGAGTCGTCGCAGTTGAGCCTGAGTACGGCCGCCGCACGCAACCTGGCGACCACGACCAAGACCGTACCGCAGATGCAGGGCATCACCTCAAGGTGGCTCCTGCGTGTGCTCCCATGGGTCCAGGTCTCAGGTGGAACGTACCGGGTCAACCGGCGGCTGAGCTACGCGGTCGGTGACGGCCGGGTCAGCTTCACCTCCACCGGCGCCGAAATCCGCGTCATCCCGGCCGAGCTGACCGAGCTGGGCCTGCTACGCGGCTTCGACGACGCCGAGCTGCTCAACGCCCTCGCCGGCCGGTTCGAGCAGCGGACCTTCGAGGTGGGCGACACCCTGGTGACCAGCGGCTCCCCGGCCCAGGAGCTGTTCATCATCGCGCACGGCAAGGTCAACAAGATCGGCGAAGGCCGGTACGGCGAGGACAACGTGCTGGCCGTGCTGGCCGACGGCGACTACTTCGGCGACCGCGAGGTCGTGGAGCCGGAAGGCGACTCAGACTACTCGATCAAGGCGATCACCGGTGGAACGGTCCTGGTGCTGCCGCGGGCGGCGCTCCAGGAGCTCATCGACTCCTCCGACGGGCTGCGCGAGCACGTCGCGCGCTACCTGGCCACCCCCGCCAAGCCCCAGGACGCCTACGGCGAGTCCGCCATCGAGCTGTCGTCCGGCCACGACGGCGAGCCGGTGCTCCCCGGCACGTTCGTCGACTACGAGCTTGAGCCGCGCGAATACCAGCTCAGCGTGGCGCAGACCGTGCTGCGGGTGCACACCCGGGTCGCCGACCTGTTCAACCAGCCGATGAACCAGGTCGAGCAGCAGCTCCGGCTGACCATCGAGGCCCTGCGCGAGCGCCAGGAGCACGAGATGATCAACAACCGCGACTTCGGTCTGCTGCACAACGCCGACCTCAAGCAGCGGGTCCACACCCGCACCGGCCCGCCCACGCCCGACGACTTCGACGAGCTGCTGGCGCTGGTGTGGAAGGAGCCCTCGGTCTTCCTGGCCCACCCGCAGGCCATCGCCGCGTTCGGCCGCGAGTGCAGCAAGCGCGGCGTCTACCCGGACAGCGTCGACATCGCCGGGCACAAGGTCCCGGCCTGGCGCGGCGTGCCGGTGCTGCCCTGTGACAAGCTGCCCATCAGCAAGGCCCGCACCACCTCGGTCCTGCTGATGCGCACCGGCGAGAACAACCAGGGCGTCGTCGGCCTGCACCAGACCGGCATCCCCGACGAGTACCAGCCGAGCCTGTCCGTGCGGTTCATGGGCATCAACGAGCAGGCCGTCATGTCCTACCTGGTAAGCGCTTACTACTCGGCGGCCGTCCTGGTGCCCGACGCGCTCGGCATCCTGGACAACGCCGAGATCGGCCACTGATGGTTCGCGAGGCACGACCGGACGACGCGCGGCTCAGCCTGGGCACGGCCGCCGCGCGCAACCTGGCCACCACGACCAAGACCGAGCCGCAGTCCCAGAGCATCACACCGCGCTGGCTGTTGCGGATGCTGCCCTGGGTCGAGGCCAGGGGCGGTGCCTACCGGGTCAACCGGCGGCTGACCTACACGGTCGGCGACGGCCGGGTCAGCTTCATCACGACCGCCGGGCGCGTCCAGGTGGTCGCGCCCGAGCTGCGCGAGCTGCCGCTGCTGCGCGGGCTGGCCGACGACGCCGCGCTGACCACGCTGGCCGGCCGGTTCGAGCAGCGCGAATACGCGGCGGGCACGGAGATCGCCGCGCCCGGGGAGCCGGCGGAGAACCTGTACCTGGTCGCGCACGGCAAGCTGCGCCGCACGGTGGCCGGCCCGTACGGCGAGCCCGCCGAGACCGGCCACCTGGCCGACGGCGACCACTTCGGCGACGCCGCGCTGACCAGCCCCGACGCCACCTGGGACGAGGGCGTCGTGGCCGTCACCGGCTGCATCCTGCTGGTGCTGCCGCGCGCCGCCTTCGCGGCGGAGCAGGAGCGCTCGGAGTCGCTGCGCGGCCACGTGGCCCGCCACCTGGCCGCCCCGGACCGGGCGACCGACAAGCACGGCGAGGCGGCCATCGCGCTGTCGGCCGGGCACAGCGGCGAGGCGCCGCTGCCCGGCACGTTCGTCGACTACGAGCTTGCCCCCCGCGAATACCAGCTCAGCGTGGCCCAGACGCTGCTGCGGGCGCACACCCGGGTGATCGATTTGTTCAACGACCCGATGGACCAACTGGAGCAGCAGCTCCGGCTGACCGTCGAGGCGCTGCGCGAGCGTCAAGAGCACGAGATGATCAACAATCCCGAGTTCGGTCTGCTGCACAACGCCGACCTCAAGCAGCGGGTCCACACCCGCACCGGCCCGCCCACGCCCGCCGACATGGACGCGGTGCTGGCCCGACGCAGGAAGTCCCGGTTCTTCCTGGCCCATCCGCGGGCCATCGCGGCGTTCCGCCGGGAATGCACCCGGGTGGGCGTCTACCCCGAGTCGATCGACTTCGAGGGCACCCGGATCACCACCTGGCGCGGCGTCCCGGTGCTGCCCTCTGACAAGATCCCGATCAGCCGCGAGGGCACCACGTCCATCCTGGTCATGCGCACCGGGGAGAAGGACGAGGGCGTGGTCGGCCTGCGCGAGACGGGGCTGCCCGACGAGCGCGAGCCGGGGCTCACCGTGCGGTTCATGGGGATCAGCGAGCAGGCGGTGGCCTCCTACCTGGTGAGCGCCTACTACTCGGCGGCGGTGTTGGTTCCGGACGCGCTCGGCATCCTGGAGAACGTAGAGATCGCGCGCTGACCCGCGGGCGAGGACCGAAAGGCGAGAGATGTCCGCAGTCGAGGAGAGGACCCACCCGCGGCCCGCCGCCGACGTGCTCGACTGGGGGAGGGCCCTGATCGGCCCGGCCCTGCGGGAGGCCGTCGAGTCGCTGCCGGAGGCGGTCCGGCGCATCGCCGGCTACCACTTCGGCTGGTTCGACGAGCGCGGCCGCCCGGTCGGCGCGGCCGGGGGCGGCAAGGCGATCCGGCCCGCGCTGGTCCTGCTGGCCGCCGAGGTGGTCGGCGGGGAGGCGGCCGAGGCCGTGCCCGCGGCGGTCGCGGTCGAGCTGACCCACAACTTCTCGCTGCTGCACGACGACGTGATGGACGGCGACACCAGCCGCCGCCATCGCGCCACCGCCTGGACGATCTTCGGCCGCGGCCCGGCGATCCTGGCCGGCGACGCGCTGATGACCCTGGCCTTCGACGTCCTGGCCGCGGCGGGCCGCCCGGCCGCGCGCCTGGCGGCCAGGGCCCTCGGCGCCGCCGTCCTGGAGCTGATCGACGGCCAGTACTCCGACGTGTCCTTCGAGCGGCGCGACGACGTCGCGCTGTCCGAATGCCAGGCCATGGCCACTGCTAAGACCGGGGCGCTGCTCGGCGGCGCGTGCGCGCTCGGCGCGCTGTACGGCGGCGCCCCCGACGAGCGGGTCGAGCGCCTCGGCGCGTTCGGCAGGCACCTCGGCCTCGCCTTCCAGCACGTGGACGACCTGCTCGGCATCTGGGGCGATCCCGGCGTCACCGGTAAACCCGTCTATTCCGACCTGCGCAACCGCAAGAAGTCGCTGCCGGTGGTGGCCGCGCTGGTCTCGGGCACGCCCGCGGGCCGGGAGCTGGCCGCCCTGTACCGATCCCCGCACCCGCTGACCGATTTCGAGCTGGTCCGCGCCGCCCAACTGGTGGAGGAGGCCGGGGGCAGGGCGTGGAGCCAGGCGGAGGCCGACGGCCTGCTGGCCACCGCCATGCGGGAACTCGACTGGGCCCAGACCGGCGCGTCCGCCCGCGCCGCGGCGGAGCTCCAAAGCCTGGCCCGCCTGGTCACCCGACGAGATCACTGACCGACCGCACCAGGAGGTTCGATGGCCCTCATCCCGGCGCCAGGCACCGTGCTCGTAGCCGACGAGCTGATCGTCCCCGGCGGCTCCCCGATCCGCTGCCCGGCGGCCGGCGTGCTGGAGGGCGAGCTGCGCCGCCGCGGCGTGCCGACCGTCCGCGGCCCGCTCGGCCACCAGGGCGATCCCGGCCTCGACTCGCTCGCGGTCACGCTGTCCGGCTCGAAGGGCCCGGCCGGGCTCGGCGTCGCCGCCGCCCACGGCGACCTCACCGGCTGGCCCGCCGCCCGCGACGCGCTGGGCGCGTGCCTGGCGGTGGCCCGGCCCCGGATCGTGCTGCTGGCCGCGCCCCGCTCGTTCTGCGCGGGCGTCGAGCGGGCGATCGAGATCGTCGCGGAGGTGCTGCGCCGCCGGGGCGGCCCGATCTACGTACGCAAGCAGATCGTCCACAACGCTCATGTGGTGGCCGACCTGGCGGCGCGGGGCGCGGTGTTCGTGGAGGAGCTGGCCGAGGTCCCCGACGGGGCGACGGTGGTGTTCTCCGCGCACGGGGTGTCGCCCGCCGTACGCGAGGAGGCCGCGCGGCGCGGCCTGGACGTGATCGACGCGACCTGCCCGCTGGTCACCAAGGTCCACGCGGAGGCCCGCAGGTTCGCCGGGCGCGGTGACACCGTGCTGCTGATCGGGCACGAGGGCCACGAGGAGGTCGAGGGCACCTACGGCGAGGCCCCACGGGAGACCATCGTGGTCGCCGACGCCGCGGAGGCCGCCCGGGTGTCGGTGCCCGATCCCGCCCGGGTCTCCTACCTCACCCAGACCACGCTGGCCGTGGACGAGGCCCAGGAGGTGGTGGACGTGCTGCGCGACCGCTTCCCCAAGCTGCGCGGGCCGGGCACCGACGACATCTGCTACGCCACCACCAACCGCCAGCAGGCGGTTGCGGCCATCGCGCGGGAGTCCGACGTGGTCCTGGTGGTCGGCTCGGCCAATTCCTCCAACTCGATGCGGATGGTGGAGCTGGCCCGCCGGCACGACACGCCGAGCCACCTGATCGACGACGCGGCCGACATCCGCCCGGAGTGGCTGGCCAGGGCCGGGGTGGTGGGGCTGAGCGCCGGGGCGTCCGCGCCTCCCTACCTGGTGGACGCGGTGGTCGCGGCGCTCGACGGCCTCGGCGGGGTCACCGCCGACGAACGCGAGGTCACCCACGAGACGATCAGGTTCACCCTGCCGGCGGCACTGCGCGTGAGAGGTCAGTAGGGCAGCGCGTACGCGGCGTACTTCTTGGCGCCGAACGCGGCCTTGAACTTCGGATAGGCGACGGTCCTGATGTCGCCGTCCGAGGTGAACCGCTCCTCCGGGTGCTCCTTGAGCCAGTCCAGCCACGCCGTGGAACAGAACCGCACGCACTCGCCCTTCTTTTCCTGCGACTTGATGCGCGGGATGCCCAGCGGGTCGAAGTCCTTGGAGAAGGGGGAGGCGGCGGGCGTGTACCCGGCCAGGAACACCCCGCCGTACTCGTAGCGGGTGCCCGACGCCGAGCCGCGCAGCGCCCACTCCTTGGTGTTCGGCTGGTTCCCGTACGGCAGCGCGAGCGTCACCGGGTCGAACGGGATGCGCCCCCTGATCACCTGATGTCCGGCGGCGACCTCCTTCTCGACCTGCTTCTTGGCCTTGCCGCGCAGGTTGAGGTGGTCGCGGGTGTGGTTGCCGAGGTCGAAGCCGCGCTCGTGCAGCCAGGTGAGGATCTGGGTCTGCTCCTCGGGCCGGGCCTTGCCGAACATGTCACGGGTCACGTAGAAGGTGGCGACCGGCCGGAAGCCGGGGTTCCTGCGCGCCACGTCGAGCAGGATGCCCACCGCGCTGTCCGGCGCGGGCCGGCCCATGCCGTCCAGGGTGACCTGCGAGGGCGAGGAGTCGTCGAAGGTGAGCACCACGGGGTGCCTGCCCGCCGGGATGCCGATCTTCCCGGTCGCGTACTCGGCGGCGGTGATGGGGACGTAGCCCTCCTGGGCAAGCCGCTCCAGCTCCGCGCGGAACTGCGCGGGGGTGCGGTCGTCGGCGATGTCCGGCTTGGCCACCACGCGGTGGTACATCAGCACCGGGACCTGTCCCAGTTCGTTGGCCTTGGCCTTGGCCGCCACGGCGAGCCGGGCCTTGCGCACCTCCTGCGGCGACACGGCCTTCGCCGCCTTCTTGGCGGCGGCCACCTTGACCGCGTCGTCCGCGTCCGACATGCACCCGGCGAGGGCCAGCAGGCTGAGCGCCACGGCCCCTGTCCGGCAAACCCCGTAGCCCCTCATTGGGCCCTCCAGACAGATGGAAGAGATAGTGGTCTTCTCCCCGCTGTCCCGGAACGGCAGACGGCGCCCCCGGCAAAGAGTGACTCTAGGGAACGTCGCGGACGCTCTTCGTCACCAGTCGCTCCGGCGGGGCACCCCCCCGCCGGCAGCGGCTGATCATCCTCTGTTGAGTTTCAGGTCACCAGGTGACCGGCAGGGCGTCCACGCCGTACACGATGGAGATCCCGCGGTAGGGGATCTCCGACTCCGGAACGGCCAGGCGCAGGCCCGGGAAGCGGCGCAGCAGCGCCGGGTAGGCGATCTTCATCTCCATCCGGGCGAGCGGCGCGCCGATGCAGTGGTGCAGGCCGTGGCCGAACGCCAGGTGCGAGGCGACCTCGCGGCCCGGCCGTACCGTGTCCATCTCCTCGCCCAGCGCCGGGTCACGGTTGGCCGCCACCAGCGAGCACAGCACCATCTCGCCCTTGGCGATCGGCTGCCCGCCGACCACCAGGTCCTCCTTGGCGAACCTCGGGAAGGCGACCTGCACGACGGTGAGGTAGCGCAGCAGCTCCTCCACCACCTGCACGATGTAGCCCTCCTCCTCGCGCACCCTGGCGGCCTCCTCGGGGTGACCGAGCAGCCACAGCGTGCCGAGGGCGAACATGCTGGTGCTGGTGTCGTGCCCGCCGGTCAGCATGCCGTCGGCGAGGCTGGCCAGCTCCCGGTCGCCCAGTTCGTCGCCGTGGTCGCGGAGCAGCATGCCGAGCAGCCCGTCACCCGGGTTCGAGCGCTCCCTGGCGACCAGGTCGGTCAGGTACGTCATCGCGTCGTTGACCGCCTTCAGCGACGCCTCGGGCCCGGCGGAGAAGTCGAAGCGGTCGACCCCCAGCTTCACGAAACCGGCCTGGTCCGCCTTCGGTACGCCGAGCAGCTCGCCCACCACCAGCGACGGGATCGGCAGCGCGAACTTCTGCACGAAGTCGACCGGACCCCCCTCCCGCTCCATCTCGTCCAGGTGCTCGGCCACGATCGCCTCGATACGCGGCTCCAGCCGGCGCAGCCGCCGCATGGTGAACTCCGGCGTGAGCAGCCTGCGCAGCCGGGTGTGCTCGGGCGGGTCGCGAAAGCCCAGGCCGCCCGGGTCCTCCTGCTGCACCGCCCCCGACACGTTGGCGAAGTCGTTGCTGAACCGGGCCGCGTCACCGAGCACGGAGCGCACGTCCTCGTACCGGGTCACCAGCCAGACGGTCTGGCCGTCCGGCATCTTGAGCGGGAAGACCGGCTGCTCGGCACGGATGCGCGCGAGTTCGGCGACGGGGTCCAGGCCCTCACGCATGAACTGCACGAGGGGAAAGTCGTTCTCGGACATTTTGTGTCGCGTTCCTTATTGTCGGTCGGGGATATCGCCATGTTTCGGGCATGGCACGGGGGTCACTACGGACGCGCCGGTACCAATACTGTCTAAGAACTGCGGGTGTGCGCGGCCGACCCCCGGTAGTCCTCCTGGTGACGATGGGCTTACCCGCTCAGGCCGCCCTCATCGCAGCCGCCGGGCGTGAGCAGCACGAGCAGCCGCCGGACGAACGGCGGCGTGTTCAGGACGCGCAGCGCCCGCTGCTGCCGGACCCCTGGGAGCAGGTCCAGGACGCGCAGCCCCGACAGGTCCACGAACGACACCTCGGCGAGATCGACGACCACGACGTCGTCCCCCATCCGGGCGGTCACCCGGGCCTCGGCCAGGATCGCGCCGAGCCGATCGCTGTTGTTCCGATCGATCTCACCGCTGAGCGCCAGGGTCGGCGCGCCGCTCACCGCGTCGCCGTCCACGACGACGCAGAGCCGTCCGTCGTCGAAGAGCACGCGCCGGGCACTCACCGGGCCGCCCCCTACGGGCGGTCCCTCTCGCGCGGGCAATGTGGCTCACCCAGACGCGCGCGGCTGCGAGGCCAGGGCATTGGTCATGATTCCACCGATCCTTCGCAGCAGTCGGGCCGGACATATCCTCTGTGTCTGGTAAGACCCTCAGCGTGCTCTGCGGCTCGGACACCTGTCAACCGATGCACGAAAAAAGATTCGCCCTTAGGGTGGGGTGCGCTTGACCGGCCGTTCACGATCGTATGATGCGGAGATGGTCATGAGTTCCGACGACGGTGCGAAGGCCGGCCGCTGGACGTTCCTGACCAACCATGCCCGCGTGCTGGTGGAGATCGCCCGCGACCCGGAGGTACGGCTGCGCGATGTGGCCGCCACCGCCGGGATCACCGAGCGTGCCGCTCAGGCCATCGTCTCCGACCTGGTGATCGCGGGCTATCTCACACGCACCCGGGTCGGCCGCCGCAACCGTTACACGATCAACGAAGACCAGGGCTTCCGCCATCCGGCGGAAGCCGATCACAACCTCGACGAGTTCCTCGCCCTGTTCACCAGCCGCAACCGACACCATCCGCACACCGACGCCGAGACGGTCACCGACGTGCCCGCCGCCCCCGCCGCACCGAGCCTCACGACGGACCTCGGGCCCATGCCCGATCCGGAGGGCGCGGGGCATGAGGAAGGCGGCCGGGCGGGCGGAGAGCCGGTCACCCGGGGATCTCCCCCGGAAGCTCCCGGCTGAGCGCTCCGATCGGCGGGGACGGCTCGCGCGGCTCGTGGTCGCCGGCCCCGTCGCCGGGCTCGTCGCGCAGCCACACCGTGATCACGTCCCAGCGGTGCGCCACGCTCCCCGGGGCGGGCCGCTGCGCGACCACCACTCCGTCGGTCAGCGGGGCCGGGCCGTCGGGCTCGGTGCCCTGGAGCAGGACGCCCGCGTCGTGCCCGGCGAGCCAGGCGTTCAGCGCCTGCATGCCGCGGAAATCGGGAACCACGATCTTGTCCAGCGGATCATCACCTGGGTCCGATGGTACGCATCGCGGCGGTTTCGCGTGATGGGACCGGCGGGGGTACTTTTGCGTTCCCTCCGGCGGTACGTCCCCTGCGCTTGACCTGGGCCCGCCGTACGTCACGGCACCTGCACATTCCCGCAAATCGGCCGCCACCACCCCCGCGCTTGGCAGACTGAGAGCCATGAAGAGGAGATGGCTCCAGGTCCTCCTGTCCCTCGCCTCGCTCGGGCTTGCCGCGGCGCTGGTCGCCTACCTGCCGCAGATCGTCGAGACCTTCACCGGCACCCGCCTGACCTGGGCGCAGATCGGCGCGGAGTTCGCGGGCGTGTCGTGGCCGGCGATCGCGCTGATGACGCTCACCTGGCTGGCCAGCCTGGCCGGCATCGCCGGGGTGCTGTGCGCGTCGCTGCCCGGCCTGTCGCTGCTCCAGGGCGTGACGCTCAACGCGGCCGGGAGCGCGGTCAGCAACGTCCTGCCGTTCGGCGGGGCGCTGGGCATCGGCGTGACGTTCGCGATGACCAGGGGATGGGGCTTCCCGCCCGGCCCGGTGACCGTGTCGGTGCTGGTCAGCGGCATCTGGAACACGCTGTTCCGGTTCGCGCTGCCCGCCGTCGGCATCGTGGCGCTGCTGGTGTCCGGCAAACGGCTGGACGCCGCGATCGTCAACGCCGGGTGGATCGGGGCCGCCGCCATCTTCGGCCTGGTGGCCGTCTCCGCCACCGCCCTGTACTCCGACCGGGCCGGACGGATCATCGGCCGCGCGCTCGACGGCCTGGCCCGGCTGACCCCGTGGCGGCACCGCCTCGGGCACGGCGGGATCTCCGCGGCCGTCGAACGGCTCCGCGCGGGCACCGGCCGCCTGGTCCGGGGCCGCTGGCCGGCGCTGTCACTGAGCATGATCGCCTTCCTCGTCCTCCAGTGGCTGATCCTCGTCGAGTGCCTGCACGCCACCGGCTCCTATCCGGGCCTCGCGGAGTCCATCGCGGTGTTCGCGCTCTCCCGGGTGCTCCAGACGGCCGTCATCACCCCCAGCGGCACCGGGATCATGGAGGCCGGGGTGGCCGCCGCGCTGCTGTTCTTCCAGATGCCGGCCGGCGGGGCCGCCGCCGCGGCGATCCTCTTCGGCTTTTGGACCTACACCATCGAGATCCCGTTCGGCGGGCTCGCGCTCGGCGCGTGGGCCCTGCTCCGCAGGCGCGACGACCGCCGTGCCGCGCGGGCCGCGCAATCCGCCGAACCCCAGGCCGGGGGCCGTCCGACCTCGGCTTTGTGAGGGGGCCGGGCCGCTCCGACGTTTGACCTGGTGCTACCCGCCCTTGGTGAGTGTTCGGTCACACTGTTTAACTCGTGACTTTCCTGCTTGCGCAAATAGTAAGGTTGATAGGGAGATGCCGGGACAGGGCGAGGGAGTGGAGCCCCATGGGACGAGGCCGAGCCAAGGCAAAGCAGAAGAAGGTCGCACGGCAGCTCAAGTACCGCACCCACAGCATGGACATCGACCGCCTGCGCGCGGAGCTGTCGGGCGCTGACGACGATGAGCGCGACGACGAGGCGACACAGGAGAACGACGCCGCCGCCCGCTGACCGTGTCCGATCACGGACGCGTCCGATCAGGGGCGGCGTGGCCGTCCACGCGCGCTAGGCTCGACCTCGGCAGCACTGCCAGTCGGTAGCACCGTCAGCCAGAGACCAGGGAAGCGAGCGCCGTGGCCGGTGGGGGCACCAGTATCTTCCAGCCGGAGATCATCTTTCCGGTGCGGAGGATCGGACACAGGGAGTTCGACTTCTCCCGCCAGGTCGCCGTCATGGCGATCATCAACCGTACCCCCAACTCGATGCACGACCGCGGGCGTACGTACGAGCTGGACCTCGCGGTCCGGGCCGCGCGCCGCGCCGTCGCCGACGGCGCGGACTGGGTCGACATCGGCGGCCTGGCCTTCCGCGCCGACCAGGACGACCTGAGCGTCGCGGCGGAGATCGACCGGGTCGCGCCGGTCATCGAGGCGGTGCGCGCCGCCTCCGACGTCGTGATCTCGGTGGACACCCACCGCGCCGAGGTGGCCCGCGCCGCGCTCGCCGCCGGGGCCGACGTGGTCAACGACACCAACGGCATCCGCGAGGCGGCCATGGCCAAGGCCGTCGCCGAGGCGGGCGCGGCCGTGGTGGTCACGCACAGCATCGGCGGCCCGCGAACGGAGGTCAGCCGCCCGACGTACACCGACGTGGTGAGCGAGGTGGCCCACTTCCTGCGCGAACGCGTACGGCACGCGATCGACGCCGGGGTCGCCCCCGACCGGATCATCATCGACCCGGGCCACGACCTCAACAAGAACACCTACCACTCGCTGGAGCTGACCCGCCGGCTGAGCGAGATCGCCGCGATCGGCCACCCGACCCTGGCCGCCGTCTCCAACAAGGACTTCATCGGCGAGACCCTCGACGTCCCCCAGAACGGGCGGGTGGAGGGCACGATCGTGGCCAACGTGGTGTGCGTGCTCCAGGGCGCGCGCATCCTGCGGGTCCACGACGTGCCGCAGGCGGTGGCGGCGGTGCGGATGACCGAGGCCATCCTGGGCTGGCGCGCCCCCGTCTCACCCCGCCACAACCTCTAGCCGGTCAGGGCTTCAGCTTGGCCGCGCGGGCCTCCAGGTAGCGCCGCTCGGGCAGGCTCGTCGTACGCCGGGCCGCCTCCTGATACTCCGCCTGCGCCCCCGCCGCGTCGCCCGCCATCTCCAGCAGGTGCGCGCGTACCGCGGCCAGCCGGTGGTGGCCCGCCAGCCGTTCGTCGGAGTCGAGCCCCGCGAGCATGCCGAGCCCGGCCTCGGGACCGCGGACCATGGCCAGCGTCACCGCGTGGTTGAGGGTGACCATCGGATTGGGCGAGACGCGCTCCAGCAACTGGTACAGCGCCAGGCTCTGCCCCCAGTCGGTCTCCTCGGCGCGCGGGGCCTCGTCGTGGACGGCGGCGATGGCCGCCTGGATCTGGTAGCTCCCGATCGGCGCCCAGGACAGCGTGTCGGTGATCAGCTCCACGCCCTCCTTGATCAGGGCGGTGTCCCACAGCCGCCGATCCTGCTCGGCCAGCGGGACCAGTGAGCCGTCCTCCGCTGGGCGGTCACCGCGGCCGACGTGGGTGAAGTGGCGGAGGCGGCGTCCGGGCTGCTCGCCGCCATGTCCACATATCTATGGATACGCGGCCTACGTTCGTCCGTACTCCCCGAAGCGACCGCCCTCCTCGACCGGACCTCACCCGCCGCCGCGTCCAAGTCGGGCCGCCCGTACGCGCTCTGCGTCCTGATCGCCGGGCCGCGCGCCGAAGGGCGTAGCGCCGAAGACCACCGAGCGGCCGCCGAACGCGTCCTCATCAACGCCGAGGGCCCCCCACACCCGGCCGCGCTCTTCCTGTGGCTGCTCACCTACGCCGCCGACATGAAACCACGACCCGCCCTCGCCCTGATCGACGCCATCCGCCACAGCACCGACCCCTGGGCCCGCGCGGGCGGCGAGCTGATCTGGGGCTACTCAAAGTACGGCAGCGGCCACTACGCGGACGCCGAACGCCTGCTCGCCTCCGCCGTCACCGCATTCCGCACCGTAGGCGACAGATGGGGCACCTCCCTCGCCCTCGACGCCCTCGCCGGCCTCTGCGCCAACCTGGGCCACCTCCCCCGCGCCATCGAGCTCACCGACCAGGCCCTCCTCCTCACCCGCGAACCGGGCGCCACGACGACATCGCCGATCTCTTCTGCAACCGAGCCGACCACTCCATGGCCGTGGAAGGGGTCGCCGCCGCGCGTGCCGACTACGAACAGGCCGCGGCCCTCGCCCGCCAGGCCGGCAGCGCCACATACCTCGCCGCCGCCCTGCGCGGACTCGGTGACATCGCGCTGCTCGAAGGCCGCCCCGACGAGGCCGAACGCCACTACACCGACGCCCTCGCCCGCTTCGACCCGCACGCCATGCGAAGCGTCGGCAACCGCGCGCGTACCCTCGTGGGCCTCGGCCGGATCGCCCACCTGCGGGGCGACCTGCCCGCCGCCCTCGAGTTCCATCGGCGGGCCGCCGAGACGGCGGTGAGCATGGGCGCGTTCCCGGAGCCGGCCCGCCCCCTGGAAGCCCTCGCCGGGGTCGCGTTCGCCGAGGGCGACGCGGCCGCCGCCGCCGTACTGCTCGGCGCCGCCGTCACCCTGCGCGGCACGCCCACCCCACCCGGCACCGAGACGTCCGCCCTCACCGGACACGTACGGCAGGCGCTGGGTGGCCGGTCGTACGAATGCGCGTACGCCCGCGGCCTGGCCATGAGCCGCGCCCGGGCCCTCCTGCAAGCAGGCGTGTCCGAGCAGGTCATCACGGCCTCCCCGCTCTACACGTTGTTCGGCGAGTCCCTGTGAGCGGTTGGTGCGCATGTGGTGCGCATGCGGTGAGCATGTGGTGCGCATGCGGTGAGCGGCCCGGCGCATCCTCGTCCACATGACACCGATCACCAACCGCAACATCCTGATCTCCGGCGCCTCCGTGGCCGGCCCCGCGCTCGCGTACTGGCTGCACCGGTACGGCTTCACCCCGACCATCGTCGAACGCGCCCCCGCCTTGCGCGAGGGCGGCCACGCCGTCGACTGCCGCGGCAAGGCCCACATGACCGTCCTGCGCCGCATGGGCATCCTCGACGCCGTCGAGGCCGCGCGCACCGGCATGGGCCCGACCTGGTACGTCAACAGCGCCGGCAAACGCCTCGCGAGCCTGCCCGCCGACCTGTTCGCCGGCGACGTCGAGATCCTACGCGGCGACCTCGCCCGAATCCTCTACGACGCGACAGCGCAGCACACCGAGTACATCTTCGGCGACTCCATCACCGCCATGCGCGAGGACGGCGACGGCGTCCACGTCACCTTCGAACACACCCCACCCCGCCGCTTCGACCTGGTCATCGGCGCGGACGGCATCCACTCCAAGGTCCGCTCCCTGGCCTTCGGCCCGGAGTCCCGGTACTTCAAGCACCTGGGCCTGCACTGCGCGATCTTCACCACGCCCAACCACCTGGGACTCCAGTACACCGCCCTCGCCTACAGCACCCCGGGCAAACTCGTCTCCATCTACAGCCCCCGCCACAACACCGAGGCCAAAGCCGTCCTCTGGTTCGCCTCCCCATCCGCCGACTACCACCGCCACGACATCGCCCGCCAGAAGCAGATCCTCGCCGACACCTTCCGCGGCAACGGCTGGGAGAGCGACCCCCTCCTGGTCGCCATGTGGGATTCCCCCGACTTCTACTTCGACGCCATCGGCCAGGTCCACATGGAAACCTGGACCACCGGCCGCACCGCCCTCCTCGGCGACGCCGCCTACTCCCCGTTCCCCCTGTCCGGCATGGGCACCGGCCTCGCCCTCGTAGGCGCCTACGTCCTCGCCGGCGAACTCGCCACCGCCCACGGCGACCACCGCACCGCCTTCCCCGCCTACGAGCAGGAGATGCGCGGATACGCCGAGAAGTGCATGAAGATGGGCCAGGGCGTCAGCAAGTTCATGGTCCCCCAAAGCCGCACCATGGCCTGGTTCCTCCGGCAGAACTACAAGCTCATGCCCTACCTCCCCGGCAAGTCCCTCATGGCCAAGGGCGCCAGAAAAACCGCCGAGTCCATCCCCCTCAAGC
>NZ_POUA01000128.1 GCF_003236385.1 Spongiactinospora gelatinilytica
GCCGCCCAGCCGTGGTGGCGGGACAGGAGCAGCCAGCCCGCTTGGAGGCGTTCGTGCCAGGCGCCCAACTCGGCGAGGGGGAGCCGGGGGAGGCGTTCCAGGGCGCCGGGGAAGCGATGCGGGTCGAGGTCGTCGGCGAGCAGGTTCATCCGGTGCTCGGGGGCATGCAGCGGCAGGCGGCGCAGGCCCTGCCAGTGGGGGGCGTCCTGGTAGGGGTCGGGCGGCAGCGCGACGTGGTGGCGGCCCGCGGACAGCCGGGCCGGTTCGCCGCCGGGGCCGTTCGCCCGGAAGGTCACGGGGCCGGGCGGGAGCCCGGCCCTGCCGAGTCCGGGGATTGTCAGGCCCTCGGGGCCCGCCGTCAGCTCCAGCTCGGCCGGGACGTGGCCGAGCGCCGCCGCCCCGGCGGTGATGGCCGCCAGGTGTCCGGGGCGCGCGTCCGGGCGGCCGTGGATCATCTCGTGCAGCGTCGTCAGGGCCCACGAACCCACGGCGGGGTTGCGCAGGACCGTCTCGGCGGCGGTGGGGGCGGCCCGCCGTACGGTGTGCAGCGCGGACAACGCCGAAGCGGCCCGCCGCGCCTCCGGGTGACCGCGCTCGGCGGCCTGGTCCACCACCGCGGTGAGCAGCAGCAGATGCTTGCTGAGCCGCACGGGGGCCAGCTCCCGCAGGGCGGCGGCCCCGTCCTCCCCGCGCGCCAGGGCCACGAGCGTCCGCCGCGCCAGCCGATGCCCCCGCGCCACGCTCACGCGCCGGGGGCGCGGAGGGCCGCGATGTCGCCGGACACGCGGGTGCGGATGTGCCCGATGAGCCGGTAGAGATCGGCGCAGTACACCGACGGGTTGGCGAAGCCCGTGCCCTCCCGGTAGCGGTGGGCGTAGTGGCCGCCGCCGCAAACCCGGCCCACCGGGCAGGCCCGGCAGCCCGGGGCGAGGGCCGCCGCGCCGATCTGCCTGGCGGCGATCCCGGGCACCAGCAGCGCCGCGTCGAACGGGTCGCGGGCCACGTGCAGCCCGGTGCGCGCGGCGCCGTCGTGGACGGACTTGAGCGCGTCGGTCTGCTCGATCGTGCCGTCGGTCTCCACGACGGCGACTCCCACGGGCGTGAGCCCCAGCCCTTCGGTCCCGGCGTGTCCGCCGAGCAGCAGGTGGATGATCTCGTCGAAGAGCCGGATGGAGGTGGGGCGCGGCGCGGCGCCGTACCACTCCTCGAAGATCGCGATGAGCCAGTCCGCGTACGGTGTGCCGCGCCCGTCGCCTCCGGGAGGGGGAGCGGACCAGTTGGCGTGCGGCAGCAGGAAGTCCACCACGGGCGGGGCGTGACGCAGCAGCTCCCGGTAGACGGTGAGCGGGTCGGCGCGCACGTCGATCGTGCACAGCAGCCCGCTGAACAGCGGGCGGTACGCCGTGCCGCCCAGCCGCCGCAGGGCCGCCGAGACGGGGGCGTGGCTGCCCCGGCCCGCGGCGGTGCGCCGGCGCCCGTCGTGGACCGGCGCGGGGCCGTCCAGGCTGACGCCGACGCCGACCCCGAGGTCCTTGAACAGCCGCAGGTACGTCTCGTCCAGGCGTACGCCGTTGGTCTGGACGGTCACCGACGCGCGTACGGGCGCGCGGACGGCGGCGCGGATCTCCCGCACCAGCGCGGCCATGTGCCCGGGCGGGCACAGCAGCGGCTCGCCGCCGTGCAGCACCACCTGGACGCGCCGCAGCCCGTGACCGGTGGCGTGCTCGGCGATCCGCGCCGCCGCCTGCGCCGCCACCGCGGCGGACATCATCCTGGGCCGGTCGCGCCAGGAGCGGTCCGGCCCGGAGTAGACGTAGCAGTAGTCGCAGGCCAGGTCGCACCGGCTGTGGATCTTCAGCACGAACGTGCGGAAGGGCCGTGGCCGCCAGCCTCCGGCCAGCAGCGCCGCCACGTCGCCCGAATCAGGCCATGGCCGCGCCGCGTCGATCGTGCGCCCGCCCTCGCCCCCGGGCCGGTCGGCCGGTCGGAAAAGGTCCGGCGGGGCGGGTGGCATGATCCGCACCTCACATGAGGAGGAATGTGGAATGTCTAGGATCATACAGGGATGTGGTCGCCTGGGAAGCGGCTCGTTAATATAAGAACATTGATCGGAGTTATCCGGTGATATGGGATATAACACCGTATTGCCCGAGTTAATCGGAGGAAGCAGCGGCTGTGACTGACGCGGCGGAAAACGGCGACGAACTTCGGTCCGACCTGATCGACATCGGTGGCATCGATCCGGCGGCCCTCGACTCCCTGCCGCGGGACGGCGCGCTGGCCATCGCGCTGCGCCGCCTCTACCGGGACGCCCAGGAGCCGCCCGAGCTGTACTGCTCCGGCTTCGAGTCCGGCATGGACGGCTCGGATGAAACGCATGACTGATGCCCGTTCCGGGTAACTCCGCGCCGCGCCGCGCTTGGCGAACAACCGTATCCGGGTGCGCCCGAATGTGGCAGAGTGGGGGCCGGGCGGCTGTCGCCGTCCGTTGGTAGCCAAATGGGGCGGCGATGAACGGCGGATCCAATCAGCCCGGAATCATCATCACCTTCCATTCGCTGCGCGGGGGCATCGGCAGCACCATGACGCTGGCCAACGTCGCCGTCATTCTCGCGACCGCGGGAAAACGCGTCCTGGTGGCCGACACCGGGCCCTCCGCACCGGCGCTGCGGCGCTATCTGCTGAGGTTCCAGCCGGCCGCCGCCGAGCCCGGCGCCGCGCCGATCCGCCTCGACCTCGGCCCGCTCACCGATCAGGGCGGCTGCCTCGACCTCGCCGTCACCGTGGACGACGAGGCCGCGGGACCCGCCGGATGGGGCGAGTCGGCCACCGTGCGCAAGCGGCTGCGCGACAGCGGATACGACTACGTGCTGGTCCGGGTCCCCACCCGGACGGGCGCCGCGGCGCTGCGCTGGTCGGCGATGCTGTCCGACATCGCGGTCATCGGCTTCCCACTGAGCCCGTCGGCCATCGCCGAGGTCGCCGACGCCGTCGCCCAGATCGGCACGACGGGCGGCGTCGCGCGGGTGCTCCCGCTGCCGATGATGGTCGACCGGAGCCGTACCGCGCAGCTGGCGACGGCCCGGCGGCGGCTGCGCGAGGAGCTGGGGGAGTCCGAGCTGGTCATCGACACCGACGTGGAGATCCCCTACAGCGGCGACCACTACTTCACCGACGCGCTCGCCGTGCTCAGCGAGCCCGCGGGCGGAGGCGGCCTGCGCGACGCCTACGAGGGCGTGGCCGGGCGGATCACCGGCGGGCTGGTCACCGGCGTGCGCCACGTCTCGGTCGTCTACACCGCCCGCTACCGCGCGTGGGGGGAGTGGCTGGCCGCCCAGATCGCCGGGGCCGGCCTGCGGGTCAGGGAGATTCCGCTGCGCGGCCTCGCCGACGAGGCCCCCGACGGCCTGAGCGACGACACCCTCGTCCTGGTGGTCTCGCCCACCCGGATGAGCCTGGACGAAAGCGACCGGCTCGACGCGCTGGTCGGCCTGTGGCGCGACGGCGGGGGCGAACACGCCGAGGGCGGCCTGGTCTTCGTCAGGGTGGACGACCACACGCTCGCCGGCCCTCCCGAAGGCGTGCAGGAGCTGGACCTCCGGGGCGAGGAGGAGGCCGACATCAAGGCCGACCTGCGCCGGCGGCTGCGCATCCGCGACCCGCTGCCCGCCGGCGCCGGCGGCACCCGCTTCCCGCGCCTGCCCACGACCCACAACCTGCCCTCCGCCGAGCGCGACTTCGTCGGCCGGGAGCGGCTGCTCCTCCAGTTACGCGACCGGATGCTCGACTCGCCCGACGGGCGCTGCGTGATACACGGCGGCCCGGGAGCGGGCAAGAGCGAGCTGGCGCTGGAGTACGCCGAGCGCTTCCTCGGCGGCTACGACATCGTCTGGTGGATCCAGGCCCGCAACGGGGACAAGGCCCGCGAGGGCCTGAGCGCCCTGGCCCACCGGCTGGAGCTGTCCGAGGGCGGCGACGCGGTGGCCGCGGTGCTGCGCTATCTGACCGCCGCCGCCGAGCCGCGGTGGCTGCTCGTCTACGACGACTTCGGCCAGGACGAGGAACTGCCCGGCCTGGTCCCCGACGAGGGCGGGCACGTCATCTTCACCACCCGCAGGCGGCCTCCCGCCGACCGCCCCTCCCATGTGCAGGTCGGCCCGCTGTCCCCGGTGGAGAGCGCCGCGCTGCTGCGCCGCGGTGACCCGCACATCACCACCGACGACGCCCTCCAGGTGGCCGGCATGCTCGGCGGGATGCCGCTCGCGATGGAGATGGCGCGGGCCTGGCTGGCCAGGGCGGCGAGCGATCCGGGCCGCGCCCGCGTGCCGCTGCGCGACCGCGCCGCCCAGGCCGTCGCCGAACTGCGCTTCACCTACGGCAGGGTCATGGCGGGCCTGGAGGCGGACCGCGGCGCCCGCGCCGAGCCCGGGACCACCCCCGATCCGATCGCCTCGCACGAGGCGATGGTGGGTGCCGCCCTCGCCGCCCTCGACCCGGCCGAGCTGTGGCTCATGCAGGTGTCCTCGTTCCTCAGCCTCGACGGGTCCTCCCTCGACCTGCTGCGCTCGCCCGCCTTCCTGGGCGAGCTGTACGGCGAGGGCGGGCCGTTCGCCGACCCGCTCGACATCGACGTGACGATGGAGAGCCTGCGCGGGTACGGCCTGGTCAGGATCGAGCACGGCCGCGCCGGTGCGCTGCGCACCCACCGGCTGATCCGCGACACCGTCCTGGCGTCCATGCGTGGCCCGACCCTGGAGCGCCGACGGGAGGAGGTCCTGCACGGCCTGGCCCGGTTCGCCCCCGCCGAGAACGAAGGGCCCGACGACCTGCGCGCCCGCAGGCTCGCCGAACTCAATCGGCATGTGCTCACCAGCGGCGCGGTCAAGTGCCCGCACCCGCCGGTGCGCCGCTGGGTGATCGGCCAGGTGCGCCATCTGTACCAGCTCCAGGACTACAGCGCCTGGCGGCGGGCCCGGCGGCTCGGCGAGCAGGCCCTGGCCGAGTGGAGCGCGAGTCCCGACCCCTCGCTGATCCCCGAGCTGCGCGTGCAGTTCGCCAATGTGCTTCGCGAGCTGGGCGACCACACCGCCGCGGCCCGGCACGGCGAGGCCGCGCTGCGCATGCTGGTGCGCCGCGGCGAAAAGTCGGTAAGGGCGCTCGACGCCGCCATGGCGCACGGCGCGGACCTACGCGCCAAGGGCGACTTCGGGATGGCCTACCTGCGCAGCAGCGCCGCCTGGTCCGGCTTCGAGCGGCTGCTCGGCGCGCAGAGCCCGCACACCGGGCGGGCCCTGAACAACCTCGCGGTCTCCGCCTCGCTGGCCGGCAAGCCGTACGAGGCGGAGGAGCTGGCCCGGCGCTGCCACCTCGACCGGCTGACCCTGTACGGCGAGACCTCCCCCGCCGCCTGGGGAACCGGCTGCAACCTGGCCTACTTCATGCGCGAGCTCGGCGACGCGGCAGGCTCTCTCGACCTGCTGCGGCGCGGCCTCGGGCTGCTCGCGCCGGTCCAGGTCAAGGCGGCGGGCCCGCGCAGCCTGCTGCTCCTGCGGATCGAGTGCGGAATCGCGGTGTGCGAACGCAGGCTCGGCCGTTCCTTCGAGGCGCTGAGCCGCGACACCGAGGCGCTGGAGGAGCTGTGCGAGGTGGTCGGCGAACGGCACGCGGCGACCGTGCTGTGCTCCGCCGCCGTCGCCGCCGACCTGCACGCCGAGGGCGACCACGCGGGGGCCGTGATCCGTGCCCAGCGGGCGTTGGCCGGCTTTCGCGACGTGTTCGGCCGCGACCACCCCCATGGCTACGCGCTGCAGGCCAACCTGGGCGCCTACCTGCGCGCCGCGGGCGACGCGGAGGAGGCGGCGCGGCTGGGCGCGGAAAGCTGCGCGGTGCTGGCCGACCGGCTCGGCCCACGCCACCCCCTGACGCTCGCCGCCGAGGTCAACCACGCCAACAGCCTCGCCCCCAGGGACAGGAATCTGGCCGTCGACCGGATGGCGACCGCCCTGGAACGCCTGCTGTACTTCTACGGACCTGGCCATCCGCATGTGCGGATCTGTGAGCGCAACCTCGCCGACCTGCGCAGAGAGGGCCTCGGGGGACGGCGCGACCCCAGTCGCCGGCGTGACATCGACATCGAGGTCATGCCGTACTGAGCGGCGCTGACGGAAAGGACGGAGATGACCGCGAAGGAGGACCCGCCCGCGTGCGTGGTCCGGCGCTCCTCGTACGGCGGCGCCGCCTACGAGAACATCATCGCGTTGTGCGAGGACGAGTTCCGCGATCCGCAGGGCCTGCACACCGTGAGCTACTTCGACCACGGCTTCCACGGCTTCTCCGCGGACCTGTTCCACAAGATGCCCGGCCGGTTCGGCGAACGCGACGCCGAGACGGTACGCGAGGGCTACGAGAACGCGTTCCATGAGTTCGTCATCAACGTCGAGCGGATGGACCGGCTGCTCGCCGACCTGGAGACCGGCGACCTCATCCGCACGGTCGTGGAGACCTCCGACGGGGGCATTCACTGCGACTGGGTCTACTCCGGCGAGTACATCGTGGGGGCGACGCTGGACACCACCGCCGTGGAGTCCATGGACCGGAAGATGTCCGCGCTGGCGACCCGGATCAGGAAGCTGGCGTTCAACCAGCCGGGCCGGATGCCCGGCGGCGACATCGAGGCGGAGGCCGCCGGGCTGGCCGAGCCGGTCACGCCCCACCTCGCGCGCGGCGAGCTGCTGGGCGAGGCCGCCGCCCGCGGGCTGCGCGAGGTCTGCGTTCCCCGGCTCACCGCGGGCGACCTGCACTACGTCGCCCTCCACGTCGACTGGGAGTTCCGCTTCTCCGCCGACGTCTTCGACAACCCGGCCCTGGACTCCTGGTTCCACCGGCTGACCAGGGACCTGCGGCGCAAGCAGTACCTGGAGGTGGCCCGGCGGCTGCAACGCGACCTCGCGGAGCTGACCCACGCCCTGTGGAGGTTCACCCACGAACCGTTCCGGCGCGTGGTGCTGGACGTGGAGTCCGGCGCGATCTTCGTCTACCCCTTGAACCGCAGCGGCGCCTTCCTGCTCGGCGTCACCCTGTTCCAGCCATTGGTGCCGCACGCCGAGGACCGGATGCGCGAACTGCTGCCCGACGTGGAGCGGGTGCTGGATGAAACGCCACCCTGAGGACCACCCTTTTGACGAGGTCCGTTCCGGCCTGCGGCGGCCCAGGGCGCGCCCGCGGCTCTCGCCCGCCGCGGCCCGGCTCGCGGTGGCCGTCACCGTGGTCGCCGCGGGCGCGGCGTCGGCCGGCGCGGTGCCGGGCGTCGCGCAGTCCGTCGGCTCGCCGCTCTACATGTACGCGGTGACCGCTCTGCTCTCGATCGGCCTCTACAGCAGTGCCCATGGCATCTCCCGCGAGGTCACCAAGGATCTGCGCACGGTGGTGCTCGCGGTCACCGTCGGGGTGCTGCTGAAGGCGGTGCTGATCGGCGGGGTGATGTACCTCTCCTGGCCGCGGCCGGAGGCACTGCTGCTCGGTGTGGCGGTCGCGCAGATCGACCCGCTGTCGGTGGCCGCCCTGATCGGCAGCTCGCGCATGTCGGCGCGGGCGAAGAACCTGCTGCTCGCGTGGGCGTCGTTCGACGATCCGATCACCGCGCTGCTGACCGTCTACTTCACCGCGATGCTACTCGGCGGGCGCGGCGGTGTGGGCGCGTACCTGACGACCACCTGGGGCAACGCCCTGCTGGCCGGGGTGGTGCTGGTCGGCTGGGCGGTGGCGAAGTGGGCGGCGGGCCGGTACTACTGGCCGGTTCTGCACGATCCGCCGACCAGGCGGATCACCGGAGTGGCCGTGCTGCTGGCCGCGCTGGTGGTGGCGGTGCAGCAGTTCCTGGTGCTCGGCATCGCGCTGATCGGGCTGTTCCTGCGCCCCGGCATCGAACGCGCGCTCGGCCGGGTGCTGTCCGTCGCCTTCCTGGTCGCGGCCTTCGCCCTGGGGATGCTGCTGCCCGGCGGCGTCGAGCCGGTGCGCGGCGCGCTGCTCGGCGTGGCCGCGTACGCCGCGCAGGTCATCGTCGGCGGGCTGATCCCGGCGCGCGGCCTGACCGGGGTCGAGCGGGTCTATCTCGCCCTCGGCCAGCAGAACGGGATCACCGCGGTCATGCTGGCGCTGGCGCTGCTGCCCAGCGTGCCGGACGCGGTCGCCATGATCGCCCCCGCCATCCTCACCGTGAACCTGCTGCACCTGATCGCGAACACGCTCTGGGAACGGCTCGACGCCGCGGGGCAGGAGCGCATGGCGGAAAAGATCAGCCAGGTTCGGGTGGGTGCCAAAAGGTAGAGGTGCCCAATCGCCGGGGTCGTCACGCCCGGTTCGGCTGCTGGCTGAATCTTGCCCGCCGCATCGGGCGCGCCCCTAAAGTCATGGGCAGGCGGAGCACCCGCCGGCGCCCATTGCGATCGCCCACGCCGGTTCGCATACGAAGGCCAAGAGTCCCCGACTCAGTGCGCGCCGGCAGTTGCGCGGCCTGATCGTGCCGCCCCGATCGGTGGGATGCGTGGGGCCCGTCGGAGGGCATGATGGCCGACGATCGGCACACGGTGAGCGATGACCAGCACGACCCGTGCGGGGATCGGCGGCGAAGAGCCGTGCCCGGCAGGGCGCGCAGACGCGCCATCAGGGCCCGCGCCGCGATGTCGGGCGTTCCCTATTCGGTGGCTGCGCGCTGGCCCGACGCCTGGCCCGGCCAGTGCGAGACACCGGCCAGCCGCGGCCGCACGATCTACCCGGCGGGCACCGACGGGCGGCGCCGCCGGCTGATCGGCCGCCGTGCCCGGCGCACCTTCCACCAGCGGGTGCAAGACGCCCGGATGGCCGCCGACCTGCCCCGCGGCCGGGCCGGGCACCTGGTCGAGCGGTTCCCGCCGGCCCGCGGCGACAGCGGCACCGGCGTGGGCCCGCTCTACCACGGCGAGGCCCGCGAAGACGTGCTCGCCATGGTCTACTTCACCGTCGCCGCCGAGACGCCGTCCATCGTGCCCGCGCCCGGCGAGCTGGCCTGGACGGCCGAGCTGGGCGAGGAGACCGCGGTCGACACGATGTGCGCGCTGATCGACCGCATGGTCCGGCTGGCGCTCGACACCGAGCCTGCCACGCTGCGCCACCGCGCCGCCGCGGCGATCCTGGCCGGGGCCGCCCACCGCGGCTTTCGCACGCGCGACGAGGCCGCACGGCTGGCGGCGGCCATCGCCCCGCACGATCCGGCCCGCTGGGCGGAGCTGCCGTTCACCGGCGGCCGGCAGATCCTCGACGCGCTGCTCGTGGTGGCCGAAGACGGCCACGCCCCCGGCACCCGCGTGCGGATCACCGCCGGTCCGCGCGCCGGGTCCGGGGCGACGATCGTGGGTGCGATATGGGGCCTGACCGGCCCGCCGCTCGCCTACCGGGTGCATCCCGACCGCTCCCAGGCGGCCATCGTCGCCGATCCCGACGATCTCATCGTCCTCACCCGCGACAGCGGGCCGTCCGCAGTGCCCACTCAGGAGGTGTGATGTTCGAAAGGTTCACCGACCGCGCACGGCGGGTCGTCGTCCTGGCCCACGAGGAGGCCAGGGCGCTCAACCACGGTTGCATCGGCACCGAGCACATGTTGCTCGGGCTGATCCGCGAGGGCGAAGGCGTCGCCGCCAAGGCGCTGGACGGCCTCGGCCTGGGCCATGAGGTCGTCCGGCGGCAGGTCGAGGAGATGATCGGCAAGGGTCGGTCGGCGTCGTCGGGGCACGTTCCGTTCACCCCGCGCGCCAAGAAGGTCCTTGAGCTGTCGCTCCGTGAGGCTTTGCAACTGGGCCACAGCTACATCGGCACCGAGCACATGCTGCTGGGGCTGATCCGCGAGGGCGACGGCGTGGCCGTGCAGGTGCTGGTCAGGCTGGGCGCCGATCTCGGCGCGGTACGCGAGCAGGTGCTCCGCCTGCTGCACGGCCTCCAGGCCGGCGACCCGGCCGGCGCCGGGGGCAGGGAGGAGTCCGTCCCGGCCTCGTCCACGGTGCTCGACCAGTTCGGCCGCAACCTGACCCAGGCCGCCCGCGAGGGCAGGCTCGACCCGGTCATCGGGCGCGAGAAGGAGATCGAGCGGGTCATGCAGGTGCTGTCCCGCCGCACCAAGAACAACCCGGTCCTGGTGGGCGAGCCCGGCGTGGGCAAGACCGCCGTGGTCGAGGGGCTGTCCCAGAAGATCGTCAAGGGCGAGGTGCCCGAGACGCTGAAGGACAAGCAGCTCTACACCCTCGACCTGGGCGCCCTGGTGGCCGGGTCACGTTACCGCGGTGACTTCGAGGAGCGCCTGAAGAAGGTGCTCAAGGAGATCCGCACCCGCGGTGACATCATCCTGTTCATCGACGAGCTGCACACCCTGGTCGGCGCGGGCGCCGCGGAGGGCGCGATCGACGCCGCCAGCATCCTCAAGCCGATGCTGGCCCGCGGCGAGCTTCAGACCATCGGCGCGACCACGCTCGACGAGTACCGGAAGTATCTGGAGAAGGACGCGGCGCTTGAGCGGCGGTTCCAGCGCATTCCGGTCGCGGAGCCGGGGCTGGGTCACACGATCGAGATCCTCAAAGGGCTGCGCGACCGCTACGAGGCCCATCACCGGGTGATCATCACCGACGGCGCGGTGGAGGCGGCGGCACGGTTCGCCGACCGCTATATCAGCGACCGGTTCCTGCCGGACAAGGCGATCGACCTGATCGACGAGGCGGGTTCGCGGATGCGCATCCGGCGGATGACCGCGCCCCCCGAGCTGCGGGAGTACGACGAGAAGATCGCCAACGTCCGGTACGACAAGGAGTCCGCGATCGACGCGCAGGACTTCGAGAAGGCCGCCGCGCTGCGCGATCGGGAGAACGAGCTTCAGCGGGGGCGTGAGCGGCGCGAGGAGGAGTGGAAGGCCGGTGACATGGATGTGGTGGCCGAGGTCACCGAGGAGCTGATCGCCGAGGTTCTGGCGACGGCCACCGGCATCCCGGTGTTCAAGCTGACGGAGGAGGAGTCCCAGCGGCTGCTGCGGATGGAAGATGAGCTGCACAAGCGGATCATCGGCCAGGACGATGCGATCAAGGGCCTGTCGCGGTCGATCCGGCGTACCCGCGCCGGGTTGAAGGACCCGCGGCGTCCGGGTGGGTCGTTCATCTTCGCCGGTCCGTCCGGTGTGGGGAAGACCGAGTTGTCCAAGGCGCTGGCGGAGTTCCTGTTCGGCGACGAGGACGCGCTGATCATGCTGGACATGTCGGAGTTCATGGAGAAGCACACGGTCTCGCGGCTGTTCGGCTCTCCTCCGGGTTATGTCGGGTATGAGGAGGGTGGCCAGCTCACCGAGAAGGTGCGGCGCAAGCCGTTCTCGGTGGTGTTGTTCGATGAGATCGAGAAGGCGCATCCGGACATCTTCAACTCGTTGTTGCAGATTCTGGAGGACGGCCGGCTGACCGACGCGCAGGGCCGGGTGGTCGACTTCAAGAACACGGTGATCATCATGACCACCAACCTGGGCACGCGGGACATCTC
The DNA here is from genome assembly GCF_003236385.1 of Spongiactinospora gelatinilytica. Lineage (GTDB taxonomy): Bacteria > Actinomycetota > Actinomycetes > Streptosporangiales > Streptosporangiaceae > Spongiactinospora > Spongiactinospora gelatinilytica. The sequence continues at coordinate 11,545 of NZ_POUA01000128.1, forward strand.
CAAGGGCATCGGGGTCGGGTTCGCGCGTAACAACGACGCGGAGAGCAACTACGACCGGATGAAGTCGAAGGTGCAGGAGGAGCTGAAGCAGCACTTCCGGCCGGAGTTCCTGAACCGGGTGGATGACACGGTGGTGTTCCACCAGCTCACCCCGAAGGAGATCATCCAGATCGTCGACCTGATGCTCGACGGGCTCGCCGAGCGGCTGAAGGACCGCGACCTCGGGCTGCGGGTCACCAAGGACGCCAAGCAGTTGCTGGCCGACCGAGGCTACGACCCGGCGATGGGTGCCCGGCCGCTGCGCCGGACCATCCAGCGCGAGCTGGAGGACACCCTGTCGGAGAAGATCCTGTACGGCGAGCTGCGCCCGGGCCAGGTCGTCAAGGTCGCCGTGAAGAACGACGCCCTCGTTATCACCAGCGAGCCCAAGCGCACCCACCGCCGCACACCGGATCCATCACTTCTCTAGCGGTTTCTGGCGTGGATTCTCGGACCTCAAGGGTGAATGACCGCTCGTGGGCCGGTCCCGCCGCTCACCCCGGGGCCCGCCCCGCACAAGGTGCTGAACCGCCGTGGCGGCGCTGTGTGTGAGGCGAATTCCCGGGGTGTGTTGGGGAGGCGGCCTGAATCGCGTGGCAGCGCTGTGCGGTTTGTATCGAGTCATCGAACACGCTGGAGGCCGTACCGAAGCGCGCCGCTGCCCTTCTCGTGTGCGCCGGGCGTCAGAGGTGTTTGACCTTGCCGGTGGCCGGGTCGCGGTGCAGGTGGATCAGGATCGGGCCGTAGGCGTACTCCGGGCGGCCGCTGGGGTGCAGGCGGGCCGGGCGCATGATGGCGTTGGCCTCGCCCAGGCAGGCGCGCAGTTCCTGGACGAGGTTCACCAGGGCGCTCGCCGGGTCGTCGGTCACGCCGGACACATGGTGACCCGGCTCGCGGACCTCCCAGACCAGTAACAAGGTCTCGCTGAGCGGGCGCAGGTGAGCACACGACTGGTACATGCGCGGTTCTCCTCGTGCGGTGAGTCGCGTGGACTCGGGGAGCGAAGTGGTGGCCATGACCCTGGAGCACGACGAACCCGGGGCCATGGCCACGGGATCAGCGGCCGGTGGGAAGAGCCGGCCGGGGCCCGGCAGTGTGGGGTGATCTGAGCCGGAGATCCCGTGCAGCGCTGGCTGCCCTGTCATAGTGGTCTCGTGACTCTCCGCACACCAACGGTTACCTGTCGCCGGATGGGTCGGTGCCAGGATTGGCGACAGGAGAAGCGGTATGCCTGACCCGGATTCGCCTGATGTCGCCCGGTTGCTGGCCGATGAACTGCGTCGCCACCGTGGCGACACCACCCTGCGCGAGGTGGCGCTGGGGGCTCGGACTCACCACAGCGTGCTGTGGCGGTATGAGCAAGGACTACGGATTCCGCCACGGGACGCCGTCGCCCGGCTGGACGCGCTCTACGGGGCCGAGGGGGAGCTGATCCGGCTCCGTGAGGCTGTGGCGGATATAAGGGATCAAGCTCGAAGGAGCGGTAAAAATCACGAAAACGGTGATTATGAAGATATGGAACGCCGCCGCCTTATTCAGGCCGCCACGGTGGGTGTCGGTCTAACCGCGATGGAGAACAATGAGCGGTTACGGCAACTTCTCTCGCTGGATCGGGACGACGACAGTCGCAGCGTGGAGGAGTGGGAGCGTACCTGCGAAGACATGCGGCACTGGTTGTGCACGCGGCCTGTCGGCAAGGTTCGGGAGGCGATCGGCATCGAGCTGGACGCGCTGCTGCGGGAACGTCAGCGGGCGTCTCCGGCACTGAGGGAAGATCTGCTCAGAATACAAGCGGCTCTGGCGGCCTTGTATGCGAATGCGCTGGGGCGGCTGAGCGAGCATGAAGCCTGTTTGCGATGGTGGCGTACGGCCCGGCAGGCGGCCGATGCGTCGAGAGATCAGCGTCTGGCGATCGGCATCCGGGCGACCGAGGCCGGTAACACGCTATACGGCCAGCGATCTCCAAATTCCGTGCTGGAGCTGACCCGGACGGCTCATGGGCTCTCCAAGGGGGTGCCGAGCTGGGGTCTGGTCTATGTGCTTTGTGCGCAGGCTCGGGCCGCCGCCGTACTGCAGCGTCATGACGAGGCATTGGCGGCGCTACGTCAGGCCGAGGACTTGGTCGGCGGTGCCGAACTACCTGCCCTCAGCGTGATGCCGTCCTATTGGAACGATGGCCGCCCTACCGAGTGGACGGCCAGCCTGGTCTACGCAGGAGCAGGTGATGAATCCCGTTCGGAGCAGGCCAGGACACCGGTGCTCAGCCACAAGGATTACCAGTATCGCGCCGCCGCCCGGCTGCATCGGGCCTTGTGCACGGTGGTGAAGGGCGGGGTTGTGGAGGGGCTGGTCGCGGCGACGGAGATCATCGACGGTGTGGTGCCCGGTCACCGGACCAACACCGTCACTCACACCGCTTTGCTCGTTTTGCAGGCTGTGCCACAGAAACATAGGGAATCGCCTGCCGCCGTAGAACTTCGTGTGACCCTCGGAATGGATGTCTGACGCCGCCTCGGTACGGACTCGTCACTTCGCTGGAACGGTGAAGAGCGTGACGGTGGAAATGATGAGGATATGGAGCGCCGCCGTCTCATTCAGGCCGCCGCACTCGGTATCGGTCTTACCACGATGGAAAACCAGGAGCGGGTCCGGCAACTGCTCGCGCTGAGCGACGAAAGGCGCAGTGTGGAGGACTGGGAACGTACCTGCGAAGACCTGTTGCAGGGCTTGCGCGTACAGCCCGCCGCCAGGAACAAGGAAACGATCGGGATCGAGTTGGAAGCCCTGCTTAGGGAGCGGCAGCGGGCTTCCCCAGTGCGCCGGGAGGATTTGCTCAGGATTCAGGCGGCTTTGGCTGCTCTGTATGCGAATGCGCTGGGGCGGCTGAGCGAGCATCAGGCCGCCCTGCGCTGGTGGCGTACGGCCCGCCAGTCGGCCGACGCGTCCAAAGACCAGCACCTCGCGATCGGGGTGCGGGCGACCGAAGCCGGGAACGCCCTCTACGGCCAGCGATCCCCTGGTGTCGTGCTGGAACTGACCCGCGCTGCCTATGGGATCGCCAAGGGGGTTCCGAGTTGGGGCCCGGTCTATGTGCTCTGCGCGCGGGCCCGGGCCGCCGCAGTACTTCAGCGTCATGATGAGGCGTTGGCGGCGCTACGTCAGGCTGAGGCCCTGGTCGGAGGCGCTGAACTTCCCGTGCCCAGTGTGATGCCGTCCTACTGGAGTGACGCCTGCCCCGCCGAGTGGACGGCCAGCTTCGTCTACGCGAGGATCGGTGACGAGGCCCGCTCGGAGCAGGCAAGGGCGGCGGTGTTCGGATATGACGACTTGGGGTGCCACGGTGATTCCGGACAGCCGTGTTATGGGCGTAGCCTATGCGGCGCGTTGGGATGAAAGGGACTCGTGGAGTACCTCCAGGGGTGGCCGGTAACCCAGTGCGGAGTGCAGGCGCCGGCGGTTGTAGAACCCTTCGATGTAGCGGATGACCTGCCTTCTCGCTTTGGCTCGGGTGGTGAAGACGAAGCGGTGCAGCCATTCGTTCTTGATCGCGGAGAAGAACGACTCGGCCATCGCGTTGTCGTAGCAGACTCCGGTGCGGCCGACCGAGCGGCGGATCCGCAGGCCGGTCAGGAAGCGGCCGAACTCGTCGCTGGTGTAGTTCGAGCCGCGGTCGGTGTGGAACACCGCATCGGGCTGGAGCACGCCGGTGCCGGCGGCCATCCGGATCGCGTCCGTGATCAGGCCGGTGCGGTAGTGGTCGGCCGTCGCTCAGCCCAGGACCGCCTTGCTATGGCAGTCGATCACGGTGGCGAGGTAGAGGAAGCCCTCCCAGGTGCGGATGTAGGTGATGTCGCCGACCAGCTTGGTGCCCGGCCGCTCAGCGGTGAAGTCGCGCCTGACCAGGTCCGGGATGCCGCGGAAGTCGCCCTGCACGGTTGTGACCGGCTGGAACGCCCGTACCTGGGCCGGGATGAGGTTTTGCTCGCGCATCAACGCGCGCACCAGTTCGGCCGAGCAGTGCTCGCCACGCCGTGCCAGTGCGGCGTGCACCCGCCGGTAGCCGTAGGTCTCGTGCGAGCCGGTGAAGATCTCGGCGACCAGAGAGGCGAGCATGGTTCGGCGTTGCGCGGTGGCCGAGGCCGGCCGCTCGCGCCACTCGTAGTAGCCCGAGCGGGACACGCCCAGCCAGGCGCACATCCGCGCGATCGCATGGTGAGCCTTCTCCGCATCGATCAGCTCGTACTTGGCGAGCGTCATCGATGATCGGCCGCGAAGAAGGCGGCTGCTTTTTCAAGAACGTCAGCTTCTCCCGCAGTTCGGCGTTCTCCCGCTCCAGCTCCCGGATCCGGGCCCGCTCCGGTCCGGAGACCGCCTGCTTCCCGTTCTGCATGCTCGCCGTCCGGTGCCGGTTCACCCAGTTGCCCAGGGTGCTGGCATTGATGTCGAACTCGCGTGCAACCGACACGACCGTCCGCTCGCCCTCCAGCACCATGCGGATGGCTTCTTCCTTGAACTCCGGCGAGAACTGCCTGCGACGCCTCGTCACGTACCTACCTCTTCCAGACTTCTGTCAGCTTATGTAGCCAACTGTCCGGAATCTGCTGGGCACCTCAACTACCAGTACCGCGCCGCCGCAAGGCTGCATGGGGCGTTGTGCACGGTGGTGAGCGGCGGAGTGACGGAGGGGCTGGTCGCCGCGACGCAGATCATCGATGGCATGGTGCCCGGTCACCGGACCAACACCATCACCCACACCGCCCGGCTCGCCCTACATGCCGTACCAGCGGAGCATTGGGGTTCTCCTGCTGCCGTAGAACTTCGTGCGACCCTCGGGATGGATATTCGAGCGCCACCCGGTACGGACTCATCACTTGGCCGGAACGCTGAAAAGCGTGATGGCGGAAATGATGAGGACATGGAGCGCCGCCGCCTAATTCAGGCCGCCGCAGTGGGTGTCGGTCTGACCGCGATGGAAACCCATGAGCGGGTACGGCAACTGCTCGCGCTGCGCGACGACAGGCGCAGTATGGAGGACTGCGAGCGTACCTGCGAAGACCTGTTGCAGGGGCTGCGTGTGCGGCCCGCTGCCAGGATCAAGGAAGCGATCGGCATCGAACTGGACGCCTTGCTGAGGGAGCGTCAGCGAACTTCCCCGGCACGCAGTGAGGATCTGCTCAGAATACAAGCGGCTTTAGCGGCGCTGTACGCGAATGCCCTGGGTCGGTTGAGTGAGCATGAGGCCGCTTTACGGCGGTGGCGAACTCCCGGCGCCCAGTGTGATGCCCTCATATTGGAACGGGGGCCAGGCTACGTCGTGGACGTCCAGCATGGTTCATGCCGGGGCGGGTGATGAGGAGCGCTCGGAGCGGGCCACCGGTATGGTGATCGCCACTAACCGGGACTATCAGTACCGGGCCGCCGCGCGGCTGCACACGGCGCTCTGCACGGTGGCGAACGGCGGGATCAAGGAAGGGCTGACCGCCGCGACGGAGATCATCGACGCCGTGCCCCCTGGCCATCGCACCAATGTGGTGACCCACACCGCCCGGCTCGTACTGAACGCCGTGCCACCGGAGCAGCGAATCTCACCTGCCGCCGCAGACCTTCGGGCCGTCCTTGGCGAACCCTGAGCGGCGGTGGTCACTCGATGGAGCCATGGCTGCCGGAGAGGACCAGTGGGCGGATATCGGGCGGAAGGCTCTCGCCGACCTTGTCCAGTACCCGCCCCGTGGTGGCCTCTCCCGCGACCTCCATCACGACCCGTACGAGGTAGGCGGCCTGCGGTTCCTTGACGCCCGCGCGGTCGGCCACGCGGCGGATGAACTCATGCCGGTCGAAGCCCGTCCCGCTGCCCATGCCGCCGTAGACCTCGGTGCGCCGCAGGTTCTCCCCGATCTCGTGCGGCAGTTGCGCGGCGAGGTTGTCGGCCAGCCCTTCGGGCACCCGTTCGCCCAGGGTCTCCAGCGTGGCCCGGCAGGCGCGTTCGGCATGCGCGCGGTCGGGCAACCGGGCCCTGGCCTGGACCTGCCCGATGAATTGGTCGTGCCGCATGATGTCCCCCTCCTCACCGAACCCCTGTATCCGGGTCGCCCGCCTTCTAACCCCGAAGACGCAGGTCAGGCGCGCAGGCTGGCCCCGCCGTCCACCATCAGTTCGTGCATGGTGATGTGCCGGGCGTGGTCGGAGGCCAGGAAGAGCACGGCCTCGGCGACGTCCTCCGGCAGCGCGACCCGGCCGAGCGGCACGCCGACGCGGAAGGCGGCCGGGTCGCCCGCCAGCACCGCATCGAACGCCCCCGGCTCCTCGCCGCCGGGCAGCCCGCGGAGCATCGGGGTGTCGGTGGAGCCGGGGGACACCACGTTGCAGCGCACGCCGTGCCCCGCCAGCTCCAGCCCCAGGCAGCGGGTGAACATCACGGCCGCCGCCTTGGAGGCCGCGTACGCCGCCATGCCGATCCGCGGCACCGAGGCGGCGTTGGAGCCGACCGTGACCACGACGCCGGAGCGCCGCCCGGCCATGTGCCGGGTGACCGCCCGCGACAGGTTGAACACCCCGTCGGCGTTGACCGCGAACGACAACCGCCAGGTCTCGTCGTCGGTCTCGCGTACCGAGGCCGCCCGCAGCACCCCCGCGACGTTGACCAGGATCTCGATGGGCCCCAGGTCGCGCTCGATCGTGGTGACCGTCTCCTCCACCGCGCGGGCGTCGCGCACGTCGAGGAGGTAGGAGGCGACCCCGGGCTGCGCCGACGCCTGGGTGTCGGCGGCGGCGACCTTCGCCCCCGCCCCGGCCAGCGCCTGGCTCTTATACACATCTCCGAGCCCACG
>NZ_POUA01000129.1 GCF_003236385.1 Spongiactinospora gelatinilytica
CGCCTGGATCAGGCCCTGCGCGCCGCCAGACGCGCCGGATACCCCTACCTCATCATGGACGGCACGCTCATCCCGATCGACCGTGTGGCCGCTGATCGGCCCTATTACTCCGGCAAGCACAAGAAGCACGGCATGAACATCCAACTCCTGGCCACCCCGGACGGCACGCCACTATGGATCTCCGGTTCCCTGCCCGGTTCCACCCACGATCTGACCGCCGCCCGGATCTGGGGAATCCTGCGCCGCCTGCAGGCATCAGGGCTGGTCACCCTGGCCGACAAGGCATATGCCGGTGCTGGTGGGCACGTGCTGGTGCCGTACAAGGGCAAGGGCAAGCCACAGTCCCAAAAAGATGCCAATGCCGCTCACGCCAGGCTCCGCGGACCAGGAGAACGCGCCAACGCACAACTGAAGACCTGGCGTATTCTGCGCAAACTCCGCTGCTGTCCGCGCCGCGCCGGTCAACTCGTCAAGGCCGTCCTCGTACTACAACTCCGCGAAGCCCGGCGAAAAAGGCTTAGTGCGGTTGCTCGGTGGTTGCTCACGTGTACGCGATACAGCACGGCACGCGTTGACACAGACCAACACGACGACGGGGATAATTCCGGCCACGGCAGTACAAAACAACACTCGGTGACATTAAGCGACAGCAACCGAGGAATCTCATAATCCGTGGGTCGTGGGTTCAAGTCCCACCCGCCCTACTCTGCAACACCGCGCTCGATCTGGGGTTCCTCGGCTCCTGCCGCCCTGGGCGATCATCGTCAATTCGGACACGACGACGCCGACTCGGAGGCACCGCCCGGGCGATGGCCCTGGAGGACAACGGACGGGCCCGCCGATGGATCAGCGGACATGCTGGTTCGGTGGTTCAGGTGGTGCCGTCCCCGGTGCGTGCCGGCCAGCCGATCAGTAGCGCCGGCCGCGGCGGCGCGGGCCGCCTCCGGGAAACGCCGGTATAGGTGTTGCGGGCGAAGGCGGACCGGACATGTCCTACTGAGGACCGCTGTGGCGTAGAACCGTTTCCACGCTTTCAGGGATTTGACACCTGGAGATGACCGGTGAATCGGCCGAGGACACCGCCGGCGCGCCGGCGTCCTCGCCCGTCCACCGAGCGGGCCGACCCCTCCTGCCTGACCGGCCTCCTTGGTCCGGGGCCCGGCCGGGGGCGTAAACGCATGGGCATTCCGAGCATTTGACGGAATTCCGCATATTAATTGCCGCAGGAATGGCCATGCTCTGCACCGCTGCTGTCTCTGTGAATTGATCGGCCGTCGTACTAGGCTGTGGCCGCACTAATTCCAGTGCATTCAGAAGACTTAGCTGGACAGGATGTCAATGATTCGCATTCTGCGACGGGTGATGTACGGAACGTCAGTAAGGCCGTTACCCGCCCGGACCATATCGGTGCTGTCACGGGCCACGGCCCTGGCCGCGCTCACCACCGCGCTACTCGCCGAAGGCGTGGCCGCGGCCGAGGCGGCCCCCGAACCCGCGCAACCCTCGGCCGCGCCGACCGCCACTCCCACCCAGGAGCACGGTCCGCCCGGAAAGGACAAGGAGATCGCCGGCAAGCCGATCCCGAACAGCTACATCGTGCGGTTCGCCGACCGGCCGGCGCTGCGGGGCGAGGACCGGATCACCAAGGCGGCCCGCGACCTGACCGATCGGGTCGGGGGGCGGCTCAAGGACGTGTACACGACGGCGCTGCACGGGTTCTCCGCGCAGTTGTCGCCGGAGCAGGCGGCGGCGATGGCCAAGGACCCACTGGTGGCCTCGGTCCGCAAGGACGTCGTCCTGGTGGTGCCGTCCCCGCCGATGAAGCCGGAGAAGGACGCGGCGTCGCACCCGCGGTCCACGCCCAGCGGTGCGCCGCAGGCAGGGTCCAGGCAGAACGACCCGCAGTGGGCGCTGGACCGCATCGACCAGGTCGGGCAGTCGCTGAGCGGGACGTTCGACTACACGGACGCGTCGGCCACCGGCATCTACATCATGGACACCGGGGTGCGGGCCACGCACCAGGAGTTCGGCGGGCGGGTGACGAGTGGCCCGCCGGGGACCGACCACGGCGACTGCTCGGGCCACGGCACGGCGGTGGCGGGCGTGGCCGCCGGCAGCACCTGGGGCGTGGCCAAGAACGCCAAGGTGCACCCGGTGCGGGTGGTCGGCAGTTGTGAGGCGCACGGCGACTCGGCCGATGCGCTGAAGGCCATCGACTGGATCACGCGCAGCGCGCAGCGCCCGGCCGTGGTCAACATCAGCTGGACCACCGGGACGGCCATCCAGCCGGATCTGGAGGAGGCGATCCGCAACTCCAGCAAGTCCGGGATCACGTACGTGATCGCCGCGGGCAACTCCAGCGAAGACGCGTGCGACCTGTCGCCGCAACGGGTCCCCGAGGCGATCACGGTCAGCGGCACCGACCGCAACGACAACCGGGCCGGCTACAGCTACGGCAAGTGCATCGACCTCTTCGCGCCCGGCGTGGACATCACCACGTCGGACTGGAAGAGCGACACCGCTCTCACCACCACCGGGGGCACCTCGCTGGCGGCGCCGCTGGTGAGCGGCGCCGCCGCGGCCTACCTGTCGGCGCACCCGAAGGCGACCCCGCAGCAGGTCGCCGACGCCCTGGCCGGGTGCGCGAGCACCGACGTGGTCGGGGACGCGGGCCCGGGATCGCCGAACCGCCTGCTCAGCACGGCCTGCGGGCCGATCCGGATCACCAACCCGGGGCGCCAGCTCACGATCACGGGCCGTGCGGTGACGATCTCCAAGATCAAGGCGACCGGTGCCGGCGGCCTGCGGTACAGCGCGACCGGGCTGCCCGCCGGGACGTCCATCGATGCCGCGACCGGAGTCATCTCGGGCACGCCGGCCGCGACCGGCGCCGGCACGGTCGTGGTCGTCGCCACCGACGGCACCGCGTCGGCGGCGGCGAGCTTCGTCTGGGAGGTCGTCCACGGGTACGGCGGGATCATCGGCCTCAACGACCTGTGCATCGACAACCAGTCCTCGTTCACGACCGAGGGCAACAAGATCCAGCTATGGGGCTGCGGCCACAACTGGGTCGCCCGGGGCAACGGGAACATCGTGTTCTGGAACGGCGCGACGGCGAACCACTGCCTGACCGCCTCGGACAACACCTCCGCCGACGGCCGGCTCATCGTGCTGTCCGCGTGCAAGGGCGCCGCCACGCAGGTCTGGCGGCCGGATAGCGACGGAACCCTGCGTAACCCCGCGACCGGCGACTGCCTGTCCGCACCCGCCGGCCACTGGGGGATCCAGCTCACCCTCGCCCCCTGCGACGGCGGCGCCGGCCGGCGCTGGAAGCTGTCGGCAGAGCCGAAGCCCTCGCTGGCCGCCAAGAACCCCGGCATGCTGGTCACGCTCGCGGGCGGTTCGGTCTCGCAGCGGATCTCGGTCACCAACCACGACACCACCCGCGCCGTGACGTACCGCGCCACCGGCCTGCCGGCCGGACTGACGATCAACCAGAGCACCGGCCTGATCTCCGGCACCCCCAGCACCGCGCAGTCGGCCGACGTGACACTCACCGCCACCACCGGTGCGGCCACCGTGACGGAGACCTTCAGCTGGCAGGTGGCCGACGGCGCGATCACCGGTGTCAACGGCCTGTGCCTCGACGACCGCGACGATCGCGAGGCCGACGAAGCGCCGGTCCAGTTGTGGCCCTGCGGCACGAACGACCGGGGACAACTCTGGACGGTACGCGAGGACGGGCGGCTGCTCGGCATGGGCAGGTGCCTGACGCCGGCCAAGGGCGGCACCGCGGAGAAGACCCCGATCGTGCTGTCCGCGTGCGGCGCGGCCGAGCCGCAGGTCTGGCGGCCACAGGCGGACGGGACGCTGCGCAACCCGGCGTCCGGCCGGTGCCTGGCGGCACCGGCCACCGGCCAGGGCGACCAGCTCCTCCTGGCCGCCTGCACCGCGGCGGCGACCCAGGTGTGGACGCTGCCCACCGCCCCGGACTTCGGCGCGATCGCCAATCCCGGCCGCCAGGACCCGCTTGTCGGCACCGAGGTGGACATCAGGACCGCCGGCAGCAGGGCGAACCTCACCTACCGGGCGACCGGGCTGCCCCAGGGGCTGTCCATCAACGCCACCACCGGCCGGATCACCGGCAAGGCGGCCACCGTCGGCGAGGGGATGGCGACCGTCACCGCCACGAGCGGCACCGGCATCACCGGCCGGGCGTTCTTCAGCTGGAGCGTCCACCACGGTTTGATCACCGGCCCGGACAAGTGGTGCGCCGACGACTGGCTCGGTGCCACCAACAACGGCAACCAGGTCATCGTGTACGAGTGCAACTCGGGCCACACGCAGCGCTGGACGGTCCGCGCCGACGGCATGCTGGAGGTCAGGGGCAAGTGCCTCACGGTGGCCGCGGACGCCACCGGCGACGGATCGCCGATCGTGATCGACGAATGCCGTCGCGCCGTCTCGCAGATCTGGCATCAGAGCAAGGACGGCACGCTGCGCAACCCCGCCTCGGGCCGCTGCCTCAATGCGCCGGAGCTGAAGAGCCGGACGCAGTTCACGCTGGCCGACTGCACCGGTGCCGCCGCCCAGCGGTGGAAGCTGCCCGTTCCGGGCCCCGCCCCGGAGAAACTGGTGGTCAAGGTGCCAGGCGACCAGGTCACGAACGTCCGCAAGCCGGTCAGGATCACCGTCACCACGACCGGCGGCAGTGGTAAGAGGACGTTCACCGCCGACGGCCTGCCGCCGGGCCTGGCCATCGACGCCGATTCGGGCACCATCTCCGGCACGCCCACCGCCGCGGGCTTCCACCAGGTGACCGTCAAGGCCGTCGACGGCACGGGCGCCGCGACGGCCGGGTTCGATCTGGTGGTGCTCGGCCCGCCGGCCGCGGACACCATCACTCACGTGAGCGGAAGCTGGTGCGCCGACGACGGGGACAGTGCCGCCCTGTCGGTGTGGGACTGCAACCACACCGAGCCCCAGCGGTTCACCGTGGGCTCGGACGGCCAGGTGAAGGGCAGGGGCGGCAGGTGCGTGACCGCCCAGAAGGGCGGCCGGACTCCGGGCACGAAGGTCGTGATGGCCACCTGTGACTCCGGCGACGCGTCGAGGCTGTGGCGGCAGCAGGCGAACGGGACCGTGTTCAACACGGCGTCCGGACTGTGCCTGAGCGTTCGCCAGCTCGCCTACCGGGAGCCGTTCACGCTCGCGACCTGCGAGTTCACTCCGTACGAGATCTGGTCACTGCCGACCGGGACCTGACCGCCGACCGCCCGCCGGCCACCGGCGGGCGGTCTTCGTCAGCCGACGAGAAGGTGCCGAAGCGTGCGCGCCAGGGTGCCCGGGCTTCGCGGCCCGCCACTCCCGGGCTGTGCCAGTGCGACGCCGACCGTCGTGAGCAGCCTGGCCTGCGAGTCCTGGAGGAAGAAATGGCCGCCGGGCAGCACGTGCTTGGCGAAGTCCCCCGACGTCTGTTCTCGCCACGGATCCATCGTGTGCGGGCGGTACCGCTCGGTCTTCGGTTGGCGAATGCCACGATGGGGCAGGTGAGCGGAGGCTCGACCCGATATTCGTACGTTTCGCCGACCGAGAAGTCCGCGCGGATGGTCGGCATGAGCAGTTCCAGGAGTTCGGGGGACTCATAGATCTCATCCGGCAGGCCGCCCAGCGTGCGGAGCTTGGCGACCACGGCCGTGTCCGGCTGGTCATGGATCGAGGGATGGGCGCGCGGTAGCTGCGGCGCGGGGCCGCCGGAGACGAACAGTACGCGCGGCTCGCCGACGCCGCGGCGGCGGAGTTCCCGGGCCAGCTCGAACGCCAGAAGCGAGCCCATGCTGTGGCCGAAGAGGGCGTAGGGGATGTCGAACTCACCGGCGAGGGCCGCCGCGAGCGCGTCCACGAGCGGCCCGGCGTGCGTGAACGGGTTGTCGTGCCAACGGGTCTGACGGCCGGGCAACTCGATGGGACACACCTCGACGTGACCGAGCAGGGCGGCGGGCCACCGCCCGAAGGCCGAGGCGGTCCCGCCCGCATACGGCAGGCAGAAGATCCGCACGGTCGCGGCACGGCGGCGCGGCGCGCCCACGATCCAGCCGTGGGCGCGCGTCGTCCGGTGTGTAGCGATGTGGTTCACTCAGGGGGCTCCGTGGCGTGCCGGGTCAATCGGACAAAAGCGTCTGTGCTTCTTCATCTGACATGCCCTCCAGCTCGGCGAGGAGCCGATCCTCGAGGACGAGCGCCACGTCCGCCAAGGTCGGGTTGTCGAACAGAACGCGGATCGGTATCTCAAGGCTCAGCGCCTTGCGCATCTGCAGGACCGCGCGCATGGCCATGAGCGAGTCGCCGCCGAGGGCGAAGAAGTTGTCGTGCACGCCGACGCGTTCGACGCCCAGCATGCCGGACCACATCTCGGCGATGGCCTTCTCGACCGGCGTGCGCGAGGCCACGAACGCCGGCGCGTCGCCGACGACATCCTCCGGCACCACCAGCGCCTGCCGATCGACCTTGCCGTTGCCGGTGAGCGGCAGTTCGCCGAGCTCAAGATGGACACTGGGCACCATGTACGCCGGCAGCTTGGCAGTGAGGAACTCGCGAACGTCGTCCGGCGCCTTCTGCCGGTCCTGCGGGACGACGAAGGCGACGAGGCGTTTGGCGCCGCGCGGCTCACCCTGGGCCACGACCACCGCGGCCCGGATGTCCGGGTGTTGCAACAGAGCGGCCTCGAGACGCCGGTGCGGCCGATCCAGTACGCCTGCTGCACGTCGGTCAGCGGGAAGGGCATCCCGCCGGAAGCCGGATCCGGGACGACCTCGGGCAGTACTTGGAGCGCACGCCCCGCGGCCTCGGCGCCGGCCGCGCGTACCGCGCTGGCGAGGCCGCGAATCGTCGGGTCCGCCACGAAGGTGCGCGCGAGAGCTCGACGCCACAGAACTGGCGAACCTGCGAGACGAACTGGGTGGCGAGCAGCGAGTGACCACCCAGCTCGAGAAAGCCCGCGTCCGGGGCGATACTCGGAACGCCGAGAAGGTCGGTGAAGATGGCGGCGATCCGGTGTTCGATCTCGTCCTCGTGGCGAAGCCGGTCGTCGGCGTCGGCGCTGGTGCCGGGCACGGGGTCCGATTCGAGGTCGTCCGGGAGGGTGACGACGGCGTGGCAGTCGCCGGCGGACGCGCCGACGACGCGGGCCGCCATGCGCTCGATCGTGGCAGGAGCGAGGGGCGGCCAGACGAACGTCGTCCAGGGGACGTCGGACTCGCGCCGCAGCAGCGCGACATGGGCTTCGAGGAGGCCGGCCAGATATGAGCCTTCGGGCCTCCCGTACCCCGAACAGGTGCACCTCGCGGGCGCGGACGGCGTCTGTTCCGCCTGCGCCGGCCGTGACGCGTGCCAGGGTGCCGGGCACGTCCCCGTCGAAGGCGTCCGCGTCGAGCAGTGCCAGCGCGGTCGTGTCCGGTGCCGTCACCCGATCGGCGGCCACCTCGGCGCCCGCGCGGGACAGCGCACGCCGGAAAGCGGAGGCGAGCCGCTCGTCGCCCGACAGCGTGTGGTGCGCACCGGTGTGCCGGTCGTCGGCGCGTGTTCGCAGCGGTTCGAGCGCCGGTACGAAGCGGTGCCCGCCGCGGAGGGCCTGCTCGATCGCCTCCAGCGCGAGCCGCTCGGCACCACCGCCGGGCGGCGTGCCCGTGGCGTCGTCGAGAAGCGTGCCGATGACAACGCCGCCGACATGCTCGTTCGCGCCGAGCACCGAGTCGAGGAGCTTGCGGTACTCCTCCTCCGATGCCGCCGCCGGGGCCGGGACGGTGATCACCCGCCGCGTGGCCCGCAGCCGCTCGGCCAGGTCCGCAAGGAGCCCCGCACGATCCGGGATCACCAGCCATGTGCCCGCGAGCCGGTCCTCGCCACCGGCCATGGCGGGGCCGACCCGGCGGAAACCGCGCACGGCGAGTCCGTCCGAGCCCGCCGGCGGCGTGATGGCGCGGCGATCCGGCGGAACGATCCAGTACCGCTCCCGCTCGAACGGATACGTCGGCAGCACCGTGCGGCGCGGCGAGGCATCGCCGTGCACCGCTTTCCGCCGGCGCCCGGCACCGTTCGCTCGGTCCGCTCTCCGACAAGGCCGCCCGGGCGCTGGTGGACGACGTGCTCGGGGAGGAGTGCGGCCCGGCGGACGAGTCCACCCGGAACGAGATCGTCCGCCTCTGCGGCGGACTCCCGCTCGCGCTGCGCATCGCAGCCGTGGACGCCGCGGCCAAGGCGGAGGAGACGACCGCCACGACCGCGGCCGTACGGCACGCCCGCGGGGAACTCCTGCTTCTTCAGAGCCTCATCCCGGGCGGTGCCGTGCGAGCGAGCAGGCCCGCGCCACGGAACCTCGCCTGCCATCTGCCGCCCGAAGTCAAGCACTTCAGTGGCCGCGAAGCCGAGCTGGCCACTCTGGACGCGCTCCTTTCAGACGCGGGCGAAAAATCTCCGGCCACCGCAACGACCTGTGTGATCAGCGGCCCTGGCGGGGTCGGGAAGACATCGCTCGCCGTGCACTGGTCGCAAAAGGTGAGCGACCGCTTTCCGGACGGTCACCTCTACATGAATCTGCAAGGGTTCAGTTCGGTCGCGACGCCGGTACCGGCGACTCAAGCGGTACGCACCATGCTGGGATTTCTCCAGCCGTCCCATCACCACTTACCCGCCGACCTCGAAGAGCAGATCAGGCTCTGATCGCGACCGAGGGCGCCGATCTACTACGGCTGGGGCCGCTGTCCGACGCGGAGGCCGGTGAACTGCTGGTCTCCCGTCTGGGCGAGGACCGGGTGGCGGCCGAACGCGAGGCGCTGGGCGACATCATCGCGAAGTGCGCCGGACTGCCGCTCGCCCTGGGGATCGTCGCCGCATGGGGCATCGTCAACACCCACCTCCCCCTCACCGCACTGGCCAGGGAGCTCCAGGCGGAGAGCACCCGGCTGGACACTCTGCAGTCCGAAGATCGCACCGGCCTGCGAGAGGTCATCGGCGCCTCCTACCACGTGCTCGCGCCTCGGGAAGCCGACGCGTTCGCTCATCTCGGACTCATGCCCGGCCCCCACTTCAACCTGCTGAATACCGCCCCGCTCATCGGTCATTCGATTCCGCACACCCGAATGCTGCTGCATCGGCTAGAGGCCTCCCATCTGGTCGATCAGTACGTACCGGGCCGGTATCGACTACACGATCTCGTCCGCCTCTACGCCGCCGAGCGCGCCGCCCTCGACCTCAGCGAGGATGACCGTGTCGCCGCGATGCGCCGCCTGGTGCGCTTCTACCTGAATTGCGTACGCAGTCAATCACCTGCTCTCGCCTCGATGTCGAGGTGCCATCGCCCTGATTGCCCCGGCTCTCTCTGAGAGGTTCAGGTGGAGTGAGGAGGCCGCGGTCACCGGGCCGAGCGGGTTGTGGGTGGCGAGACTGATGTAGTGGGTCTCGCACATCGCGGCGATCTTCCTGGCTTCGGTGAGCCCGGCCGCGACGCCCACATCCACGCGGGCGTAGTCGATCAGGTCCGGTTCCACCAGGCGCTGGAACTCCCACTTGGAGCCGAACTGCTCGCCCGCGATCAGCGGTACCGCTGGCTGCGGTACCGCTGGGCGCACGTGGTGGCGGTCCGCGCGTACCCTCCCCAGGACGGAAGGTGAGCGACATATCGACCACGACCTGCCCTCCCAGGCCGAGGACCCCTACGCGCTGTCGAAGCCGGCCGACGACCTGACGGCGCGGATGATGGCACGCAGGCACGGGATGAGCGTGGTCACGCTGCGCCTGCCGTACATGGGGGGTGGACGAGCGGCTGCGCGCCTTCGCCACCGCGTGCGCGGCCGACCCGGGCCTGCACGCGCGGGGCCTGTGGGCGTACCTGGAGGTCGGCGACGCGGCCCGCGCCCGCCTGCTGGCGTTGCAGGTGCCGGGTCCTGGCGCACTTCCAGTACTGGTCGCGGCCCCCACCACCCTGGTCCCCCACCCGCTTCGTCCTGTAGCCCGAAGCGCATGATCTCGATCAGTTCCAACGATCTTCCCCGAACGCGGACACGGCACGCCGTCCGGCGGAGAGACTGTCCGTATGGCCTCGCCTACCCAGGAGCATCAACCCTTCGCCCACCTGAGCGCGCCCAACGCGGCCCTCTACCGCGCGATCCTGCGCGCCTTCGCACGGGCGAAGGAACGTTTCATCGTGCATCTGAGTCCCGAGGACGTGGCCGCGGAGCTGCGGCGGGAGGACGACGACGCGCTCGGTCAGGCGCTCGACAAGTTGTGCGAATGGGGCAATCTGCGCGCGGACGTCGACACCGGCAGGGTCACCTCGGTGGAGGACTTCCACCGCAAGCGATATCTGTTCCAGCTCACCCTGGCCGGTCAGGCGGCCGAGCAGGCGATCGCGTTCTATGAGGAGGCGATCGGGCGGCGCGGGGCGCTCCAGTCCGTGGCGCTGAGCGACATCGCCGAGCGACTGCGGTCGCTGGCCGTGCTGGCTCAGGAACCCGAGCCCGACCCGGCCCGGGTGCACCTGCTGCTGCTCTCCCTGACCGAGCGGTTCTCCTCTCTGGCCGACAACGCGCAGGCGTTCATGTCCTCACTCCGCCGCGCGATCGACTTCTCCGACGGCGACGAGGCGGGTTTCATCGCCTACAAGGAGCGGCTGATCGAGTACATCGACCGCTTCATCGCCGACCTGGCCAACTCCGGCGCGCGGATCGCGGCGTTGCTGGCCGAGCTGGAATCGTCCGGTCACGTGGAACTGCTCCGGCTGGCCGCGCGCAGGGAGGCCGCCGACGCGGTGCCCGACGGGGAGGACACCGCCGACGCGTACGGCAGAGCCGAGCAGAGCGCCCTGGCTTCCTGGCTCAACCGCTGGCGTGGCCTCCAGGACTGGTTCGTCACCTCGGGCGCGGGCCGCCCGTCGCAGGCGCGGCTGCTGCGCCAGGCGGCGATCACGGCGATCAAGCAGCTCGTGGACGCGGTCGGGCTGCTCAACGAACGGCGCTCCGGGCGCTCCGACCGGTCTGCGGACTTCCGTACCCTGGCCCGATGGTTCGCCGAGGCGCCGGATGAGGAGGCGGCGCACCGGCTGTGGCGGGCGGCGTTCGGCCTGACGTCCGCACGGCATCTGACGGTCACGCCCGCGACGCTGGACGAATGGCGCGAGACCGGGCCCGGGATCCCCTGGCGGGACGCCCCGCCGATCAGGATCTCACCCCAGCTCCGGCGGACGGGCTCCTACGAGCGCCGCGGCAGGCCGAACACCGTGACCGACCGTGCCCAGGCGCGCAGGCTGCTGCGAGAACAGGCCGAGCGGGAGGCGGCCGAGACCGCCGCGGCCCGCGCCGCGCTCCACACCGGCGGCCCGATCATGCTGTCGGAGCTGGGCGTGCTCGATCCGCGGGCGTTCCGGCTGTTCCTGGGGCTGCTGGGCGACGCGCTCGCCGCCCGGCGGCCCGGCGAGGCGGAGGTGAAGACCGTCACCGGCGACGGCTCGATGGAGGTGCGCCTGACGATGGTCCCCGGCGGCGGCGAGGTCGAGATCCGCACCGAGGACGGTGTGTTCACCGGCCCCGAGCACGAGATAGAGATCAGCGATCTCATGACGGCCCGATGACCCCGGAAGAGGAGGTCGCCCAGCGCCGCACCGCGCTGCGGGCGCTGCTGGCCAGGCCGCTGCTGACGGCCGAACGCGATGCCGAGGCGCTGGTCCTGGTCCGCCGCCACCTGACCGCGCTGCGCGAGTGGCTCACCCGCGAGACCGGCTGGCGGCTGACGGTGGACTCCGGCGCCGCGCGCCTGTTCAAGAGCGCTTCCGACACGCGTGATGCGACCCACCCCGCGCGTGGCCGGGCGGGCGAGCCGTACGGCAGACGCCGATACGTCGTGCTCTGCCTGGCCCTGGCGATGCTGGAACGGGCCGACGCGCAGACCACGCTCGGCCGCCTGGCCGAGGAGGTGCTGTCGGCCGCCGCCGAGCCCGAACTCGACTTCACCTTCACTCTCGACAGCCGGGCCGAACGCGCCGACCTGGTCGCCGTGGTCCGCATGCTGCTCGACTGGGGGGTGCTGCGCCGGGTCGCGGGCGATGAGGAGGCGTACCTGAGCGCGACCGGCGACGTGCTCTACGACGTCCGCAGGCCGGTGCTCGCGGCGCTGCTCACCGGCGCCCGGGGCCCCTCCACGATCAGCGCGGGATCGTTCGAGGAACGCCTCGCCGCACTCACCGCCGAGCCCATCGCCGACACCGACGATCTGCGCAACCAGGCGCTGCGCCGCGGGCTGACCCGCAGGTTGCTGGAAGACCCGGTGATCTACTTCGATGACCTGGGCGAGGCCGAGCGCGCCTACCTGGCCTCCCAGCGGCACGCCCTGGTCCGGCGGGTGGAGGAGGCGACCGGGCTGGTGGCCGAGATCCGCGCGGAGGGCATCGCGATGGTGGACCCCGACGACGAGCTGACCGACGTACGCATGCCTGAGCAGCGCACCGACGGTCATGTGACGCTGCTGGTCGCCGAGCGGCTGGCCGGCCGAGGCGAGGCGACCATCGAGGAGCTGAAGGAGTTCGTCCGCCAGGCCGCCCACCAACACACGGCGTTCTGGCGCAAGGGCGTGACCGACCCGGGCGCCGAAGACGGGTTGCTGGCCACGGCCCTGGCCAAACTCACGGCGCTGCGGCTGGTCCGCGTCGAGGGAGAGTCCGCCGTGGGGCTTCCCGCCATTGCCCGTTACGCGCTGAACGACCCCGTCATCAAAGGAACGTGATGCCCCCCTCCCCCACCTCCGAGCGCTGGAAGCCGCTGCGAGCCGGACTTGTGGACCTGTTCTACTACGACGTGGAGGAGTTCCACTTCCACGATGGCCGCCTGCTGCTGCGCGGCAACAACGGCACCGGAAAGTCCAAGGTCCTGGCGCTGACACTGCCGTTCCTGCTGGACGGGGACCTCGCTCCGCACCGGGTCGAGCCCGACGGCGACCGGCAGAAGCGGATGGACTGGAACCTGCTGCTCGGCGGCAGGCATCCGCATCCCGAACGGCTGGGCTACACATGGCTGGAGTTCGGCCGCCGCTCCCCCGACGGCGCGGAGGAGTTCCGCACGATCGGCTGCGGGCTGAAGGCGGTCAGGGACCGCGGGATCGTCCGGCACTGGTTCTTCCTCACCCCTCAGCGCGTCGGGACCGACCTGCACCTGCTCTCCCCCGGCCGGGTGGTGCTCACCAGGGAGAAGCTGCGAGAGTCCGTCGAAGGACAGGGCATGGTCTACGACAAGGCCGCCGACTATCGCAGGGCGGTGGACGAGGCGCTGTTCGGGCTCGGCGAACACCGCTATGAGGCGCTGGTGAACCTGCTCATCCAGCTTCGCCAGCCGCAACTCTCCAAGAAGCCGGACGAGAAGCTGCTTTCCCGGGCGCTCACCGAAGCGCTTCAACCGCTCAGCCCCGCGCTGATCACCACGGTCGCGGAGGCGTTCCGCGGCCTGGACGAAGAACGCGACGCGCTGCGCGGGCTGGAGGACGCGGGCCGGGCGGCGGCCGGTTTCCTCCTCCACTACCGCAGGTACGCCTCGATCGCCGCGAAACGCAAAGCCGCTGGGCCGCGCCAGGCGCAGAGCCGCTATGAGCACCTGGGCCGTGACCTCGGCGAGGCGGAGAGCCGGCACGCGGCCGCCGAGGCCGAGCTGGCCAAGGCCCGTGCCGCGCTGGAGGAACTGGAGGCGCGGCGCGGCCTGCTGGAAGCCCGCAAAGAGGCGTTGCGGCGCAGCCCGGAGATGCGCGACGCCGAACGGCTCAAGCAGATGGGCGACGAGGCCGGTCGGCTGGCCGCCCACGCGAGCCGCTGCGAGCGGGAGCGGACCCACCTCGAGGGCGAGGCCCGGCAGCGCGGGGAGCGCGCCGAGGCGGCCCGGCGCAAGGCCACCGCCGCGGCCGGCGAACTGGCCGGGGCAAAAGAGCAGGCTCTCGCCGCCGCCCGGTCGGCCCGCTGCGAGCGCGATCACCTTGCCCTCTTCGAGCGGACAGGTACCGAACCCGCCGTCGCCCGCCGCGAGGCCGAGGCACTGGCCGCGCGCCAGGAGCAGGCCGCGGGCGAACTGGAGCAGCTGATCGAGCACGTGGGGCAGGCCGAGGCCCGGCTGAGGTCCGCGCGCGCGGAGGTCGATCGGCTGACCGGGGAGCTGCACGCCGCCGCCGAGCGCATCGCCACCGCCGAGCGGGCGGCGGACGCGGCGAGCGCCGCTCTGGTCCAGAACTACACCCTCTATCTCGCCGGCCTCCGCGAACTATGGCTCGACGATCCGGACGAGACGATCGCCGCCCTGGAGAGCTGGGCGATCTCCGCCGAAGGCGCCAACCCCGCCGAGACCGCCGTGAACGACGCGGCTCGGGCCGCCACCGACGCCCTGGGCCGGTCGGGCGCGGAGCTGGACGCCCGGCTGCGCGACGCCCGGCGGGCCGCCGCCGCGCTGTCGCAGGAGATCGCCCGGCTGGAGGCGGGCGGGCACGACATCCCTCCGGTTCCGCACACCCGCGGCCCCGCCGTACGCGCCGGACGTCCCGGCGCGCCGCTGTGGAAGGTGGTCGACTTCGCCGACGCCGTACCGGCCGCGCACCGGGCCGGACTGGAGGCGGCGCTGGAGGCGGCGGGCGTCCTGGACGCGTGGGTGACGCCCGAGGGGAGCCTGCTCGCCGCCGACGACACCGTCATCGTGGCGGGCGAGCCGCCACCCGGGCCTTCCTGCGCCGCCGTGCTGCGCCCGGCGGTGGACCGCGCCGATCCGCAGGCGGCGGCGTTGTCCGACGCCGCGGTGCGGGCCGTGCTGGAGAGCATCGGGCTCGGCGACGGCGGTGGGACGTGGGTCGCCGTGGACGGGCGCTGGGCCAACGGCGTGCTCGCCGGAGCCTGGCGCAAGGACGCGGCCCATCACATCGGCGAAGGGGCCAGGGAGGCGGCCCGGCGTACCAGGCTGGCGGCGCTTCGCGACGAGCTGGGCCGGGCCGAGCGGGCGATCGGCGACGTACGCGCCGAACTGGACGGCCTCCAGGTCCGGCGGGCGACGCTCGCCGCAGAGCACCGCGCTCTGCCGCCCGACGCCCCGCTGCGGGAGGCCCACGTCAAACGGGCCGCCGCCGACGAGCGGCGGCGCGAACTCGACGCCGGGCACACCGCCGCGACCCAGGTGCTCGTGACCCGGCAGGAGGAGCTGCGATCCGCCGGCCGGCGGGCCGCCGAGTTCGCCGGGGACGTCGGCCTGCCCGTGGACCCGTCCGCGCTCGGCGAGGTCAAGGCCGCGATCTCCGGCTACCGGGTGGCGCTGGCCGGGCTGTGGCACACCGGCCAGGCATGGCGGAGCGCCCACGAGACGGCCGTGGCGGCCGAGGACGATCTCGCGAAGACCAGGGACCGGCTCCAAGAGGCCGCGGAGTCGGCCGCGACCGCCCGTCGCGAAGCGGACGCGGCGGGCGAGACGTACCGCGCGCTGACCGAGACGGCCGGGGCAGCCGTGGACGAACTGTACCGGCGGCTCAACGAGGTGGAACGCGAGCTACGCGAGCGCACGGCCGCCGAGCACGCGGCCCGCCGCCACGAGCGGGACGCCCTGCAGGCACAGGGCAAGGCCGAGGGCGAACGCGGCACCCTGCGGGGCCAGATCACCCAGGCCGCCGAGACGCGTGACGCGGCCGTGGCGGAGTTCCAGGCGTTCGCGGCGACCGGCCTGCTGCGCGTCGCGCTGACCGAGTTGGAGGTCCCCGACCCTGGCGGCGAATGGGCGGCCACGCCCGCCGTGCTCCTGGCCAGAACGGTCAACACCGAGCTGGAGGCCGTGGACGACGGCGACGCCCCATGGGACCGGATACAGAAAAAGGTCGCCGAGGAGCACAAGCTCCTCTCGGACGCGATGGCCAGGCACGGGCACAGCGTCGGGCTGACCCTGCGCGACGGGGTCATGGTGGTGGACGTGCTGTTCCACGGCCGGTCCAGGGACGTCCCCGAACTCGCCGCGGCGCTGGAGCAGGAGACGGCGCAGCGGGCCCGGCTGCTGTCGGCCAAGGAGCGCGAGATCCTGGAGAACCACCTGCTCAACGAGGTCGCAGGCACGCTGCACGAGCTGATCACCGCGGCCGAGTCCGAGGTGCGGGAGATGAACGCCGAACTGGAGGCCCGCCCCACCTCCACCGGCATGCGGCTACGGCTGCTGTGGCGGACGGCCAAGAAGGCGCCCGAAGGGCTGGACCGCGTACGCGACAAGCTGCGGCAGACCGTGGACGCGTGGTCGCTCGCCGACCGTACGGCGGTCGGGGCGTTCCTTCAGGAGCGGATCGCCCGCGAGCACGCCGACAATCCGGCCGCGGGCTGGATCGAGGCGCTGACCAGGGCTTTGGACTACCGTGCCTGGCATGAGTTCGCCATCCAGCGACTCCAGGACGGGCAGTGGCGGGCCGCGACCGGCCCCGCCTCCGGCGGCGAGCGGGTGCTGGCGGCGTCGGTACCGCTGTTCGCCGCCGCCTCGGCGCACTACAAGTCGGCGGGCAACCCGCACGCGCCGCGCCTCGTCGCCCTGGATGAGGCGTTCGCGGGCGTGGACGATGACTCGCGGGCCAAGTGCCTGGGGCTGCTGGCCACGTTCGACATGGACGTGGTGATGACCAGCGAGCGCGAGTGGGGCTGCTACCCGCAGGTGCCGGGGCTGGCCATCTGCCAGCTTTCCCGGCGCGACGGCATCGACGCGGTCCTTGTCACCCCGTGGCGCTGGGACGGCCACGAACGCCGCCGCACCGACCCACCCTCGGTCGTCATCCCCACCGCCACTCTCCGGCCCATCCCACAACAAGACGACCTGTTCGGATGACCGCCCCGAGCAGCTCAGCGGTCACGATGCCACCCGGCCGCCCAAACCAAGCCCACTCCCAGCACGAACGAACGGCCCCAACAAAAGACCACGCCGACTTCCCGCCGGGAGCGACACCACCCGGCCACTCGACCAAGCTCGCCACCAACCACCACGGATCGACACAATGACACCCACCACCACGCCGCCCCAGCGCCACCCGATCAAGACCCCGCCGGCATGAACAGCCCCGGCGAAAGGCTGCGACGACTCCTCGGCGGAGACGACACCGCCTGGATACTCGACCGCGCCCGCCGCAGGATGGAACAAGGCAGGCCGCTCACCGGCACGGTCACACTTTCCGCCGCCACCCCGGCCCAGCGTCGCGCGATCGAGGTCCTGCTCGGCCGCCGGGCGGGCACGGGGGCCTCGCTGTCGGTGTCGCTGGATGACGTGGATCGGGTGCTGCGCGCGGGCGGCGTCGCCGAGGGCGGCCTCCTCGAGGCCGTCGTACGGCTGGGCGGCCCGGTCCGTGACCTGGCGAGCGAGACCGCGGCACTGGCCGCGGCCTGGAACGACGCCTTCGCCCCGCTCGACGCGCTGGTCGCCGGGCGGCCCGAACTCGCCGGCTGGCGAGCGTGGCTGGAGTCCACCGGGCTGGTAAGAAGGCTCGCCGGGACGGCGGCGGAGGCCCGTCCAATGCTCGGCGCGCTGGCCGCGATACTCGCCAGGTTGCCCTCCCCCGGGCTGCCGCTCGGCCGGCTGGCCGCCGAGACCTGCGGCGACGCGCACGGCCTGGACGAGGGAAGGCCGCTTGCCACACTCGCCCTGTCCGCGGCGCGGGCGCTCGGCGGCCTGCCGTACGCGGGCGAGGGCGGCGCCGACGCCCGCCGCGCGGCCTGGGCCGCCGTCGGGGTGCATCCCGACGACCTTTCCTCCCTCGTGCTCTGCCTCGGGCTTCCCGGCGACGAGCGCACGCCGACCGGACGGATGCTGCGCGCCGCGCGGGCGGCGGGCGAGCCGTGCGTACTCACCTTGCGCCAGCTCCGCCGCCACGAGACGCCCTTCGGGGCGGACCTTGTGCGGGTCTGTGAGAACCCGGTGGTGGTCGCCGCGGCGGCCGACGAACTCGGCGCGTCCTGCCCGCCCCTGGTCTGCGGCGGAGGCCGTCCGTCGGCCGCCGTCTGGCGGCTGCTCGACCTCCTGGCGGCAGGAGGCGCGATGTTCGCCTACCACGGCGACTTCGACTGGGGCGGGGTCGCCATCGCCGCCGCGGTCCACGAACGGCTCGGCTTCCGCCCCTGGCGCTTCGACACCGCCGCCTACCAGGCCGTATCGTCACCGGCCCGGCTCACCGGCCGCCCGTCCCCGACGCCATGGGACCCTGACCTGTCCGCGACGATGGCCGCGCGCGGCGTCCGGGTGGAGGAGGAGCTGGCCCTCGCCGATTTGATCGCCGACCTGACCGGCTGACCCCGGCCGGGCTCGCTGCCGGGGGATCGTCACAATGGCGGCCCGGGGGCCGACCGGGCCGACCGGAAGCTCGAACCACACCACCCGCCCGAACCCCCGCCTGGCG
>NZ_POUA01000012.1 GCF_003236385.1 Spongiactinospora gelatinilytica
GTGACCGCCTGGGCGGGGTTCGGCTTCCTGATGGGGGCCGGGCTCGCCATGGCGGTGGTCTCGCCATGGCCGCGGGGCCGCGCCGCCGCGCTGGGCCGCGTCCACGCCGGGGCGCGGCGGCTGGCCGAAACCGAGCGGCGGCGGTTGATGCGGTTCTTCGGCGCCGACCTGGCCGGTGACTACTCCGGCGCGCGGGCGCTGCGCTACCTGGGGGCCCGCGGCGCGGTGGGGATCTTGGGGCACGGCGTGCTGCTGTTGCTGGCGCTGGGGCTGACCTCGGTCATCACCATGCTGCTCGCCTGGGCGACGGGGTTTCCGTGGGCCCTGATCGAAGACGGTGGGAGGGTGACCTCGGCGACCATCTTGTTCGCAGCCGTACCGGGGGTGCTGTTGTTCTACCTCAACCTGGCCGGCATCGCCGGCATCGCCGCCCTGGAGCGCCGGGTGGCCGCCCGCTACCTGGGGCCCTCCACCACCGAGCTGCTGCGCCAGCGCATCACCGAGCTGGCCACCAGCAGGGCGGGCATCGTGCAGGCGGTCGACCAGGAGCGCCGCCGCATCGAGCGCGACCTGCACGACGGCGTGCAGCAGCGGCTGGTCGCGCTCGGCATGCTGCTGGGCCGGGCGCGCCGCCAGGGCGACAGCGAGCTGCTGACCCAGGCGCACGAGGAGTCCCAGGAGGCGCTGCGCGACCTGCGGGAGGTCGCCTGGCGGGTCTACCCGGCCGGGCTGGACGCGGTGGGGCTGCGCGACGCGCTGGCCGCCGTCGCCGAGCGCTCGGCCGTACCGGTGTCCATCGACTACGCCCCGCCGGCCGCGCTGCCCGCGGCGGTGGAGACCGCGGTCTACTTCGTGGTGTGCGAGGCGGTGACCAACGCGGCCAAGCACGCGCGGGCCCGGCGCATCGCCGTGCGGGTCGCCCCCCGCGGTCCGGCCGTCGAGGTCACCGTCCACGACGACGGCGTGGGCGGGGCCGACCCCTACGGCGGCGGGCTTTCCGGCCTGTCGCGCCGGGTGGCCGCGCTGGACGGCACGTTCGCCGTGCGCAGCCCGCTCGGCGGCCCCACCGTGATCACCGCGGGGCTGCCATGCGAGTGATCCTGGCCGAAGATTCCACGCTGCTGCGCGAGGGGCTGGTGCGGCTGCTGGCCGAGGAGGGCCACGACGTCACGGCCGCGGTCGGCGACGCGGTGGCGCTGCTGGCCGCCGTCGAGCGCGACCCCGCCGACATCGTGGTCGTCGATGTGCGGATGCCGCCCACCCACACCGACGAGGGTCTGCGCGCGGCCCTGGAGATCCGCCGCCGGTGGCCCAAGACGTCGGTGCTGGTGCTGTCGCAGTACGTCGAAAAGCGTTACGCCTCGGAGCTGCTGTCGGCCGAGGGCGGCGGCGTGGGCTACCTGCTGAAGGATCGGGTCATGCAGGTGGGGGAGTTCTTGTCGGCGCTGGAACGCGTCGCCGCCGGCGGGGCGGCCTTCGACCCTGAGGTGGTCCGCCAGCTGCTGGCCCGCACCACCCGTACCGACCCGCTGGCCAGGCTGACCGCCCGCGAACGCGAGGTGCTGTCCCTGATGGCCGAAGGCTACGCCAACCCCGCCGTCGCCGAGCGGCTGCACGTCTCACAGAGCGCGGTGGAGAAACACGTCAACGCCATCTTCGACAAACTGGACATCCACCCCTCTAGCGGCTTCAACCGCCGCGTCCTCGCCGTCCTGCGCTTCCTCGAGTCCTGACCTTGACCTCAGTGGGTCAGCGCCAGCGCGCACACCACCACGTCGAAGCCCGCCGGCTCGGCCGGCAGGGCATGCAGGTCGGCCTGGTGGAAGACGACGTCCGGCAGCTTGGCCCGGGCCAGGGCGAGCATTTCCGCCGAGGAGTCCACGCCGACCACCTCATGCCCCAGCCCGGCCGGGAACGCGGTGTGCCTGCCGGTGCCGCACGCCACGTCCAAGGCGCGCCCCGCCGCCGGCAGCGCGGTGAGGATGCGCCGCACCAGCGGTTCCTCCACCGCGATGAGCGGGTTGTCCTCGGCGTCGTACCGCTCGGCCCACTGGGCGTACCCCTCCGTGGTCGTGGCGTGGCCGACGACGGTCCCCGCATCTGGCGCCAGATCACGGTCGGCGAGCAGATCGCGGATCTCGGCGATCCGCCGCGCCACGAACTCCCCGTCCCCGAGGTCACCGGCCTGTGCCCGCAGCAGTGCCACGCCTTCGAGCGCCAGCAGCCAGGCCAGCGGATGCGCATAGGTGGGCATGCCGGGCATGCTAGCCCGCGACGGGCGCTGACGGCGGGCTCATCGGCCGGGGCGCTCCCGAGGGGTCAGCGGCCCTCCAGGGCGTCCTGCATGACGCGCAGTTTGCTCTGGGCCTCGGCGAGTTCGGCCGCGGGGTCGGAGTCGGCCATGATGCCGCACCCGGCGAACAGCCGCACGTGGGAGCCCTCGATCGAGCCGCAGCGCAGCGCGATGCCCCATTCGCCGTCGCCGCGGGCGTCGATCCAGCCCACCGGGCCGGAGTAGCGGCCGCGGTCCATGCCCTCAAGGCGGCCGATCAGCTCCACGGCGCGGCCGGTGGGGGTGCCGCCCACCGCGGCCGTGGGGTGCATGGCGGCCACCACGTCGAGCACCGAGGCGCTTTCGGACAGCCGGCCGCTGACCGGGCTGGCCAGGTGCTGGACGTTGGAGAGCTTGAGCAGCTCCGGCGCGGCGGGCACGGTCAGGTCCTTGCACAGGGGCGCCAGTGCGTCGCGTACCGAATCGACCGCGCAGGCGTGTTCGTGGCGGTCCTTGCCGGAGGACAGCAGGGCCGTGCCCCGGGCGGCGTCCTCCGCGGGGGTGGCGGCGCGGGCCGTGGTACCGGCCAGTACCAGCGACTCGACGGCCTCCCCCGTGCGGCGGACCAGCAGCTCGGGCGTGGCACCGACCAGCCCGGCGCAGGAGAAGGTGTAGCAGGCCGGGTAGCGGCGGGTCAGCCGGGACAGCAGCGCGCGAAGGTCGATCGGGCGTTCGGCGACGGCGTCGAGGTCGCGGGCGAGCACGACCTTCTTCAGGTCGCCCCGCCGGATGCGTTCCACCGCCAGGGAGACGGCGTGCTGCCATTGGGGCGCGCTCAGGCTGCCGTCGCCGTAACGGACCGGGCCCGTTGGGGCGGTGGCCGGCTGCGGCGCGGCGGGCGCGAGCGTCGCGGGCACCCGGCCGATGGTGGTGAGCCAGGCCCGCCCGCCGCGGCGGGCCAGTACCGCCGCCGGTACGGCCAGCACCGAGCCGGGCGATGCCGGATCGAAGGTGAAGGACCCGAAGGCGACGGGCCCCGAGCCGGGCACCCGCACCTGGTCATCGATGTCGGCCTCGCCCAGGGTCTGGGCCAGCCAGTCGCGGGCCCAGGCGAACCGGCCTGGACCGGGCGGAACGGTGACGCGGGCGGCCTCGCCCCACGCGACCATGCCCTCGCCGTGCCGGACCCAGGCGTAGGAGGCCGGGCCTCGCAGATGAGCCAGCAGGTCGCCGGGATCGGCGACGGCGACGGTGCGAACCATTAAAGGACGGGTCAACCCGAGCGCGACACTCACTCCACCCACTTTAGGCGGGAACTTGAACGTGTTCGACGGCACCCCTGTTTTCCGTGGATGGCGGGCGTGTCCACGCAGCGTCGCGCCGAGACGCCGGCGAGTGCCGGAAACTCGCCTGTGACGCTACGTGACTGATCCGCTTCGCAGTGGTACACCCGAGTGGGGAAAATGCGATCGTAGTGCGGAGGTGTCATGGTGCGCATGCCGGTGGCCGTGCTGGCCGGCGCGGTCCTGCTCTGCCCGGCCATCGGGTTCGGCGGCCCGGCGCGGGCCGAGGCCGGGCGGGCCGGTGTGTGGCGGCCGGGTTCGGTCGTCGCGCTCGGCGATTCCATCAGCGCCGGCTTCAACGCCTGCGGGTGGTTCACCTCGTGCGTGTCACGGTCCTGGTCGGCCGGCGACCACGCCGCGGTGGACAGCCACTATCTGCGGCTGCGCCGCGACCATGCGGGCATCGCCGGGCACAACGTCAATCTGGCGGTGCCGGGCACGGTCAGCGCCGAACTGGCCGCGCAGGCCCGCCAGGCCGTCCGGCGCGGCGCCGACTATGTGACGATCCTGGTCGGCGCGCAGGACGCGTGCGTGCGGACCGAGCGGCAGATGACCCCGGTGGCCGACTTCGCCGCCAACATCGAGACCGCCCTCGGCGTGCTGCGCGACGGGCTGCCGCAGGCGCGGGTGTTCATCGCCAGTATCCCCGACGTGCAGCGGCTGTGGCGGGTCGGCAAGGACAACGCGTTCGCCCGCACGTTCTGGTCGGTGGGCAGGCTGTGCCAGTCGATGCTGGCCCGGCCCACATCCATGGCCAAGTCCGACCGCGAACGCCGAGACCGCGTCCGCGCCCGCGTGATGGCCTTCAACGAGACCCTGGCCCGCGCCTGCGACGCCTACGGCCCGGCCTGCCGCCACGACGGGGGAGCGGTCTTCTCTTATCCCTTCACGCTTTCCCATGTCAGCAAATGGGACTATTTCCATCCCAATACCGAGGGCCAGCGAATAATCGCCGAGCGCACCGCCTCTGTACTGCGCGGATGGGACCTGCCGGCCCCGCTGCCCGCTGAGCGAGCACGTTGATCACAGGCCCGTTGGAAACAAAAGGGAAACATCTCGTCACTCCGCCAGTCGTATGGCCGGTAGCCCGGCCTCGCGCGCCATCACCTTGAACCCTCTGCTCAGCGAGTCCGGGGACAGCGGCTTCCCCTCCTCGTCGGCGAAGACGAACCCACGATCCTCGAACGGTGAGGCCGAGGCGAGACGACGGCGTCGCTGTTCCGCCCGCCATGTGATCAGCATCCGCTCGGTCTCGGGGTCACGGCTCAGCCACCGCGCGCCGGCCGGGCGGTCTGGTCGGTGGCCGCGATGTCGATATCAAGGGCGAGTTTCTGCGGACGTCATCGACGCTGGGGAGGGGGCGCCGCGTTTTAGTGTGAATATCAAGTCGGCGATCTTACGGCGCATCGTCGAGTCGTCGCGGGCGAGCTTGATGAGGTCTTTGACGTGGTCGAAGGCTTCTTCGGCCTTCTTCTGGGTGTCGAAGGCTGCTCGGCGCAACCGGCGGTTGCCCTTGTTGGTCGTGTCGATGCGGGTGACGAATCCGTGGCTGCCGTGGCGTCGTTTGCTGAGCTGGGGGCAGGAATAGTCGAGCGGCTTTCCGGTGGTGGCGTCTTTGCAGCCGCAGCGATTGAAGAGGGAGGCTTTCATATGGGTCCTTGGGGGTGTGGCTTCCGGCCGGTACGGCGGCGGGTGCTTTGGGCGTTGTGGTGTGGTGTGGTGTGAACGTTCGGCTGCTTCCGGTTTGGTGTATTTGCGCGATCAGGGGCGGCGGGTCTCGCACACGGATTCGATCCACGACGGCACCCTAACGCAGCGGTTGTTCGCGGGCGTTGGGTGCGCTTAATATTGCTGTGCTGCGAAGCATAAAGATCATTGTGGCCGAGCAACGACGCCGGGCACCCTCCCGCCGCAAAGGGCATCCGGTCATGGCCAAAATCACGCCGATATCAGGCAAATCATCCAGATTGGAAGAGGGAGCGCGGCCCCGGCCGTCCGCCGACGATCGGCTCCTCGTCATGGACGAGATCGCCGCCCGCACCCGCCTCTCCCACGGCTCCCTCCGCTACCGCCGCTGGAAGAGGGACGCCACATCCCCACCCCTCTGGCGGAACGGCCGGGGCCTGGTCGCCTGGGCCAGCGAACGCGACGAATGGCTCGCCGCCGAACGCGCCCGCGACGAAGCCCACCACAATCCGCCTGACCCCATCCCCGCATGAACACTGACGGCGCCCCGCCGGTCCCTCGCCACCCAGGACCGGCGGGGCGCCGCCGTATCTACAGGCACACCTCCACATCCACCGGATGCAGATCCACATCCACCTCCAGCAGATGGCACTCCCGCCTGGGCCGCGGACCGGCGCTCGGCTCCGCATCAGGCGGCGCGCCCGTTGGCCGGGCGGTCGGCGGACGCTCACGCGGGGCCGGCCGCGACGCCGACGGCCTCGGGGGCCGCTGGGAGGCCGACGGCGCCGCAGAAGGCGGCGCGTTCGGCTTGGGGTGGGACGGCCGCGGCCCCTCGCCGCTCGGCGCATCGTCCGGCTCTGCCTTCGGGTCGGCTTGCCTGCTCGTCGGCGATGGCCGCGGTCGGGGCGTGGGCCCACGGGAGGCGCCCGGCTTCGACGGCGACGCTAGCGCGGCCATGGCGGACGGCACTGTGTGGGTCGCACGCCGCGCCGGTGTCCTGGACTCCTGTGACGGCTGAGCGGTCAACGGCGGCCCGGTGCGCATGGCCGCCGGTGGTGGCCCGGGCGGCTGAGCGGTGTCGGGTCGCGTCCAGCTCGCCAGCGCGAGGGCGAAAGGGCGTGGCACAGCCTCAGGGGGACGGAGCGGAGTGCGATCGAGGCGTCAAGGGCCTGCTCCAGGGCGCTGATCTCGGATCGTGATCGCCGTGTCTCGGCCGGGTCGCTCAGGGAGATCGGGCGAGTTGAAGCTCGTCGAGGCGTCGGCGTGTGGACGTGACAAGGTCGTGGATGTTGGGGGCATCGCGGGGCAAATGGGCACCCCCGTTGCGGTGCTGATCGGTGGCCTGTTTACGACCTGTTCACCTTTGTCCCATCGGTGCCGGGAAACACCCGATATTGCAAGCTGTGATGTAACGGTGACTCTAGGTGCTTTGCGGGCGCTGGGTGGCCTTTTGAGAGGTCTGCGCCTGAGCGGGTCAGCGGTAGCCGTCGGCGCTCTGCCGCAGAGCGCGATACATCTGCACCAGCGCCAGGCGCTGCTCTTCGGTGAGCCCCGGGTCGGGGGTGTCCCACAGGTATTGCAGGACCGGGTCGGTGTAGCGGGGCGGGTCGGTTTCGGCGGGCGGGAGGGGGCCATGGTGCGCGCGGACGGGCAGTTCGTCGGGGGCGGCCACGCCGGCGGCGACGAGCATCTCCCCGAGCGGCAGGCCGAGGGCCTGGCCGAGGCGGCGTAGCGGCTCGATCTCCAGGCCGCGCTCCTCGTTGAGGACCCGGCTGATCACTGAGGGGTGGATGCCGGCTTCCCGGGCGATGCGGGATTGGCCGCCGCGGGCGAGGTCATAGCCGCGGCGGGTCAGTTCGTCGCGCAGCCAGACCCCGAGGGGTCCGGGGCCGGACGGTGCGTTGCCCACGGGCAACAAGGATACGCGGATGGCGTTGCCCGCTGGCAACCGCCGATGGCGGCCACTTTGTGACGATTCGAGATTTTGCACGTCACTGCCCGTGCTCTTCAGCAAAGTTTCTCGCTGGACGGTGTTGCCGCGCGGCACAGACTAAGAGCTTGATCGACTTTCTGTTCAAGGTCGAAGTCGAGGACGAAAGCGACGACGAGGAAACCGACGACGCGGTACCGGCCGCATGAGCCGGGCCACCCGAAGCGCCCGCGCCCGCCCCCTACACCGCCGCCCTGCGCGAGGTCCTGCAGTGGGACCAGATCCGCCAGGGCCAACACGACGGCGTCGCGGTGCTACGCCGCGCCCGGGCCGAGGCGCGCCGGCTCATCACCTGGGCCCGCGACAAGGCCGACGCCCTGCCGTACGGACGCGGCCTCACGCCGGTATGGGCCACTACGGCCCATACCCCCAGCCCCCTGGCGCGCGCCGAGGATCCCAAGCGCCGCCGCGACGCGCTCTGCGAGTACCACGCCATCACCGATGGCCACGCGGAGCTGACCTCCGCGCCCTGGTACCCCGCCATCGCCGGGGACGTACTGCACATCCACTACGAGGCCAGCGGGCAGATGTCGGCCTTCGGTGAGACGTACGTCATCGAACACTCCGACAAGGAAGACGGCCTGGTCCTGCGCCTGCTCGCCCACACCTCCCAGGATCCGGATGCCGTGGGGTTCTACGCCCCCGGCATGGTCGGCGACCCGCTGATGGAGCCCTGGATGGAGTCCGGCCCCGCGTCGCTGACGCTCGTCCGCGACGGACGCGTCATTCACCCAGGGCGGTGAGAGCCATGCCTGAGTGGATGGGGCGCGCCGCCTGCCGCGACACCGACCCCGAGCTGTTCTTCCCGATCGGCACCACCGGCCCCGCAGCAGCACAGATCGACGACGCCAAGACCATCTGCCGCTCCTGCCCCGTCGCCGAGCCGTGCCGCGACCACGCCCACGCCATCGGCACCCGCGACGGCATCTGGGGCGGCCTCACCGAAACCGAACGCGCCAACCTGCGCCGCAGACTCCAGAGAGCGAGACACCGCGCATGACCCGCATCGACCTGCCCACCAGCGACCTGCACCAGCTCCTCTCCCCGGTCCTCCCGCACGCCTCCACCGACGAGCTCAGCCCCGAGCTGGGCGTCGCCCGCCTGGAAGCCCGCAACGGAACCATCCACGCCGTCGCCACCGACCGCCGCACGCTGGCCGCCACCCGCCTGCTCGGCGGTGACGCCGTGCAGGACTTCGCCCTCACCGTCACCCGCGAGGACGCCGCCGGGCTGCTCAAGCTGTTCCCGCACTCCAAGGACTACGACCCCGAGCTGCGCCTGGTCGTCGACGAGGTGCCCGTCACCACCGACGACGGCACCACCTACGCCCTCGGCATCCGCATCGACAGCGAAGACGGCAAACGCAACCTCCGCCGTGGCCCGATCCGCGACCTGGCCAAGTACGTCACCATGCCGGTCCCCCCGGACATGCAGCGCCGTACCTACTGGCGTCTGCTCGCCAGAGGCGACCGCTGGTCGTTGATCCTGCTCACCCAGGGGCGCGAGGGGGAGCCGCCCGAGCCTCACCCGTATCTACCGCAGCCGCGCCTGAATCCGGAGTGGCTGATCAAGATGGGGGACGGCCTGCGCCCGGATGACCTGCTCCACGACCGCATCCGCCGTCACCTCTGGGCGCACGCCCAGCACGAACCCAGCATCGAGGTCCGCGACGCCGCCTCGCGCGCCACCACCGCCGCCATCGGTCCTGGACGAACTCGGCATCGACATCACCAGCCTCACCACCGCCAAGAGGCCCGAAGAACAGGACGACGACGCCCTGTGGCACGACATGGTCGAGATCCTCAACAAAGCCGGGCTCGACCTTGACGACGCCGACATCACAGCCCGCCGCCTCCTCGCTTCACGCTGGTGCCGCAACTGCGGACCGAGCTGGAGGTGCGCACTCCCGCCGAGCGCGAGCCCGGACGCGTCTGGCAGGCGGGCCCGGCTCTGAACGCTGTGGCGCCCGCGGCCGCGGCCAGGCCGACCAGGGTCGGCTATGCCCGGTGCAGCACGGCGCAGCAGGAACTGGACAGCCAGCTCGGCGTCCTGAAGGAGGCGGGCTGCGAACCGGTCTTCGCCGAGAAGATCAGCACCCGCGTCGAGCTTCGGCCGGAGTTCATCCGCGCGATGGACTACGCCCGCACCATCAAGCAGGCCGTCCTGCACCAGCGCGTGATCTTCATGGTGCACGAGATGAAGCGCCTGGGCCGGGGCGCCGCCGAACTGCTCGCCATCGCCGAGGAACTGCGCCGCCACGACATCGAGCTGGAACTGCCGAGTGGGCCGCTGCAGGGCATCTACAGCCCCTCAGGGCCCGGGGCGGCGTTGTTCGCCTTCTTCGCCGGGATGGCCGAGTCCGAACGGGAGTACATCCGGGAGAAGTCCCTCGAAGGCCAAGCATCGGCCCGCGAACGGGGCCGGCACGGCGGCCGTCCGAAGGTGTTCGACGACGACATGATCGCCTACGCCCGGTCGCTGCGCGCCCGGGGCGTGGCGGTGCCGGACATCGCCCGCAAGCTGGTCATCCCCGCGGGTAAGAACAAGGGCCGGCACCCCTCGGTGGCCAGCGTCTACCGCATCCTGGCCGGGAGCGAGACGGTCCTGGCGGCCTCGGGTTGAGGCGGGCTCGCGGGTAAGGCGATGGCTTACCCGGTCAGCAGACCCGTACGGGGCTGGTCTACCTGCTGTAGGCGTCCTTGCGGGGCAGTGGCCCGACGTCGGTGTGGCGACCGGGACGGAGGGCGGCGTGGCGTTGTCCGGGGCCGGGGCCGATGCTTCGCTGGGCGAGGGCGTCGGCGATCGCACCGGTGGTGAAGGCGTAGACGGCCTTGTGCAGGACATCGATGACGAGTTCCTTGCGGGACCAGGTGGAAGGCGGGGCGCCGACGCCGGTGGCGTTTTCGAGGATCTGGTCGTTGGTCAGGCGCACGACGGTGAACTTCGCCGAGGCGACCGGTCCGCGCAGTCCGGCATGGGCCATGACCGAGCGCAGCACGCCGAGGAGGGCGGCTTGGCCGAAGTGCATGGCCCAGTTCACCGGCACAGGCTGCTCGCCGGGACGTTCAGGCAGGCCGGTCAGCCGCTGCAGGACGCGTGCGGGTACATGGGAGTCGGGCCGTTTGGTGATGGCCTGTTCGAGTTTCTCGCCCAGGGTCATCA
Organism: Spongiactinospora gelatinilytica; assembly: GCF_003236385.1. Classification (GTDB taxonomy): domain Bacteria; phylum Actinomycetota; class Actinomycetes; order Streptosporangiales; family Streptosporangiaceae; genus Spongiactinospora; species Spongiactinospora gelatinilytica. Next base: position 10,454 of record NZ_POUA01000012.1, read on the forward strand.
TGATGCCTCCGGCAGTGCCAGCGATCAGTCCCTGCCACAGCGCTTGCTTCATCATGCCGTGGCGGGTACCCGGCGGTGGCATCTTTATCCCTGGTCCGCCGGCCTGTCGCCCCTTCCACGACGCGGCCCACATGTCCTCTCCGACCTACCGCGCATCTACCGAGTTCTACCGCGGGTCTACGGCGCCGTCCGGTGGTCCGTTACCGGTTGTCGAGAGCCTGAACCATGCAGGCCTCCTGAGCTTTGTGCTGCGGGTGTCGGCAGGTGCCCGTGGGTGTCACGCCGGACCGAGCGTGGGCGCCAGGGCCACCCCCCGATGGCCTGTCCAGCGGTGGCTGGTCTGGCGGCATGGCGACGGTGGAGTCGAGCATGGGCGCGGCCGGTCGCGGTGTACCACTGGTACGCCAGCACGGCGGCCAGGGCGAGTTCGACCAGATCGCCGCCGTAGTACATGAGTTGCGCCCCGGCCTGCAGGTCGGCGACGGCGAAGCCGGTGCCCGGCGGCGGAGCGGTGTACAGCGTCTTGGCCAAGATGGCGTGGGCGGCGCCGGCAACCAGCAGCGTCGATCCGCGCAGCCACAGGCTCCAGCGGCGTCGGACAGGGTCGAGCTGGCAGATCGCGGCGGTGAACAGCACTCCGGCGGCCACCACGTGCAGGTGCACGAGCGCGTGCAGCAGGGGCTGGTGGTGGGTGGCGGCCAGCAGCGGCGTGCGGTACAGCGCCCAGAGTCCGCCCATGTCCAGCACCGCCGCGACCGGCGCGAACATCAGCACGGTGGCCGCGCGTGAGTGCGCCACCGTCAGGAGGACGCGCCGCGGCCGCGACGGGCGCAGCACCCGCAGCGCCAGGGTGAGGGGACGGGCGCACACCAGCAGCAGCGGCGCGATCATCCCGGCCAGCAGGTGCTGAGCCATATGCGCGGTGAACGCCCCACCCGGCGGCGGCGCGATCACCGCAGCCGCCAGCGCGGCGCCGCCGATGGCGAAGTAGGCGTCACGCCGGTGGGGCCAGGCGTCCCCGCGACGGCGCAGCCGACCGGCGGCGGCCAGGTAGACCAGCGCTGCCGCCACCGCGGCCCCCACGGCCAGGACCGGCAGCAGTACCGGTAGCAGGGCCGGCAGTTGGTCGGCGCCGCCGCCGGCAGGCCCGGGGCCATGCTCGTGCGGCGGGTGCGTCATCGGCCACCGCCGCCCGGACGCGGTGCCGCCGGACCGGCCGGACCCTCACCTGCGCCACCGGATGCGTCATCGGGTGTGTCATCGGTTGCGCCGCGCGCACCGGCGGAGCCGCCGGTGGCACGGGCCGCCCGCACGGCCAGCACGACGCCGCCGGCCAGCAGCACCAGTCCGGCGCCGTTCCACACCAGGTCGTAGGGCAGCAGATCCGGGACACCGTTACGGATCTGGTGCAAGCGCAGCAGCTTATGATCGACCACGCCGTCGAACAGCTGGAAGCCGCCCAATCCCAGTAGCAACCCCGCCCAGGCGTGCGGCGCCGACAACGCTCGGCGGCGGCGCAGATCCGCCCACATCACGAACCCCGTCACCAGCGCCAGCAATTCGGCGGTATGCAACAGCCCGTCGCTCAGCAGCCCGACCGCCAGGGTGGAGCGATCGAAGAAGTGATGCCAGCCCAGCAGCTGATGGAAAACGATCTCATCGACGGCCGCCATCACCGCCACCCCGATCAACGCCGCAGCGGCAAGCGATCGGCCACGCTCCGCCACGTGCAGCCCGGTCGACCGCTGCGCCGCCTGACTCATGATCGGAATTTCCCTTCGTCAAAACAGCTTCCGGAGCAGAATCCGAATTTCTACCCGCCGCACACGCGATCACACGCTCCGCCGCCCCCGGCCATGACACCCGGTCACGGCAGCGCCGCTCTGGCCTGACCGCCTGATGCCGCCTCACCGGCCACCGCTGCCTCGGCGACGAGCCCGGCAACCACCATCTCCTCTACGTCCTGAGCATCGCGCCGGCGCCCACCGTACCGAGCCCCACGCACCGCGGGGTCCACCACTGCCTGACCCTCACCCAGCTCACCTCCGCGCGGCAGCCTGATCAGGCGCTGGGAAGCGATACTCAGGCGCTGTCGTGGGCGCCGTCGTGGAAGGGACGCAAACCCCCGGCCACATCAGCGCGGGAGAAGGCGTAGCGGCTCAGAAAGTTGATGTGGTCGTACTGCATCGGCGACAGCCGCGCGCACATCTCGTCCGTGACCGGGAAGCCCTGCTCACGCGGGCGCTTGACCGCAGCATCCAGATACAGGCTGTTCCACCAGATGACCGCGTTCAACGCCAGGCCCAGACTGCCCAGCTGATCCTCCAGACCTTCGCGGTAGCGCTGGCGCAGCTGGCCCCGGTTGCCGAAGGCGATCTTCCGGGCCAGGCGGTGGCATACGCGCCCTCCAGCGCGCCGGCGAGCTCGGCCAGATGCCCGGCCGGTTCGACCTCCAGCTCCAGCGAGGTGAGGACATGCGGTCGCGCCTGCCGCCACGCATCCCCGTCAGCGGTCTCGCCCGTGCTGGCCAACCTGTTCCTGCACTACGCCTTCGACATGTGGATGGCGCGGAGGTTTCCGTCCGTGTCGTTCGAGCGCTATGTCGACGATGTGGTGGTGCATTGCCGCAGCGAAGACCAGGCCCGCATGCTGGCCATGGCGATCGGCGAGCGGATGGAGCAGGTCGGGCTGCGGTTACACCCGGACAAGACCCGGATCGTCTACTGCAAGGACGGCCGACGCAAGAGCTCTTTCGAGCACACCGCGTTCGACTTCCCGGGGTTGACCTTCCGGGCACGAGGGGTGCGCGGCAGGAACGGGGCGGTGTTCACCGGTTTCGGCCCGGCGGTCAGCAAGACCGCCATGAAGAAGATGAGCGAACAGGTGCGGTCCTGGCGGCTGCACCGCCGCACCACCGCCTCCGAGCGGGACCTGGCACGGTGGATCAACCCCATCGTGTCAGGCTGGATGAACTACTACGGCCGGTTCTACCGGTCGGAGCTTCATCCACTGCTGCGGCGCATCAACGCCTACCTGGTGCGCTGGATGAGGAAGAAGTACAAGCGGCTAAGGACCTTCAAGAAGGCCCTCGCGGCCTGGGACCGGACCATCCGCCAATACCCGCGCTTCTTCGCGCACTGGCGGTGGGTATCCGGGTTCTGACGGTGAGGTTGAGAAGAGCCCGGTGACGGGAGACCGTCACGTCGGGATCTGTGGGAGCCCGGAGGTGAGACTCCTCCGGGCGACCCGACCTCTATGTCATCAGGTCAACGCGAGACTTGCGATCGTGCTGTGACCAGCAGGCCTCACTCCGGGGATGAAAAAGGCTCAAGGATGCCCGGAGGCCCACTGCCGTCCGGTGAATGAGCACATTCCGGACCATCTTCTGAATCCGAGGTTTCTTCACTCACCCTCCCGCCTGCCCCCGATCCGGCTAGAGTGCCCCGTCGCTACATCCGTAGTCGGACAACTACCAACCGTCGGAATATGGGCTGAATGTGGATATAGCTCAACCAAGACCGCAGCCGCGAGCCGTCCTACGCCCTGTCGTTCGCCTGAGGCAGCACAGCGAAGCGGCCCTACCCCGGGAGGGATGGGGCCGCTCGCCGCCGCAGGGGGAAATCGACTGCGGAGCCGACGTCAGCAGAGCCAGATCCCCGACACGATGAAGGGATAGCTGTTGTGGGTGTACTCGGAGACCTGTCCGGCGGACACGCAGGGGCCTGCTTCGTACCAGGAGCCCATGCCGGAATTGGGGTTGGGATGGGTGACGTAGATGAGAACGCCGTACCGGGCGTAGCCGCTGCAGACCGCCCAGGCGGTGTTGGTGCCCTGGTACCTGCCGACCGAGCAGCCCGGGTCGGAGGCACTTGCCGGAGAGGCCGCGCCGAAGATCGCGGTGACGGCGAGGAGAGCTGTGGCGGACAGGGCCGCGGCGTGCTTTCTGAGGTGCATTGCTGACCTCCAGCATGTTGGCTGGTGCGTGGACGGTGCCCCGAGGGTGGCACACTTTTAAGAAAGCTTCCTTTTAGAAGATAGATGAAGGCCGCACGCCGTCAAGGTCGACAACCGCCCCGCACCCCAGCCCTGAGAGGGTGCGAGCCTCCATCGGCCGGTCCCGTGCCGCAGCCCAGCAGATGGTGGAGCGCGGGCCGGGCACGCCTGCAGACCGGGCATGACGAGAGCCGTCGCTCCTGCGCGCGGAGCGGGGACTTCTGTGTGCCCGGCCGGGGCTACCCTCTATGCGGGGGCCAGTAGGGGTGGGCCCGGCGCCCAGCCGTGGTGCGGCGCCAGGCCCTCTCGGTGGGGGGACAGGGTCCGCTTACGGTCTGCGGTACCGGCCGGCACTGCCGCCACGGGGCGGGGGCTGATCAACCCATCCCTTCGCGTCCCCCGATCGGGAGTTCTGGGGGAAGGCTACCGATGCCGCTTGCCGCCGCACGGCGACACGCCCACGATGGTGCGATATGGGCATCCCCCACTGGCTCACCGCCGTCCCCCGCGCCCTGCTGCGCCACCTGCGCCTGGTGCGCACTCACCCGCTCGCCCTGCACCTGGCGCTGGTCGAGCAGCAGGGGATCTTGGAGAGCCTGCGGGCGGGGTAGGAGATGACGTACCTAGGTGACAGGATTGTGCAGCCGCACCTTAAAACCTGTGTGCGGCAGGGGGGCAGTACAGGTGCCGCCGGGCCTACGCTGGCGTAGGCGGGCCTCCTACCCGGCCAGCCGCGAGCAGTCCCGGTAGGAGGCCCGTCACCCGTTACCGGGTGAGATCGTGATCGTCGACCGAGATTTAGATCAGCCAGCCGATCCAGATCACGATGCGGGCGGCCACCCGGAGGATCCGGGTCTTCCGCCGAGGTCGATCACGGTTGGGTTCCATGACGGCTTCCTCTTCTTGTGCCTGCCGGGCCATCCGGCAGATCTGACCGGACGGCCGGTGAGGTGTCGGCGGTGCTGGAGCGGGTCGCCGACGCCTCGTATGCGTACTGGGAGGTCGCTGAGCAAGGCGGGGACGCCGGTGCGGCCGTCGGGCATGACCTGGCGGTGATGGCCGAGCTGGCGGAGGTGGAGGCCGCGGCGCTGCTCGCTTCGGCCGGCCGCCGTGAGGCGGGCACCCGGGCGGCGGTCACGCGGGCGGTTGACGGCGCGATCACAGGGGAGATGGCCCGGTGCCCGGAGCAGGCGGCATGGTGGGCCCAGGTGCGGGTCCGGCATCTGCACGTCGTGTACGGGCGCGAGGGCGGGGCGGCGGCGCGGGTCACGGCGGACCTTGGCGTGCCGGTCGAGGAGGTGCGGCAGATCCTGGCGGGACCTGGGAGGCGGGCGGCGGAGCTGCGGCGGGTGGCCGCCGAGGCGGGCACCCGCACTGGCGCGGAGGATGCCCGGGAGGCCGCCCGCTAACGATCTTGAGATGTTAACGGAATGCAAACCTCACCTGGCCTGCTCACCCGCCGACGCCGGCCCCCGCACCAACCGAAAGACCCGCCCGACGGCCTCATCCAGCACCTCCGGCCGCGCCTTCGGGCTCCCTATCTGGCCGCCCGAAAGTCGGGGTCGGCCAGCATCGTTGCCGAGCTACATCCACGACGGTGAAATCACCGGCGATATCTTCCAGGCAGACGAATACGCCGCCCACTGGGCGGATCTGCCGGACGACAACAGGATGTTGCCGGAAGAAGAGCTGGAGCAGTATCTCACCATCATGGGAAGGGTCACCGGGCGGTTTCTCGACCGTGGATGGTTTTCGTCGGAAGGGCTGCTCTGCACGATTTCCTGACGCGCGTGGGGATGTCACCATGCTGCAAACGGCGGACCCTAATGCGGCCAACGCCCCCAGCATAGCCAAATCGCCCCATGGGCGTTGAATCATTTTCCCCCGATACCGAGGGCCGGCGAATGATCGCCGACTGCTCCGCGCCGGTCCTGCGGAACTCGGACCTGCTCTTTCCCGCTTCGCAGGAAACCGCCCGCTGACGATCGCGGATAAAGCCGGGCCGGGTTCCTGTTGCGGACAGGCCGCTGGCATTAAGGGCCTGACGGTGGGAATACCGGCGATGGACCGGGGTGGGCGGGCGATATAGAACGAGGGTGCTCCGGTTCGACACCGGACGGCCTCGGCCCGGTGTACGCCCGGACGGCGCACCCGGCACCCCCAGGGAGGACCAGTGAAACGCAGTCGATTAGCGGCCTGTCTGCTCGCCCTGCTCATGTCGCTGTTTTCTGCACAGGCAGTGCACAGCACCTCGGCCTCGGCCGGCGCATCCGGGAACTGCTACCCGATCTTCTGGGGAAACAAGATGGTGGACTGCGTCCCGATCCCGGTCGTGGTGGACGGCTGGTGCCGCGGTCCATGCCCGCCGCCGCCGCCGTGTCTGAGCTGCCCGTGGGAGTTGGCGATCGACTTCCGCACCTACCCGGTACTGCCGCAGAGCCAGGAGTTCCAGTACGTCGCTGATCTGACCCTGGGGTTCCACGCGTTGCACGCGGCGTCGCAGGCCGGCGACAGCACGAGCCGGAGCCGGCTTCGCGCAGAGGCGCTGGGCCACTTCCAGCGCGGCGCGCGGACGCTGGGCAGGAGCCAGGTGACGGTGGAGCAGGTCGGGCTGTTGGATCGGGCGGCCGGCGCCCTCGGACCACAGCCCGTTCCCTGGCTGGTGGCCGCCGCCAACGACATCATCGCCGGCATGAACCACCTCCGGGACGGCGGCTCAGGCCCGGGGTTGCCGTCGGGATCGACCCAGTTGGCGGTGCAGAAGTTCGACGATGCGCACTGGAAGTTCGAGATCCTGCCCGCCGCCGGTGACTGAGACGTGCGATGGACCGCGGTGAGGTCGATCCCGGTACGGGAGGCCGGGCGTCGCGATGCCGCGGTCCATCGTCGCACGGGCGGCACCCCGCTGAGCAAGGTCAGCCGATGAGGGCGTCGGCCAGGGCGTGCCATTGCGCGTGCGGGACGGTCTTCGGGTCCGTCGGCTGCACGGCGAGGACGACCTGGTCGGCGCCCGCCTCCAGGTGGCGGCGCAGGCGCGCGGCGACGGCCTCGATGTCGCCCCAGGCGACCAGCTCGTCGAGCAGGCGGTCGCTGGGCCCGGCGATGTCGGCGTCGGTGAAGCCCATCCGGCGCAGATTCTGCGGATAGCCGCCGACCTTGGCCAGGAAGCGGATGGACTCGCGGACGGTGTCCCTGGCCCGTCGCGGATCGCTTTCGAGGACGACGTACTCCATCACGGCCAAGATCGCCTCATCGCCCAGGATCCGCCGGGCCTGCGCGGTGTACTCAGGCGTGACCAGCAGGGGCAGCGCGCCGGCCGCGCGGTCGCGGGACAGCTCCAGCATCCGCGGGCCCAGCGCCGACAGCACGCGGGCGCCGGCCGGGACCGGCGGGTCGGCGGCGTCCAGGCGGTCGAGGTAGGCGTTCATGTCGCGCAGCGGGCGGGGACCGTGCATCCCGCCCAGCCCGGTGATCAGCCGCCCCGGATCGGTGGACTCCAGGTCGCGGCGCAACGCCACCACCTCCTCGGCGGCGTACACCTGGGCGGGGATGATCGCGCTGCCGACGCGGACGGTCTCGGTGGCCCGGATGACGTCCCGCAGCGGGTCCAGGGTGGCGAGCTGGCCGCCGGCGATCCAGATCGTGGCGTAGCCGAGCCGCTCCAGCAGGGCGGCGTCGTCGAGGTGGCCGCCATCAGTGCGCACGTCCAGGGTCACGCCGATGGGCCCCAGGTCGCCCCGGCCGAGCTGTGTCATCTGTCTGCCCCTTTCGTGGCGGAAGTCTTCCCCCGATGACTGCGATGTTAATTTCTCGACCTCACTTGAGGTCAACCGGCCGCCACCCCGCCACCTTCCGCGCCTCGCGGGAGGTGTCAAACTGACGTAGATATGACATCATCATGACGTCAAGATGGTGTCGAGCGCACCGTCGAGCACACCTCTGCTCCCGAAAAAGGTGATCGAAATGCTGGAGTACATCCCCGTGGCCCGGCTCGCCCTCGCCCGGGACCCGGACCGCCCCTTCGACCCGTCCGGGGAACTGGCCCGGCTGCACAAGGAGCGTCCGCTGGAGCGGTCGGCCTTCAGCGACGGCCATCCCCTGTGGGTGGTGACCGACCGCGCGTGGGTACGCGCGATCTTGGCCGACCCCCGCTTCAGCGTCCGCTACGACCTGCTGCACCAGCCTGGCGGCGGCACCATGCCGCCGGCCCGGCCCGGCGACATGACCGGCCTGGACGCGCCCGAGCACACCCGCTACCGGCGGCTTTTGACCGGCGAGTTCACCGTAAGGCGGATGCGCAGGCTCACCGCCCGCATCGAGGCCGTCACCGAGGAGCGGCTGGCCGAAATGGAACGCCTCGGACCGCCGGCCGACCTGGTGGAGGTCTTCGCCCGGCCCATCCCCGCGCTGATGATCTGCGAGCTGCTCGGCGTCCCCTACGCCGAGCGGGAGCGGTTCGAGGGCGACGCGATCCTGCTGACCGGCGGCGACGCCGACATCGAGACGGCCAACACGGCGGGCGCCGCCCTGTACGCGTACCTGAGCGAGCTGGTGGCCGCCAAGCGGGCGAACCCCACCGACGACCTGCTCAGCGGCCTGACCACGAGCGACCTCAGCGATGACGAGCTCACCATGATGGGGCTGGTACTGCTCGGCGCCGGCCTCGACACCACCGCCAACATGCTCTCGCTCGGCACGTTCGCGCTGCTGCAGAACCCCGCCCAGCTCGCCGCGCTGCGCGAGAACCCCGCCATCGCCGACAGCGCCGTGGAAGAACTGCTGCGCTACCTCAGCGTGGTCCCCTTCCTGACCCGTACCGCGCTGGAGGACGTGGAGATCGACGGCCAGGTGATCAAGGCGGGGGAGAGCGCCCTGCTCATCATCTCCACGGCCAACCGCGACCCTGGGCACTTCCCCGACCCCGACGTCCTGGACCTTCGCCGCCCGGCCGGCGGGCACAACGCCTTCGGCCACGGCATCCACCAGTGCCTGGGCCAGCAGCTGGCCCGCGTGGTGATGCAGGTCGCCTACCCCGCGCTGGTCGCCCGCTTCCCGCGGCTGCGGCTGGCGGTGCCCCCGCAGGAGGTGCCGCTGCGCGAGAACGCGGTGATCCTCGGCGTGCAGAAGCTCCCGGTCGAGTGGTGATCACGGCACGGCCGGCGAGCCCGCGCGGGTCGCCGGCACCGTTCAGCCGCCGCCCCGCGGCGCGTACATGATCACCGCCATCCCGGCCAGGCAGATCAGCGCGCCGACGACGTCCCACCGGTCGGGGCGGTACCCGTCGAAGACCATGCCCCAGGCGATCGACCCGCCCACGAAGACCCCGCCGTAGGCGGCGAGGATGCGCCCGAAGTGAATATCGTGCTGGAAGGTGGCCACCACACCGTACAGCCCGAGGGCGATGACGCCCGCGCCGATCCAGATCCACCCGCGGTGTTCGCGCACCCCCTGCCAGACCAGCCAGGCGCCGCCGATCTCCAGCAGGGCGGCGAGCACGAACAGCGCGACGGAACGAGCGATCAGCACGGTGCAGACATGCCTTTCTGATGAGGTGCGGGACTCAGGCGGGCGGGCCGAACAGCTCGGCGAGCAGGCCCGCGCCGTCCGCGGGGGCGCGCACCTCCAGGCGCAGGAGCGGGCCGTCCAGGTGGAGCCGGAAGTCGAAGAACGGGCAGCACAGCTGCTCGGCGACCGCGAGCCCGGCCACCGCCGCGGCCCGCTCGGCCGCGAGCGTCACCCGCAGCCCGCCGGGGATCGCCTCCCGCCCGGCGCCGTCGAGGAGTGCCCGCCACCGCGTGAGGCGTTCGCCGGGCTCGTCGCCGGTCAGTGAGCAGGCCACCGGCGGCGGCGCGTCCCCCATCGGCAAGGCCGTGCCCATGGCGGGCGGGGTGAGGAAGGCGCACCGCGAACCGCATCGGGCCTCGCGGTCGGGCAACGCGTCCAGATGCGCGAGCGCGGTACGCAAGAAGCCGGTGAAGGCGGCCAGCTCCCCGGCGCGGGCCTCGGCGGCCGCCAGCCGCTCCCGGATGCGCGGCCGCAGGTCGGCCTTGACCTGGGCGCATGATCCGGCCTCCCACACCGTGAGCAGCTCGGCGATCTCCTCCAGCGGTAGTCCCAGGTGCTTGGCCTCGCCGATGAACGCCAGCCGGTCCACCGCCTCCGGGCCGTAGGCGCGGTACCCGGCCGGAGTGCGCCCGGCGGGCAGCAGCCCGGCCTGCTCGTAGAAGCGCAGGGTCGTGGCCGGGACACCGGTACGCGCCGCGAGCTGGGATATCCGCATGGATGTCATACCACCGACGGTAGACCTTCCACCCGGCTCGAAGGTCAAGCCCTGAAGGTTCCCGGCCGGGGATGTCGTATCGGCGGTCCCGCCGATCGTCTTCCGAGATAGGAGCACAACCGGGACAAGGAGCCGGAAATGAACCCACGACTGAACACGATCGCCATGATCGTGTCCGATATGGATGCCTCGATGGCCTTCTATGCCCGGCTCGGGCTGGAGTTCGCGATCGACCCACGTTCGCCGGAGCACGCCGGATGCGACCTGCCGGGCGGGCTGCATGTGATGCTGGACACCGAGAAGTTTCGCACGCCCTTCCTGCCGGGCTGGAGTGCGCCGGGCGGCGGGCCGCGTACGCTGCTGTGCTTTGAGTTCGACACCCCGGCCGGGGTGGACGCCAAGTACGCCGAGCTGGTCGCCGCGGGCCATCGCGGGATCGCCGAGCCGTTCGACGCGTTCTGGGGGATGCGCTACGCGACGGTGGCCGACCCCGACGGGAGCGGCGTGGACCTGTACGCCGCGCTCCCGGCACGCTGACCCGCGAGAGGAGAACGACGTGAAGTACGTGCTGATGTTCGTCGAGACCGAACGGTTCGCCCGGGAACTACAGGCGATGGGCGAGCTGGAGCGGCAGGCCGCCTACGCGGCGGTGGGCCGCTGGTTCGCCGACAACGCCGACAAGATCACCCGTCACACGCATCTGGCCCCCGTGCACACCGCCACCACCATGCGGCTGGACCAGCCGGAGCCGATGGTCACCGACGGGCCCTACCTGGAGGGCAAGGAGGTGGTCAGCGGGTTCGCCGAGGTCGAGGTGGCGGACCTGGACGAGGCGTTGCGGCTGGCCCGCACCTGGCCGGCCTGCCCGATCGTGGAGATCCGCCCCGCCTCATGAGCGGACCCGTGCCCCGGGAGGTGCTGGCCGGTGTGGTCCGCGAGCACGCGGGCCGGCTGGCGGCGTCCCTGGTGTCGCTGCTGGGCGACTTCTCCGCCGCCGAGGACCTGGTGCAGGACGCGGTGGAGACCGCGCTGCGGCGCTGGCCGGTGGAGGGCGTACCGGACCGGCCCGACGCGTGGCTGTTCACCGTGGCCCGCCGGCGCGGCCTGGACGTACTGCGCCGCGAGTCCAACCACCGGGCCAAACTCGCCCGGCTCACCTGGCCGGGCCCCGCACCGCCGGATGACCGGCTACGGCTGATCTTCACCTGCTGCCACCCCGCGCTGTCGCGCGGCGCGCAGATCGCCCTCACCTTGCGGGTGGTGTGCGGGCTGTCGGTGGCGCAGATCGCCGCGGCGTTCATCGTGCCCGAGACCACGGTCGCCCAGCGCATCACGCGGGCCAAGCGGAAGATCGGCGAGGCCGGCATCCCCTACCGCGTCCCGGCCGGCGAGGAGCTGCCCTCCCGGCTGGGCGAGGTGCTGGCGGTCATCTACCTGCTGTTCAACGAGGGGTACCTGTCCAACACGGCCGAACGGGCCCAGGCGCGCGACCTGGTCGCGGACGCCGAGTGGCTGGCCGCGCTGCTGGCCGGCCTCATGCCCAAGGAGCCGGAGGCGGCCGGGCTGCTGGCACTGATCCGGCTGCACCGGGCCCGCGGCGCGGCCCGCTTCGACGCCCGGGGCCGGCTGGTGCTGCTGGCCGACCAGGACCGCGGCCTGTGGGACCGGCAGGCCATCGCCGCGGCCACGGCGCTGCTCACCTGCGCCGCCCACACCCACCGCAGGCCGGGGCCCTACCAGCTCCAGGCGGCGATCGTGGCCTGCCATGCCGAGGCGGCGACCTTCGCCGACACCGACTGGGCGCAGATCCTGGTGCTGTACGACATGCTGCTGCACCTGGCGCCCTCACCGGTCACCCGGCTGCACCGGGCCGTCGCCGTACGCTACGCGCAAGGCCCGGCGGCGGCGCTGGCCGAGCTGAACGCCCTCGGTGACGCTTTGGAGCGCTACCCGCTGTTCCACGCCACCCGGGCCGAACTGCTGCGCGACCTGGAGCGCCACGAGGAGGCGCACCGGGCCGATCGGCGGGCGCTGGAGCTGACCGCCAACCCGGCCCAGCAGGCACTGCTGGAAGAACGCCTGCTCGGCTGGGATTGAGCCGCGGCCCTGCGGCGGCTCAGGAGTCGGCGACCTGCCAGGGGGCCTGGGCGCGCGTCGGCCGGCTCTCGGCCTCGACCCGCACCGCGTAGGCGGCGGACGCGGGCGGCAGGGTGCCGGTCTGGACGGGCCCGAGGTAGGTGTGACCGGTCAGATGGCACCAGGCGGGCAGGTCGATCGGGGCGGCCGGATCACTCGCGATCAGGTGGACGACGCGGCCCGGTTCCAGATCGGCCACCAGGCGGCGCAGCTCGATCAGCAACAGCACGCAGCGGCGGTCACCGCCGTCCAGCACGACCGGATCGCCGGGCACGGCCGGGTGTGCGCCGCTCATGCGGCCACCGGCGCGCCGGTGCGCGACCGATCGCCCGCGAGGGCGAACGTGTCGTCCAGTTTCGCCTTGCTCACCGGCCCTCCTGGTCCATCAGTTCATGAAATAGCGTACTAGTGTGCGCTACGAAGCCCGGCCGGGCCCGCCGTGGACGACCATCAGCGGGCAGGGCGACTCGTGCAGCAGCGCCTGGCTGACCGATCCGATGACCATGCCCGCGAAGGTACCGTGCCCGCGCGAGCCCACCACCAGGAGATCCGCCCCGGTGGCGGCCTGGCGCAGGGCGCGCACCGGGTGGTCGTGGACGACCTCTTCGATCACGGTGATGCCCGGGTGGCGTTCGCGGTGGCGGTCCAGGGCCAGCGGGTCCCGGCCGGCGGGGGTGCGGGGATCACCGGCCCAGGGCGGGTTGCGGGCATGGACGGCCCGTACGGTCGCGCCGCGCAGCTCCGCCTCGGCGAAGGCGGCGTCCAGCACGGGCTCCGCGGCCGGGGAGCCGTCGACGCCGGCGACCACCTCGCCCCTGGGCAGGGCGGGAAGTTCGCGGACCACGACGACGTCGCAGGCGGCCTGACCGGCCACGCCATAGGCGACCGAACCGACCAGGAACCCGCGGACCGCGCCGAGTCCGTGGCTGCCGATGACCACCAGTGCGGCATCCCCGGATGCGGTGGTCAGCGCGGTGCGGGGATCGCCGGGCAGCAGCGACGTGCTCAGGTCGATCGCGGGGCGTTCGCGGCGGGCACGGTCGGCGGCGGCGGCCAGCACGCTGTGGCCGCCTTCGCGCATCCAGGCGGCGACCTCGGCGTAGCGGCCGGTGGTGGTGTCGCACGCCCATTGCGGGATGGCGTGGACGATCTTCAGCGGTGCCGCGCGCAGGGCGGCCTCCCTGGCCGCCCAGCCGGCGGCTTCGAGCCCTGCGTGTGAGCCGTCCACTCCGGTGATGATCATAATGTCTCCTCCAAAGCCCTCCGATCACAGATCTGCCCAGCTCAGGGCCCTATCGACGCCCGGGCTCGCACCGGCCTACGCCGATGCCAGCCCGGTGGTAGATCACCGGGCCGCCGGAGCCGCGCGGCCATGGGGAATGCTAAGATTTCACCTCCGTTTCATGGGCTTCGGAGTGGATCGCCGGAGGCCAGGGCAGCATTTTCTGAGCGGTTTCAGGGGGACCGCCCACCGGCTTTACCTCACTACGGGAATTTCCATGGAAATGCCTGTCATCAACGCATGCGAAGTAGAAGAGTGCGCCTACAACACCGAGGGCGCCTGTCACGCGCTGGCCATCACCGTGGGCGACGTCCGGCATGCCCACTGCGACACCTTCTTCAGAACTCCGGCCAAGGGAGGCGATCCCCTGGGCATCGGTCAGGTCGGCGCGTGCAAGATGGCCGGCTGCCGGCACAACAGCCAGTTCGAATGCCATGCTCCGGGGATCAGCGTCGGTTACGTGGAGAGCGCCGCCAACTGCCTCACCTATTCACCGGCCTGAACCCCCTTTCCCGGCCGCCGTCCTCCGGGTCCCCGCCTGCCCGGTACACGTATCACCGGGATAACACAGCGCGCCATGGGAAAACACGATCCATTTCGCTACGTTATGCGCCCTTGACAGTACCTCTCGTCACAGATCATGGTGGAGTCGTTCGTCCAGCGGCCCTTCGGCCCGGTGTACGCCACCCTTGCATCCGGCTTGCACCGTGCCATTTTCCCCATTTTGTGAACGGAGGTCATCTCGGTACGCGCGCCGCCGGTCGATCACGCAGCGTTGTTAATGTACCACAGGAAGTATCGACCATCTTGTGTGGCAGAAAGGATTTTTCCGTGGCGTTATCACAGAACCCCGTTCCCGGCGGTGGTGGGCAGCACATCGCGCTGGTCAACGGCAGCTTCGAGCAGCCCGTGCTCAATAGTGACATGGCTTTCCTGCCCGACGCCGCACAGAACCAGCCGAACTCGGTGCCCGGCTGGCGCACGACCGCCAGCGACCACGTCATCGAGGTCTGGCGGGACGGCTTCAACGGGGTCCCCGCCGCCGACGGGAGACAGTTCGCCGAACTCAACGCCCACCAGGTCTCCACGCTCTACCAGGACCTGCCCACCACCCCGGGCACCACGCTGTACTGGAGGTTGTCGCACCGCGGCCGGCTCGGCGCCGACACCATGGCCCTGGACATCGGGCACCCGGAGGACCCGGTGGAACAGGCCCGGATGACCGACGGGAACGATGCCTGGGGGCACTACTCCGGCAAGTACACCGTTCCGGATGGGCAGACCGTCACCCGCTTCGCGTTCCGCTCGGTCTCCGCCGCCGGCGGCAACAACAGCATCGGCAACTTCCTGGACGGCATCGTGTTCGGGACGGCACCGTCCGTGGTTCTCACCAAGAGCGCCGTGCCCGGCGGCGAGCTGGAGGTCGGCGACACCATCACCTACCGGGTCACCGCCAGGAACGAGGGCGGCTCCCCGGCCAGCCGTCTGGTGCTCACCGACACCGTTCCTGAGGGCACCAGCTATGTCCCCGGCAGCCTGCGGATCATCGACGGCCCCAACGAGGGAGGCAAGAGCGACCGGGTCGGCGACGACCAGGCGTACGTCGACGAGGCCACCGGCCGGGTCACCTTCAACCTCGGCGTGGGGGCCACCGATTCGGCGGGAGGCACCCTCGCCTCCACCCAGGAGGCCCCCGAGGGCACCACGGTGGAGTTCCGGGTACGGATCGAGCGCGCGGCGGCCGGGCGCACGATCGAGAACCAGGCCGTCGCCACCTACGACAACGCGCTCGGCGACGAGGTCGAACACCTGACCTCCACCTCCAACCCCACGGCCACCAAGATCGCGCCCCTGGCCGAACTCAGGCTGGTCAAGGCCGCCGACCGGGTCAAGGTCACCGTCGGCGAGACCGTCACCTTCCACGTTGCCGTCACCAACACCGGCCCATCCGACGCCACCGGCGTCACCGTCACCGACCCGCTGCCCGAGGGGCTGGCGCTGATCTCGGCGACCGCCACCGCGGGCGGCTACGACGCCGCGAGCGGCACCTGGACCGTCGGCGCCCTCTCCGTGGGCCAGAGCGCCACACTCACGCTGCTGGCCAAGGTCACCGAGCCGGGACCGATCCGCAACGCCGCCACCGCGACCGCGAACGAGGCCGGTCCGACCGGCGACGCGGCCGACGAGGTGACGATCTGCGCCGTCCCCGCGGCGCCCTGCCCGCCGCCCGGCGCGAACGGCTGCCACAGCCGTCCCTGCTGAACGAGGAACCCCGCTCCACCCGCGGGCGGTGCCAAAAGCCGCGGGTGGAGCGTTCCCACCTCAGGTGGGCAGGCGGGCGAGCGCGGCGGCGCTCGGACCGCCCGGCTGCGCGGTGTAGAGCACCAGCCGCAGATCGGTGCCCGGCACCAGCAGGGTCTGGCAGTCCAGGTCGAGTTCGCCCAGCTCGGGGTGGCGCAGGCGTTTGCGCAGCGTCGCTACGGGCCGTACGTCGTGCTCGCGCCAGCTCGCCGCGAACTGCGGGCTGTGCGCGGCGTACTCGTTGACCAGCTCGCCGAGCACGCGTTCGGCCGGGTAGCGGGCGCCCGCCGCGCGCAACTGGGCGGCGGCCCGCTGGTGGAACTGCTGCGCGGCAACGGAGTGCCGGTCCGCGTGGCCGCCCGTACCCCGCCCGTCGGCGACCCCGGCGCGGTCCGGTTCGACTGGCACGACACGGCCACCCACCAGGCCGCGCTGCGCGGGATGGACCGGGTGTATCTGGTGCGCACCGGCCGGCCGATCCGGGTGGTCGACGTCGACGCCGAGGCGGTGGCGGGCGACTACCGGGCCGCCGGGGTGCCGGCCGGGTTCGCCGCCGCCCTGGCCGCCGTGGACGCCGATCTCAGGTCCGGCCGGGAGGACATGGTCAGCACGGCGGTGCTGGACCTGACCGGCCGCCCGCCCCGGCCCTTCGCCGAGTTCGCCGACGACCACGCGGGCGAATGGGCGGCCGGCGTCAGGGACGCGTGAAACCCGGGATCGGGTCCAGGCCGGTGAGGCCGGCGGTGAGGTCCCACAGACGCGCCGCGAGCGCGGTGTCGGCCAGGTGGCCGCGGACCGGTTCGAGGACCGGCCGGCCGCGGAACCCGAACACGCGGGGCCCGTACAGCTCGCCGCCGCGCACGTCCGGGTCCAGGACGGCCCGGACGGCGGGCCACGCCCGAAGAGCATCTGGGCGAGCTTGGATCGCACGTAGGCGCGTTTGGGCCGGTAGTCGCGCGTGCTCTGCGGATCGGCCAGGTCCAGGCTTTCGGACTTCGCGGTGAAGCTGCCGGTGGTCACCACGCGGCTCGCGGGCGCGGCCGCCAGCAACGGGGCGAGGTGGGAGACCAGCGCGAAGTGCCCCAGGTGGTTGGTGGCGAACATCAGCTCGTGGCCGGCCGCGGTCTCGCGCCGGGGCCGCCGGTCCAGCAGTACTCCGGCGTTGCAGACGACCGCGTCCAGCCGATCCAGCCGATCCAGCCCGTCCAGCCCCAGCGTGCCGGCGCAGGCCTCGACCGAGGAGGGGGCGGCGAGATCCAGGCGGACGTGGCGGACGTCCGCGCCGGGGAGGCGGGCGCGGATCGCGACCCGCGCGGCCTCGGCTTTTGCCGACGACGGGACGCCGCGAGCGCAAGAAGGCACAGACCCGCCGGGCGCTCTCGGAGGCCGCGCTGCGGCTGTTCGGCGAGCGCGGCTACGACGGCGTCACCGTCGCGCAGATCGCCGACGAGGCCGACGTCTCCATCGCCACCCTGTTCGCGCACGTGCCGGACGGCGAGAAAGCGCTGATCTTCGACGACGGCGACGAACGCGGTGCATGGCTGGTGGCCGCGGTCCGCGAGCGCCCCCCGGGCATGCCGGTGCTGGCGGCCCTGCGCCGCTGCCTGGCGGCCCGGGGCCCTTCGCCGCAGACCTGCCGCCCGACCTGCGGCGCAAACGCGACCTGATCGTCAGCACGCCCGCCCTGCGGGACTACTCGCGCAAGCTGTGGATCGCCGCCGAGAGCTGCCGCGTCCCCGGCGACCTGACCGTGCGCGCCCTCGCCCGCTACATCCTGGAGATCCCCGAGATCGCGGGCGCCGAGCCCGATCCGCCGGCCGCGCTGCACGCCATCTTCGACCTCCTGCAATCCGGCTGGGCCGATTGACCCGGAGGCGGCCGGGCCGGCTGCCGATCCGCGCTGACGAATATTGACGTTTTCTTGACGCCATGATCACGCGGGACGCCCCTGCGGGCTCAGTAGCGTGCATTCGTCTTACTTGTGCCAGTAGCGGAGGTGACCCGGTGGCCGACGCGCTTCCGGAGCGAAGGATGCGGCGGTGGCTGCTGAAGGGTCTCAAGCGTCCCGAAGGGCTGACCAGCGCACCACCTGAGGAGGAGGCTCCCGAACATCAGCACTCCTGGTGGCAGGTCATGTGCCTGACGGGCGTGGACTACTTCTCCACGCTGGGCTACCAGCCGGGCATCGCCGCGCTGGCCGCGGGCGCGCTCAGCCCCATCGCCACGCTGGTCTTGGTGGCGCTGACCCTCTTCGGCGCGCTGCCGACCTACCGGGCCGTGGCCGGGCAGAGCCCGCACGGGCTCGGATCGCTGTCGATGCTGGAGCGGCTGCTGCCCGGCTGGCGCGGCAAGCTGCTGGTGTTGTTCCTGCTCGGGTTCGTGGCCACCGCCTTCATCGTCACCATCACCCTGTCGGCGGCCGATGCCTCCGCGCACATCCTGCACAACCCGTTCGTGCCGCATTTCCTGGCCGGATGGCAGGTCCCGATCACCCTGGTGCTGATCGCGGCCCTCGGCGGGGTGTTCCTGGCGGGGTTCAGCGAGGCGATCTCCGTGGCCGTCGTCCTGGTCGCCGTCTACCTGCTGTTCAACCTGATCGTGGTGGGCACGGCGGTGGCGCACGTGCTGGCCGCGCCGGAACGGGTGGCAGGCTGGCAGAACACGCTGAGCACCGACTACACCAGCCCGATCGCCATGGTCGCGGTCGCGCTGTACGTGATGCCGAAACTCGCCCTGGGCCTTTCCGGCTTCGAGACCGGGGTGGCGGTCATGCCGCTGGTCAAAGGCGACCTCACCGAGCGGGTCAAGGGCGCGCGCAAGTTGCTGACCACGGCCGCGCTCATCATGAGCGTCTTCCTGATCACCTCCAGCCTCGCCACCACCGTGCTCATCCCACCCGCCGAGTTCGCCGAGGGCGGGTCGGCCAACGGCCGCGCGCTGGCCTACCTCGCCCACCTCTACCTGGGCGACTGGTTCGGCACCGCCTACGACCTGTCCACCATCGCCATCTTGTGGTTCGCCGGAGCCTCGGCGCTGGCCGGCCTGCTCAACATCGTGCCGCGCTACCTGCCCCGGTACGGCATGGCCCCCGACTGGACCCGCGCCTCGCGCCCCATGGTCCTGGTCTTCACCGCCATCGCCTTCGGCATCACCGTGTTCTTCGGCGCGGAGGTGGAGACCCAGGGCGGCGCCTACGCCACCGGCGTGCTGGCCCTCATCCTGTCGGCCGCCGTCGCGGTCACCCTGTCGGCCCTGGTCCGGCGCCGCACCCGGGCCGCCGTCCTGTTCGGGCTGATCACCCTGGTCTTCGCCTACGCCGCCGTCGCCAACATCATCGAACGCCCCGACGGGCTGGTCATCGCCCTGCTGTTCGTCCTGGCCATCGTGGCCGTCTCGCTCATCTCCCGCGCCACCCGCTCCACCGAACTGCGCGTCACCCGCATCAGCCTGGACGACGCGGCCCGCCGCTTCATCAACGAGTCGGCCGAGATCTACCTGATCGCCAACGAACCCCACGGCCGCGACGCCAAGGAGTACATCGACAAGGCCCGCGAGGCGTGGGAGCTGCACCGGCTGCGCACCGCAGAAGGGCTCCTGTTCCTGGAGGTCACCGTTCCCGACGCCTCGGAGTTCGCGGGCGAGCTGCGGGTCACCGGCGAGGAACGCCACGGCTTTCGCATCCTGCGCATGCACAGCACCACGGTCGCCAACTCCATCGCCGCCCTGCTGCTCCACCTGCGCGACCTGACCGGCAAGACCCCGCACGTCTACTTCCATTGGGCCGCCGAAGGCAACCCGATCGGTTCCCTGCTGCGCTACCTCGTCTTCGGCGGCGGCGACATCCCGCCGCTGACCCGTGAGGTCCTGCGCCAGGCCGAACCCGACGCGACCTGCCGCCCCATCGTCCACGTCGGCTGAGCGGGCGGGCTGCGAACCAGATGGCCTCTTCGGTCGTCCAACGGGGCATGAACATGCACATGATCGCCCATCCTGCCCTTGCCGCGCTGGTGGCGGCGGGCCTTGCCACGGCCCTGGCCGCGGGCCCCGCGCACGCACAGGCCGTGCGCCCGGTGTTCGGGCCGACCGGCTTCGCGGGAGTGAAACTCGGGGTGAGCGCCAAGGCCGCCAAGGCCGGCGGCAAGATCACCTACAAGCAGGGCGGCGCGCCCGGTTGCAGCGGCTGGGACCTGAAGTCCTATCCCACCGGCCGCGACGCCGTCGGCCTGTACATATCCAAGAAGCGCGGCGTCGCGGTGATCTTCGCGCCCAAGGGCGTCAAGACCAAGGAGGGCATCGGCCTGGGGTCCACCTACAAGCAGATCAAGAAGGCCTACCCCAAGGTGAAGAGGGCGGCCGGCGGCTTCCCGTACGTCACGGTCCCGGGCAACCCGAAGGCCTACTACTCGTTCCTGATCGGCAAGGGGAAGGTCTACGAGATGGCGCTGGGCCTGCACACCCAGGACTGCGTCAACTGACCCGCCCGCCACCGGGGAGGGTCAGACGGTCTCCAAGGCGGTGGTGATCTCCACGCAGCCGCCGATGGTCCGGGCGATGGGGCAGTGCCGGGTGTGCCGGTCGTGGGCGCGTTCCACCTCGGCGCGGTCCACGCCCTCGGCCAGGCGCAGCCGGTAGCGCACGTGGACGGCGGCGATCCGCAGGACCCCGCCGTCCTTGACGATGACCCCCTCGGCGTCGGAGGTCAGCGCGCCGTCGGTGGTCGGCTGGCCGAGCCGCGCCAGCATGCCCGACAGCGTGCCGGTCAGGCATCCGGCGGTGGCACCGACCAGGTAGTCCAGTGTGGTGGCGTGCGGCTCGATGGTGTCGAGCGGCACCTTGTAGTGCTCGGCCACCCCGCCGTGCATGCCCATCGGCACCTGCCCGTCCAACGGCACGGTGACCAGCTTGGTACGCCCGGGCGCGGCCTGCACGCTCACCCGGGAGATCTCGGCCACGGCACTGCTGTCGATCATGATGCTGCTCCTTGTCGTAGGCGGGGGTGGCGGTCAGCCGGCGGCGTTGGACGCCTGGGCGGTCAGCGCGCCGAAGTCGACGGGGGTGCCGTCCAGCGGGACGACGGCCGCCACGTAGCAGTCGGGGCGCACGAGGTAGACGACGTCCTGCTCATCGGCGTAGATGTCCCACATCTCATCCGACAGCACGGTGAGCACGCCGGTCCCGCTGGTGGCGGGGGCCAGGATGGAGCGGCGGACCCAGGCGGGGGCCGCGATGGCGTCGAGTTCGGTGCTCAGGCCGGAGACCAGGCCGTTGCGGCCGGGCACGGCCAGCAGGGTCACCTCACCCGCCATCGCGGCGCGCAGCGTGGTGGTACGGCTGCCGTCGACGCAGCGCAGGTCGGGCAGCGGCGCACCGGGCCGCACCCGGGGAGCGGGCAGCAGGGCCTGGGCGGTCAGCGCCGAGTCGTGGTAGGGGAACGGCTCGTACAGCTTGCCGCAGTCCACCCGGTGCGCCTGGCCGGGGTCCGCGAGGGCCGCCGCGAGGGCGGCGTCGCGCACCTGGCGGCCGGACTCGTCGTCGGGGGTCATGAACTTCATGGACGCCCCGGTCACCGCCAGGTTGTGATCGGCCGCGGCGGCCCGCTCGGCCTCGTAGCTGTCCAGCAGCGCGGGGCCGGCCTTGCCGTTGAGCACGAACCCGAGCTTCCAGGCCAGGTTCTCCGCGTCCTCCATGCCGCTGTTCATGCCGCGGGCGCCGAACGGCGAGACGACGTGGGCGGCGTCGCCGACCAGGAACACGCGGCCACTGCGGAACGCCGAGGCCCGGCACTGCTGGAAGGTGTAGGTGTTGCTGCGGACCACGCGCACCGGGTGGTCGCCGATCACGGTGGCGATCCGCGCCGCCACCCGCCCGGGCTCGGTGAGCGTCTCGGCGTCGGCGTCCAGCGGGATCTGCCAGTCCAGCCGCCACAGCTTGCGGGTCACCCCGTGCATGAGCACGATCCCCTCGGGGTGGAAGGGCGGGTTGAACCACAGCCGCCGCTCCCGCTCGAAGGGCAGGTCGGCCTCGAAGTCGGCGACCAGGAAGCGGCCCTTGGTCTGCCAGCCGTCGAAGGTGATGCCCAGGCGGCGCCGTACGCCGCTGCCGATGCCGTCGGCCGCGACGAGGTAGGCGCCGGTGTAGGTCTCCGGCCCGTCGGGGCCCGCCGCGGTGACCCGCACGCCGGAGTCGTCCTGCTCCAGGCCGCCCACGGCGCGCCCCAGCCGGATGTCCACCAGGCCGGTCGCGAGAGCCGCGTCGTAGAGCATCTCCTCGATGCGGAACTGCGGGAAGTTCACGAACGGCGGGTAGATCTCCTCGCCGTGCGGGGGGAACCTGAGCTGGAGTATCTCCTGGTCACCGTAGTATGTGCGACCAAGCGACCAGCTCGCTCCATCATTGACGATCTCATCCGCCAGGCCGAGGCGGTCGTACAGCGCGAGGATGTCGCGCTGCACGGTGACGGCCCGCGATTGGCGGCAGCTCGGCTGTTCACGGCGTTCCAGCAACACCGAGCGCACGTTCTGCCGGGCGAGCAGGAGTGCGGTGGCCATGCCAACGGGGCCCGCGCCCACGATGACCACGTGGGGGGAAGAACCTGAGTTGTCCGGCAGAACCATCGCCACCTCCGACTTGACCGATATTCGGTTATTGTGACCGGCTATTGCACATAGCGTGCCTTGTTCGCGGCCGGACTTCAAGGGGTGCGGCGCGACTCATGTTGGCGTAGGACCGCGCAGTGCGCGATAATCGCTCACGGGCCCCGATTTTCGACAGACTGTAATCCCGTCGTTTCTCCTGGGAGTGAGCCGTGACCGAGGAACCAGCCCGACCTGGCGAGATCGCGCAGACGCTCGATCGGGGGCTGCGCCTGTTGGAGATCCTCGCCGAGGCGGACCCGGACCAGGGCCTGTCGCCGACCGAGGCCGCCGCCCGGCTCGGTGTCCACCGTTCCATCGCCGCCCGGCTGCTGGCGACCCTGCTGCGCCGCGGCTTCGTCCGGCGCACCCGTGAGGGACGGTACCTGCTGGGCATGGGCCTGTTCACGCTGGCGCGCCAGGTGTCGCAGAATCTCATGGTCGTGGCGGGGCCGTTGCTCACCGAGATCGCCGAACGGCTCGACGCCACCGCGGTCATGCACGTGGCCGACGGGGACGGCGCCGTCACGCTGGCCTCGGTCGAGCCCAAGCGGGCCAGCTTCCACATCGGCCTGCGCACCGGCTCGCGCCACCCGCTGGGCACCGCCGCCACCGGCATCGCCATCCTGGCCGGCCGCCCGGCCGAGGCCGGTGAGCGCGACAAGGTCACCCAGGGACGCAAGCAGGGGTACGTGGTCACCACCGGCGAACTGGTCCCCAACTTCACCGGCATCGCCGCCCCGATCGTGGTCAACGGCTGGTGTGACGCCAGCGTCGGCGTGGTCATCCCCAAAGAGCGCAAGCACGACGAGAAGGTGCTGGCCGGCGAGGTGATCGCGCTGGCCAGGAACATCGCGATCGGCCTGACCTGAGCCCGCGCCCGCGCCGAGCGCGGGCATCACGGCCCCGGAGCCCCGAGCGGGCACCGGGGCCTTTTCGCGTCTCCGGGCGATTGACAACCGTCCTTCCTATACGCGAGGATCGCCGATATACGAACTCTATCACCGATAATCGAACACGTACAAAACTCGATCTTGGATTGAGGTGGGCATGGTCTACTACAGGCGTCTGGGAGAGGTGCCGCGTAAGCGGCACTCCCAGTTCCGCGGCGCCGACGGCGCCCTCTACCACGAGGAGATGCAGGGCGAGGAAGGGTTCACCTGGACCCAGTCGTTCCTGTACCACCGCAAGATCCCGACCGCCATCACCGCGGCCGAAAGCCACGCCGACGGCGGCGGGCCGCTGAGCCCCAACGACCCGCTGCTGCCCCGGCACCTGCGCACCCACGCGTACAAACCGGGCGGGGACCCGATTTTGGACCGGCGGGTCCTGATGGGCAACTCCGAGGTGACGATCTCCTACGTCGCCGCCGACACCGACAGCCCCCTGTACCGCAACGCGGTCGGCGACGAACTGGTCTACGTCGAGTCCGGCTCGGCGGTGCTGGAGTCCTCCTACGGCCGGATGCCGGTCGGCGACGGCGACTACGTGGTCATCCCCACCTCCACGACGCACCGCTGGCGGCTGCTCGGCGATGAGCTGCGGCTGTTCGTGGTGACCGCGTCCGGAGGCGGGCACATCAGGCCGCCCAAGCGGTTCATGTCGCCGTTCGGGCAGTTCCTGGACGGCTCGCCGTTCAACGAGCGCGACATCCGCGGCCCGGAGGAGCTGACCTCCGCCGAGGGGCCGGCCGAGGTCTACGTCAGGCACCGGCGCGGCGTCACCCGCTACAGCTACGCCTTCCACCCCTTCGACGTGGTCGGCTGGGACGGCTACAACTACCCCTACGCGCTGTCCATCCGCGACTTCACCCCCTCCACCGGCGCGCTGCACCTGCCGCCGCCGACCTACATCACCTTCGAAGGACCGGGCTTCGTCATCTGCTCCTTCGTGCCGCGCATGTTCGACTACCACCCCGACGCGGTGAAGGTCCCCTACAACCACGCCAACGTCGACTCCGATGAGGTGCTGTTCTACTGCGGCGGCGATTTCATGAGCCGCGCGGGCACGGGCATCGGCATGGGGTCCATCTCCCTGCACCCCGCCGGCTACATCCACGGCCCGCAGCCGGGCAGCGCGGAAAAGAGCCTGAAGGTGGCCAGGACCGAGGAGTACGCGGTCATGGTGGACACCTTCCGGCCGCTCGACCTCGGGCCCGACCTGAGCGAGGCGGAAGACCCCGGCTACGCGTGGTCATGGGCCCGCGGCGCCGGCGTCGACATCGGCGGGTGACCGCCCGCCCGGTCTCGCCCAAGGGCCCCGCGACCACGGTCGCGGGGCCCTTCGCCGTCCGGAGCGCGAGCGGCCTCCGGAGCCTCAGGCGGCCGGTGTGCGGTCGGCGGCCACGGGACGGCGCGGCGTCAGCGCCTTGCGCGCCCGGGTGGCCAGCGCCGCCAGGCCCTTGGGCTCGTAGAACAGGATGAGCACGATCATCCCGCCGTAGAGGATCTGCGCGACGTAGGCGGGCCCGAAGTTGGACACCGCGCCGCCCATGCCCGGGATCGCATCGCTGTAGCGCTGCAGCAGCAACGGCAGCGAGGACACGAACGCCGCTCCGGCGATCGCCCCGGCGACCGACGCCTGCCCGCCGATCACCACCATCGCCAGGTACTCCAGCGACAGGAACAGGTCCCAGTACTCGGGCACCACCCGCTCGAACAGCAGCGCCAGCAACACCCCGGCCAGGCCCGCGTACACGCTCGACAGCGTGAAGGCGACCGATCGGTACCGGGCCACCCGCACGCCCAGCGCCGCCGCGTGCACCTCGCCGTCGCGGATCGCCGCGAACGCCCTGCCCACCCGGCTGCGCAGCACCAGCACGGCGAACACCGTGGTCAGCGCCAAGATGAGCAGCGTGACGTACCACCCGCGCTCGGCCTGGCGCAGCGGCACCCCGAACAACGACAACTCCGGCTCGACGCCGAACACCTGGAAGGAGCCGATGCTCAGCTCCGGCACGTTGCGCCCGTTGTAGCCGCCGGTCAGCGGCTCGGCGGTGAACAGCACGTGCTGGCCGATGAAGACCAGCGCCAGTGAGGCGACACCCAGATAGATGCCCTTCAACCGGCCGGCCAGCGGGCTGAAGGCCAGCCCCGCCAGCCCGGCGAGCGCCACCGCGACCACCGCTGCGGCCAGGCTGGGCAACCCGAGGCCCCAGGATTCCTCCGTCGCCGGGGAACTGAGCCAGATGTACCCATAGGCGCCCACGGCCAGGAAGAACGAGTGCGCCAGGGAGAGCTGGCCCACCCGCCCGACCAGGATCATCAGCCCGACCGCGCCGATGGCGGCGGCGAAGGCGAAGGACCCGAGGTTGAGCCAGAACCGGTCGGCGTACAGGGGGATCGCCAGCAGGACCACACCCGCCACGACCGCCACGGGCACCCGCCAGCGGACACCCGCACGCGCCTGCTTGGAAGAGGTCAACGCCGCCTTAAACACGGACCGCCTCCCGTATCCCGAACAGCCCGGCGGGCCTGGCCAGCAATACCACCAGCATCAGCACGTACGGCGCGGCCTCCTCGAAGCCCTGGCCGAGGAAGGCCAGGTGCTCGCCGTACCCGCGGACCAGGACCTCGCTCAGCCCGACCAGCAGCCCGCCGGCGATGGCGCCGGTGGTGGAGTCCAGCCCGCCGATGATCGCCGCGGGCAGCGCGCGCAGCGCCACGGCCTCGACCGAGGTGTCCAGCCCCGGGCTCGGATAGGCCACGATGAACAGGCCCGCGCACACCGCCAGCGCCCCGGCCACGGCCCACGCCGTCGCCGACACCCGGCCGAGCCGGATGCCCATCAGCGAGGCCGTCTCGGGGTCCTCGGCCGTGGCCCGCATCGCCACGCCGAAATCGCTGCGGTGCAGCCACAGCTGGAACAGCACCAGCAGCAGCGCGCTGACGACCAGCGCGGCGATCCGCGCCTCGGCCACACCGATGCCCAGGAACCGCACCACCTCGTTGCCCCACGGGTCGCCCGTGGTGAGGATCTGCGAGCCGATCCGCCGGTCGACCTCGGTCAGCAGCACCACGTCCACGCCGATGGTCATGATGCTCGCCGCGACCACCGCCTGCGTCCTGCGGAACCTGGCGACCAGCACCCGGTCGACCAGCACGGCCAGGACCGCGGCGGCGGCCACGCCCAGCGGAAGCGCCACCCAGAACGACAGCCCGTGCAGGCTGTAGGCGCTGGCCGTCACGTACGTGCCGAACATCAGCAGGCTGGGCTGGGCGAAGTTGACCACGCTGGACGATTTGTAGATGACGACGATGCCCAGGGCGACGAGCGCGTAGACGGCACCGAGTGACGCGCCCTCCACCAGCATCGAGAGAAGTTGTGCCATGAAACCGGCTCCTAGGATGGCGGCTGGGACTCGGAACGTGCCTTTTGCGCGGCGCCGGCCCGGCCGAGGTAGGCGGCGATGACCGCTTCGTCGGAGGTCACCCGGCCGGGCGGTCCGGTGGTCACGACCTGGCCGAAGTCCAGCACGGTGACCTGCTCGGAGATGCCCATCACCAGTCCCATGTCGTGTTCGACCAAAAGGACGGTGATCTGCCGTTCGGCGGCGATCCGGCGGATGGTGTCGCGGACCTCGACCTTCTCGTGGGTGTGCATGCCGGCCGCCGGCTCGTCGAGCAGCAGCAGCCGCGGCTCGGTGGCCAGGGCGCGCGCGATGTCCACCCGCTTGGCCTCGCCGTAGGGGAGTTCGGCGGCGGGCAGCGCGAGCAGGTGGTCCACGCCGAGGAACTCGGCGACCTCGCGTACCTTGGCCCTGGCCTCCCGCTCGGAGCGGCGGGCGTACGGCAGGCGCAGCCCGGCGGCGAACACCCCGCCCCTGCCCAGCCGGTGCCGGCCGAGCAGCAGGTTCTCCTCCACGGTCAGCCCGGCGAACATGGACGCGTTCTGGAACGCCCGGCCGACGCCCAGAGCCGTCACCCGGTGCGGCGCGAGCCCGATCAGCTCGCTGCCGTCCACCCGCACGCTGCCCTCGGCGGGCTTGTAGATCCCGGACAGCACGTTGAAAAGGGATGACTTGCCCGCGCCGTTGGGGCCGATGACCGCGTGGATCGTGCCGGGCTCGGCGGTGAAGGTGACCCCGGAAAGCGCCGTCACCCCGGCGAACCGGACCGTGACGTCGCTGACCTGCAAGCGGGCGCCGGGCGCGGTCATGGCATGCCTCCTCGTACGTCGCCGGGGATGGTGGCGGCGATCTCCTCGTCGGGTTCCCCGCCCAGATACAGGCGGCGCACCCGGTCATCGCCGCGCAGGCGCTCGGCCGCACCCTCGATCGCCACCTCGCCCACCGAAAGGACATAGGCGTGGTCGGCCAGCTCCAGGGCGACCGCCGCGTTCTGCTCGACGACGAGCATCGCCGTTCCCTGGCCGTGAATCTCGCGCAGCAGGTCCACGATCCGGTCGATGATCTTCGGGGCGAGGCCCAGCGACGGCTCGTCCAGCAGCAGCAGCCGGGGCTCGGCCATCAGAGCGCGCCCGATGGCCAGCATCTGCTGCTCGCCGCCGGACAGCAGGCCCGCGGCCTGGCTGCGGCGCTCGCCGAGCACGGGGAACAGGTCGTACACCCGTTCCAGGTCGCCGGGCCGTTTGCCCTTCGGGTTGCCGTACCGGCCCGCGCGGAGGTTCTCCTGGACGGTCAGATGGGCGAAGACCCGGCGTCCCTCGGGGACCTGCACGATGCCGGACTTGACCCGGCGCTCGGCGCCCACGCCGTCGATGCGCTCCCCGGCGAACCTGATCTCGCCGCCGGTCATCCGCCCGGCCTGGCGGGTCAGCACCCCGGAGATCGCGCGCAGCAGCGTGGACTTGCCGGCGCCGTTGCTGCCGAGCACCGCCACGATGCCGCCCTGCGGGACGTCCACGCTGACGTCTCGCAGGGCGGTCACCGCGTCGCCGTAGCGCACCCCGAGGCCGCGCACCGACAGCAGCGGCTCGTCAGTACCCCGTCCGGTCATCGTGCCTGGTACTTCGCCGTGTCCGGGCCGGTGTAGCCGCTCTTGACCAGCTCAAGGCCGCCCTCGGCGCCCTTGGACGGCTTCAGGATGAAGGTCTCGGTGGACGGCGAGACGCCCGGCTTGGAGAAGTCCAGCGGCACGGTGGTCTGCTGGGTGTCGTAGGAGCCCTTCTGCCGGAACGCCTTGGACAGGCCCTCCCTGCTGAGGTCCTTGTTCTCGCACGCCTGGGTGATGGCCTGGTCCATCACGCTGGCCGCCGCGTAGCCGAGGGTCACCCACAGGCTGGGGGTGATCGACTTCTCGCCGGACTTGGCGTAAAGGTTCCTGACCTGCTCCGGACCGGCGCCCTCACCGGCGAACGGCGCGGCCGAGCCGACCACGAGCATGTTCTTCTCCATGGCCGTGCCCGCGCCGGTGGTCAGCGACTCGGGGGAGAAGCCCGGGGCGGCGGCCACGATCGGCACGTCCAGGCCCTCCACGTCGGCGACGGCCGCCGCGGAGGAGACCTGGCGTCCGGACGCGCTCACGAACAGCGCCTTGACGCCCGCGTCGGCCATCTGCTTGACCTGCCCGGCAAGGTCGCTGACCGTCGGGTCGATCTGCTGGCCGACCACGGAGATGCCGTTGGCCTCGGCGGCGAAGGTGGCCCCCGCCAGGCCGGGCTCTCCGTAGTCGCCCTTGAGGTAGATGTAACCGATCTTGTCGCCCTTGGCCAGCTTCTTCTCCTCGATCAGGTAGCCGACCGCGTTCACCATCTCGATGTCGTAGGTGGTGCCGGGGATGATGATGGACTCGCTGTCCTTGACGCTGGGGGACCAGCCCATGGACACCGCGAGCACCTTGTCCTGCTCCAGCTTGGGCAGCACGGCCAGGGTGGTCGGCGAGCCGACGGTGATCTGCAGGGCCAGGACCTGCTGGGACATGTCCGAGTACAGCGACACCGCCTTCTGCGGGTCATAGCCGTGGTCGCGGGTCACCAGGTTGACCTTGCGGCCGTCGCAGACGCCGCCCGCGGCGTTCTTGGCGTCCCAGTAGAGCTTCACTCCCAGGTTCTGCTGCTTGTCGATCGCGGCGAACGGCCCGGTGATGTCGGTGAGCAGGCCCAGGTTGATGGTGGAGCCGTCCACACCGGGCCCCGTGGGCATGCCACCGGAGTCCTTAGCACTGGTCTCGGCCTTGGTGGAGCAGGCGGCCACGGTGGTGATTGCGAGGGTGGCCGCGCTCAGCGCGGCGGCCATACGGAGCGTGCGGGATGGCATGCGTCCCCTTTCGTACCGGTACGGGTCGGCGTCCCGTCGGAGACGCGTGGCCGCGGGGCAGTAGAGATCACGAGGTGGTCGTGGGGAGAGAGCAACCTGCAACCGATATTCGGTCACACTGTGCGACTATCGTGCTGTGGCCCATCTGGCGTGTCAAGAGGATGGCCAAATGGCAACAGGAATGATGCGGGGGCGGCGAAACGGCCGTTTCGCCGCCCCCAGGGGGGGTGGGGAAGGAAGGTCAGTCGGCGGCGGCGCGGATCTCGCGCACGGCTCGCAGGGCTTCGCCGGGTTCCATCCGGGTCCGGTAGTTCATCGTCACGTGCCGGGCCCGCACGATGCCGGTGGAGTCCAGCACGAACGTCGCGGGCACCGGCAGGCTCCACCGGCCGTCGGGCTGCTGGCGGGCGAGTGCGGCGGCGGTGGCGTCCAGCAGATGCGGTTTGATCTTCTCGGGCAGCTCGAACTTCACCCGGTAGGCCGCCATCACCTCCTGCTCGGCGTCGGACAGCACGTCATAGGCCAGGTCGTGCTTTTCCTGCATGGACAGCGCGTCATCCGGCAACTGGGGGCTCACCGCCATCAGCCGCGCCCCCGCCTCCTGGAACTCGTGCAGAACCGCCTGGTAGGCGGCCAGTTCAAGGTTGCAGTACGGGCACCACGAGCCGCGATAGAAGATCACGACGACCGGCCCCTCCGCGAGCCGGTCCGAAAGCCGTATTTTGGATCCCAACGCGTTGGGCAGCACGAAGTCGGGGGCCTTCTCTCCGATCTCCAGCCCCGGGACTAGGCCGGCGGCCTCGATCTCGGCGAACGCCTCGTTGATGGCCTGCTTGGCCTCCTCGGGCCGCTGTACCGACGCGGCCTTGGCGGCGAGGATCTCGTTGAGCGATTGCACGGCATCATCTCCTTAACCGTTATCCGGTTGCCATGTTCGTAGTTCGAGCGCTTGTGTTAGGCGCATCCTCGGAAGCCACCCGGGCCACTGTCAAGACGCCAGGGGGTGCGCTAGGGTGAACGTTACCGATATATGGTGAGCTTAACCGTTAATCGAACGCAGGTGAGGTGGTCGGAACATGGCTGAGCGGGAGCTGCTCACCGTCCCCATCGGGACGGCGGCCGCGGCCTCGGAGGTCTACTCCGGGGTGGCGCGGATGGCCGGGGTCTTGTGGTGCTCGCGGGTACGCGCGCACCCCGGACGGCGCGCCGACACCGCCGTGGTGGTGGTCCACCCCTCCTCCAACTTCCTCGGCCACTACGCGCTCGGCGCATGGGCCGAGCGCGGCGTGGACGCGGTGGCCATGACGACCCGCTACCTCGGCAACGACTCGGTGCTGCTGCTGGAGAACTGCGTGCTCGACATCGCCTCCGTCATCACCCACCTGCGCGCCGAGGGATACGAAAAGGTCGTCCTGGTCGGCAACTCCGGCGGCGGCGGCCTGGTCGCCCTCTACCAGGAGCAGGCCCGCCACCCCAGCATCACCGCCGCCCCCTACGGCGGCGGCCCCGACCTCACCAAGGCCCACCTGCCGCCGGCCGACGCCCTGGTCATGCTGATGGCCCACCCCGGCCGGGCCAACCTGCTGGTCGAATGGCTCGACCCCGCGGTACGCGACGAGGACGACCCCTTCGACCGCGACCCCGAGCTGGACATGTTCGCCGCGCACAACGGCCCCCCGTACGCGGAGGAATGGCTGGTCCGCTACCGCGCCGCGCAGCGGGCGCGCAACGAGCGGATCACCGACTCGGTGATCGCCAAGCTGTACGAGCTGGCCGAGCGCGGCGACGGCAAGGTCACCGACCTGCCCATCAGAATTCACGCCACCTGCGCCGACCCGCGCAACGTGGACCTGTCCATCGACCCGTCCGACCGCGCGCCCGGCACCCTGTGGGGCGAGCCGTACGAGGCGAATCTGCGGCCCACCACCCTCGGCCACCTGACCAGCCTGCGCTCCTGGCTGTCACAGTGGTCCATCCGCACCTCGCACGGCGACGGCCCGGCCCGGCTCGCGTCCGTGGACGTCCCCGTGTACGTCATCTACGGCACCGCCGACCAGGCGTGCTTCCCCTCCCATGCCCGCCAGTTGCACGACGCGGTCCCGCACGACAACAAACTGCTCACCGCGGTGGAGGGCGGCCGTCACTACCTCAACGGCCAGCCCGAACTCACCGCCGTCATGGCCGACGCCCTGATCGGCTGGATCGGGAAGGTCCTGTGAGCCGCCCGACGATCACCGGCCTGAGCACGTCCTGGGTGCGCGTCCCGCTCGGCGCGGGGCGCGGCGGCTCCGGTGCCACCCAGGTCGACCTGCTGCACGTCACCCTCACCGACGACGAAGGCGCCACCGGCACCGGCTTCACCTACGCCCTGACCGGGGGTGCCGAGGCGCTGTATGCCCTGCTCACCGGCCTGATCAAGGAGAAGGCCGAGGGCACCGAGCTGGACGCCTGGCCGCGCCGCTGGCACGAGATCGCCGCCGCGACCCGCAGGCTGGGCAAGGGCGTGGCGCTGCCCGCGCTGTCGGCCGCCGACATCGCCGTATGGGACCTGCGCGCCCGCCGCGCCGGGCTGCCCCTCTACCGGTTCATCGGCGCGCACACCGACACCGTTCCGGTGTACGGCAGCGGCCGCTCCACCCACGCGATGTCGGTGGAGGAGCTGATCGAAGGCTCGCGCACGTACGTCGCCGAGGGCTACGACGCGGTGAAGCTGCGGGTGGGCGCCCGGCGCGCGGAGGAGGACGTCGCCCGGGTACGGGCCGTGCGCGAGGCCCTGGGCGACGACCTGCGGATCATGGTGGACTGCAACGAGCGGCTGGACCTGCCCACCGCCGTGTGGCTCGGCCGCCGCCTGGACGACCTGGGCGTCTACTGGATGGAAGAGCCGCTGCCCGCCGATGACCTGGCAGGGCACGCCCAGCTCGCCACCCGCCAGGGCGTCCCCATCGCGGTCGGCGAGCACCTGCACGGCCGTCACGAGTTCGCGCACTACCTGCGCGAGGGCGCCGCGTCCGTGCTTCAGCCCGACGTGCCGCTGTGCGGCGGCGTCACCGAGTGGCTGCGGATCAGCGCGGTGGCCGAGGTGTTCGGCGCCGTGCTCACCCCGCACTTCCTGCCGGAACTGCACGTCAACCTGGCGGCGGCCGTCCCCAACTGCGCCTACATCGAGCACTTCCCGCTGATCGACGAGGTGCTCGCCGAGACGCTGCCGATCAGCGGAGGCGTGGCGGCCCCGCCGGACCGCCCCGGCCACGGCATGCTGTGGGACACCGCCGCGCTGGACCGCCTGCGGCACGCCTGAGCAACCACCACAAAGACGAGGAGCACACAGTGTC
Organism: Spongiactinospora gelatinilytica; assembly: GCF_003236385.1. Classification (GTDB taxonomy): domain Bacteria; phylum Actinomycetota; class Actinomycetes; order Streptosporangiales; family Streptosporangiaceae; genus Spongiactinospora; species Spongiactinospora gelatinilytica. The sequence continues at coordinate 43,629 of NZ_POUA01000012.1, forward strand.
CAAGCCATTCGCCTCCACCGCCGACACCGAGGAAAAGCCCGAGATCCTGGAGGTCCTGGCCGACGGCGTGTACGCCCTGACCACGGGCGGCGACCCCAACGTGGGCGCCATCGAAGGAGAGGACTTCCTGGTCTGCTTCGAGGCCCGCGCCACCCCGGTGATGGCCAGGCGCTGGCTTGAGCAGTTGCGCGAGCACACCGACAAGCCGGTCAGGTACCTGGTCCTTTCGCACTACCACGCGGTACGCGTGCTCGGCGCCGCCGGATTCGACGCGCAGGAGATCATCACGCACACCGAGACCCGGCGGCTCATCACCGAGCGCGGCAAGGAGGACTGGGACGTCGAGTTCGGCCGGATGCCGCGGCTGTTCGCCGGCCACGAGACCATCCCCGGCCTCACCTGGCCCACCGTCACCTTCGACGACCACCTGTCGATCGAACTGGGCGGCGACCGCGGCACCGTCGAACTGGCCTGGGGCGGCAACGGGCACACCTCCGGCGACATCTACGCCTACGTGCCCAAGTCCAAGGTCCTGTTCGCCGGTGACCTGGTGGAGAACGGCTCGGCCGTCTACACCGGCGACGCCTACCACCAGGAGTGGATGACCACCACGCTCGACCGGGTCAAGGCGCTCGACGTGGACATCCTCGTCGGCGGCCGCGGCGAGATCGCCCACGGCCGCGCCGCCTCCCAGCGCGCCATCGAGCTGACCCGGGAGTTCCTCAGCACGCTGATGGGCGCGGTGCAGAAGATCAAGACGCGCGGCGGCACGGTCGAGCAGGCATATGTAGCGGCCCGCGAGGCCCTGCTGCCCGTCTACGGCGGCATGCCGGTGTTCGAGCACGCCATGGTCTTCGACACCTGGCGCGCCTGGGAAGAACTCGATGGAAGCGGCCCGGGCATCTGGACCCCGCAGCGCGACCGCGAGGTCTGGGACCGACTGACCGGCTGAAGACGGCGCGGGCCGCTCAGGGCGTCTGGCGGGGCAGGCCGGGCGGGTTGATCTCCGACTTGGGGATCGCCTCGTTGGCCAGCCCCCAGCGGTCGAGCACCTGCGCGTACTTCCCGTTCTCGATGACGGTCGCCAGCGCCTCCTGCAGCGGCCCGACCAGCCCGTTGCCCTTCTTGGTCATGGCCGCGATGAGCCCCTGCAGGTCCGGCCCGGCCCCGGAGAACGTGCCCACCAGCCGGGAGTCGCCGCTGACGGCGATGTTGTAGGCGAGCGTCGGGTTGGGCCCGAAGTACGCCTGGACCCGGCCGGACTTCAGCGCCAGCAGCACATCGCCGTACTTCTCGTAGTAAAGGATCTCCGCGGGCTTGCGGCCGGCGGCCGTGTTCTGCCGGTCCCAGTCCAGCAGCACCTTCTCCTGGTTGGTGCCGGCGCCGACCGAGACGCGCAGCCCGGCGATGTCGGCGGGCTCGGCGATCTTCTTGATCGGGCTGTTCGCGGCGACCTGCCAGGCGAGCTGGTCGATCCGGTAGGTGGCGAAGTCGTAGATGTCCTTGCGCTCCTCGGTGACGGTGACGTTGTTGAACACCGCCTCGTACTTGCCGGACTTGGCCGCCAGGAACAGGTCCTCCCAGGAGGTGTTCTCCGGAGCCAGCTCCAGGCCGAGCACGTCGGCCACGAGCTGGGCGATGTCGGTCTCCACCCCGATCACCGTGGTGTCGTCGGTGGCCGGGAACACCAGGGGCGGGGTGCCCTCGCCGTTGCAGCCCGATGTCCTCGGGCACCTTGGCCGCGATGGCGGCGACCTTCTCGGCGCGGATATCTCGGCGGCGTAGGCGGCCTGGTGCAGGGCCAGCCCGAGCGCCGCCGCGGTCAGAGGCGTGATCAGGTCCATGGTGCCGAAGTCGAAGAACTCCGGCCCGAACGGCACGCCGACCGACAGCCGGGGGTACAGCAGTGCCAGGTTGTACCAGAACAGCAGTTGCAAGATGAGCGGCACCGACCGGAACAGCCACACGTCACAGCCGCACGATGTCCCACTCCCAGGTGGGATTGGTGATGAGGGCGCTGGCGACCATCGCCAGCGCCACGAGCGGTTCGGCGGTGGTGTTCACCAACGACGGGTTCATGCTGACCAACGCCCGCGTGGTGGGCAGGTCCCGGGCGGGGACCATCGCCTTCGCCGACGGCGCCTCGGGCGACTTCGAGGTGGTCGGGACCGACCCGCTGTCGGACCTGGCCGTGGTGCGGGCCGAAGGCGCCACGCCCGAGCCCGCGGTGCTCGGCGACAGCGACGGCCTGGTCGTCGGGCAGTGGGTGGTGGCGGTCGGCAATCCGCTCGGGCTGACCGGCTCGGTGACCGCGGGCGTGGTGTCGGCGCTCGGCCGGTCGCTGCCCGCGCGCAGCGGCTCGGCCGTACGCCTGATCGAGGACGTCATCCAGACCGACGCGGCGCTCAACCCCGGCGACTCCGGCGGCGCGCTGGCCGACGCCGAGGGCAAGGTGGTCGGGATCAACACCGCGGTGGCCGGCGTCGGGCTGGGGCTGGCCGTGCCGGTGAACACCATAACGCGTTCGATCATCGCCACGCTGATGCGCGACGGCCGGGTCCGCCGCGCCTACCTCGGGCTGGTCGCCTCGCCCGCGCCGCTGCCCGACCACCTGCACCGCCGTACCGGACGGAGTACGGCGCTGCGGGTGATGGAGGTGGTGCCGGGCAGCCCGGCCGCACGGGCCGGACCGCGCGCGGGCGACCTGGTGCTGAACGCCGGAGGGCAGGCGGTCGATGACGCGCAGAGCCTGCAACGGCTGATGTTCGCCGAGACCATCGGCCGCCCGTTGCCGATCACCGTGCTGCGCAACGGCGCCCTGGTGGACGTGATCGCCGAGCCGGTGGAACTGGGGCCGCTGTCACAGCTCTGAGGCGGCGGGCCCGGCCGGCAGCCGCGGCCGGGACCGGCCCGCGCCGGACACCGGCTCGGGCCGGGGCTGCTCGGCCGCCGCCGCGCCGGGCTCGTGACCGAGGTCCGGGGAGGCGGCGGCCCTGCGCTTGTCGAGCAGCTTGACCAGCAGTTCCTCCCACTGCTCGCCGATCACCGAGCCGTCGTACTTCTGCACCGTCGCCAGAGCGGCCCGGCCGAGGCGGTGGCGCAGTTCCTCGTCCTCGATCACCTCGCACAGCCGCTCGGCCAGGGTCTCGGGAGTGCGCGGCTTGACCATCAGCGCGTCGTGCCGGTCGGTCAGCATCTCGCGCGGCCCGTGCGGGGAGTCGAAGCTGACGATGGCCAGGCCCTTGCTCATCGCCTCCAGGATCGTCAGGGAGAAGCCCTCGTGCCGGGAGGTCATCGCGAAGATCGACGCCTCCTGCAGCGCCGGGCCGACGTCGGAGACCGGACCCATCAGGAACGCGCTGTCGCTCAGCCCGCGATCACGGATGTCGGCGGCGAGGTTGTCCTGCTGGTTGCCCGCGCCGTAGATGCTCAACGTCCAGTCCGGATGGGCGGCGGCGACCTGCTCCCAGGCGGCCAGCAGCTTGTGGAAGCCCTTGACCCTGGTCAGCCGGCCCAGCGCCACGACGGTCTTGCTCGTGAGGGTGGACGGCCCGCCGGACAGCGGCGGCAGCGAGTTGGGGATGCGGGTCAGCACCCGCGGCTTGCGGCGCAGCGCCGTACGGTAGTCGGAAAGGTCGGCCTTGGTCAGGGCGACCAGCGCGTCCAGCCGGGGGTAACGCCGTTTGAGCAGCGCCTGCACGGGCTCGGCGTGGCTGCTCAGGCCGACGTGCTCCTGCCCGATGGTGATGGCCCCCGGGTGGGTGAAGCGGGCGGTGACGAGGTTGAGGCCCGGGCGGGTGGCGATCACGACGCCGGACGTCTGCCTGCGCAGGTAGCGGACCAGGAGCAGGTCGGTCCACAAGGTGAAGCGGTGGGCGGCGGCCTCCTCCTTCGGGATCAGCCTGCTCGGCCTGCTCGACAGCAGGCGGCGCAGCGGCCCCCCCGGGCCATCGCCCAGGCGATCGTCGAGGTAGCTGATCCGGACCCCTTCCGGAATGGCGAAGAAAGGCTCCTCCGCCTCGCGCAGAACGCTGACGATCTCGACGTCGTGCGTGGCCGCGAGCTGCCCCGCCAGGTTGATGACCGTCCTGATGGTCCCGCCCATGCCGTTGGCGTGTAGCAGCAAAATCCGGATGTCGCGAATCTGCGGCGGCGGGGCCTTTCGCGCCCGGCGCCTGTCGGCCGCCTCCAGCAGACGTACCGCCCCCCGCGCAATAGCTTTGCGCACAGCCGGAAACCCCCTCTTCTCATGGACCACCGCGTCCCCCTTCCGGTACACGGCGGGCTGAAACATCAGCCGGGGTGATTTCCGTATCACCACCGTCCTGCCGAAAACCGAAATGCCGGACTAGAACGAGAACCCCCCGAACCGTCCTGCGATTCATTAGACGCTTTGCGGTAGGGAAAACGTTGCTTTGCCGTCACAGAACCTCGCTAGGTGATCGGGCCGGGACGCACGGAGATCACATGCGGGCATGACGGGGCCCGGAGGCGGGTGTGAAGCGGGCGGCCGCCCTCGGCTTGGGAAGCCGAGGGCGGCCCGGGGTGGTCGGGGGTGGTC
>NZ_POUA01000130.1 GCF_003236385.1 Spongiactinospora gelatinilytica
GGACGGGGTGGGCGCGGGCTGTGGAGGTGTCGAGGACGACCAAGTCGGCGGGGTCGCCGGCAAGGAGGGTCGTGGGGGTGAAGCCGATGCCCGCCGCGCCGTTCGCCGTGACGGCGGCGAGGGCGTCGCCGGAGTCCCATGGTCGGCGCGTTCGGTGATGCCGCGTTGGAGGGAGACCGCGAGGCGCAGGTCGCGTAGGAGGTCGAGGGAGTCGTCGGCGGCGGGCCCGTCGGTGCCGATGGCAACCGGGACTCCCGCGTCGAGGAAGGACCGCACGGGCGCGATGCCCGAGCCCAGTTTGAGGTTGGACTGGGGGTTGTGGGCGATGGTCGCCCCGGGTTCGCGGATCAGCCGGATGTCATCGGCGGTGGCCTTGGTCGCGTGCGCGATGATCGTCGAGGGGCCGAGCAGCCCGGTACGCGCGGCGGTCGCGATGGGCGTCTGGCCCCGTTCGGCCAGGGCGGTGGCGACCTCGGGCGAGGTCTCCGGACAGATGTACGTGGACACCGAGACCGCCGGCCGCGGTTCGCTCGGCGACCTCGCGGAAGACGTCGGCACCGCAGGTGTAGACCGCGTGCGGCCCGTAGGCGATCCGCACAAGCGGTTCGGAGGCGTAGCGGGCGGCGAGCCGTTCGATGTGATCGAGCTGGGCCGGGAAGCCGAGCGTGCCCGCGGCCAGGTACGGCGTGATGCCCTCGCCGAACACCACGGGCGCCGCCGCCACGCGCAGGCCCGCCTGGATGACCGTGTCGATCAGCGGCTCGGTCCAGTGGAACATGTCGGCGAAGGCCGTCGTCCCGGCGCGGATCATCTCGCACACGGCCAGGGACAGGCTCCACCGCATGTCGTCCTCGGTCAGCGTGTCCTCCGCGGCCATGACGACCTTCAGCCAGTCCTCCAGGGCCAGGCCGTCGCCGAGGCCCCGCAGTACCGCCATCCCGGAGTGGGCGTGCGCGTTGACCAGGCCGGGGATGATGACCTCGGCCGTGCCCTCTTGGGAGGGCACGGCGCTCTCGACGGTCCCGCCGGAGGCGGAGAACCGCAGCGTGGTCACCGGCGCCTCCCGCGCGCCGGGGCGGAGCAGGCGGCCGGTGACGCTGTGCTCCGGTACGCGAGCGGAGGTGACGGCCTGGTGTTCTCGGCGGTGGAGGGCTTCGGCGACCACCTGCGCATCCCGTTCTGGAAACCGCCGGACGAACTGACCGCCAGACTGACCCGGTTGGTGGCGATATGGCGGGCCACGCACAGCAGGTCCGCGTTCACCCCGGCAGCACGTCCGTCGCCTTCGGGCTGAGCGCCGGTCACATGACGGTGAGGGCTGAGCCGACGCTTTGGGCGTGGCGGAAGAAGCGGGTCGGGTCGTATTGCTGCTTGATCTTGGTGAGGCGGTGGTAGTTGGGGCCGTAGTAGGCGTCCCACCAGCGGCGTAGGGCGGGGTCGGGGAAGTTGACGTAGGCGGCGCTGGTGTGGGCGCGGCGGCGTAGGTCGTCGTACATTTCGGTGACGGCGGCGAGGCTTTGGTCGATGACGTAATCGGAGGCGTTCTGGGCCCAGCGGGCGCCGATGTCGAAGATGTACTTCGCGTTCCGGTGGGGGAAGGCGGTGTCGCGGGGGGCGACCTCGGCGGTGGCGCCGCCCATGGCGAACAGGGTGACGTAGCCGGTGTTGCCCGGGCCGCGGGAGCGCCAGCGGCGGGTCCAGTCGACGATGGCCTCGGCGGCGTCGTCGTCGGGCCAGCCGCTCGGGGCGAGCGACTTGGAGACCAGGGCGGTCGTTTCGGCGGGGGCGAGAAGGTACTCCTGGCTGCGCCAGAAGCCACGCTCGTCGATGAAGCGGCGGGTCGGGTTGAGAGCGAGGACCTCGGCGAGCAGGCGTTCGAGGGGGGCTCGGCGTCCGAGGTAGTGGCCGAGGACGTTGACCTGCGGGCCGGTACGGCCGTTGGCGCCGGAGAACTGGAGGCGGCAGTCGAAGTCGTGCCGCCGGTCGCGCTCGATGATCTCCCGTAGCGAGCGGAGCAGTGCCACGCCGTGTTCCGCGTCGAAGGTCAGGTCGAAGACCGTGGAGACCAGGCGGGAGACGTCCACTGCGCCGAAGGTGAACTCGGTGTTTATCCCGAAATTGCCGCCTCCGCCGCCCTGGCAGGCCCACAGCAGGTCGCTGTTCTCCCGCTCGGAGGCCCGTACCACCGTGCCGTCGGGGAGCACCAGCTCGGTCTCGGTGAGCAGGTCGCAGGTCATGCCCCACTTGCGGTCGTTGAAGCCGAGGCCGCCGCCCAGGGTGAGGCCCGCCACGCCCACGCCGGGGCAGCGGCCGCCGGGGAAGTACAGGTCGTAGCGCTGATTCTGGTAGACGTGCGAGTTGGTGGCTCCGCCGCCGACGATCAGGCGGGGGCGGCCGGCGGTGCGGCGGGGGCGTACGGAGTTCATCGGGGACAAATCGACGAGCAGGCCGTAGGTGGTGGAGTGGCCCGCGTAGTTGTGGCCGCCCGAGCGGGGCACCAGCGACACGCTGTGCTTGCGCGCCCAGCGCACGGCCACGCTGACGCCTTGGGTGCTGCGGCAGCTCACGATTCCGGCCGGGCGTACGTTGGCGTAGCGGCGGTTCTTGGGCAGGGCCGTTTCGAGGTAGCCGGACTCGCCGGGGCGGCGCAGCCGGCCGCCCTCGCCGAGCAGGCCGCGCAGTTCCCGCCAGGCTCGTTCGTCGGGGGACTGTGGTGCCTCAGGGATGGACTCGGCGGCCTGAGCCGCTCCCGGCAACAGGCCGGCGCCCAGACCGGCCACCGTGGCCTGCGCGGCGAGCCGCAACATCGCCCGCCGGTCCGGCGCGCGCTCGTCTGTCCACTCGCCCATCGGGCACCCCCGCCATCCGAGCCGCTTGATCATGACAGGCACAGAGCGTAGCCGTCGCGGTACGGTCCGGGACAAGAGCGTGATCAACGCCGCCGGTAAGTGTTACTCCATTGGGGAGTAAGTCCTTCCGTCACGTAGGGCGGCGAGATGGCGGTGGGGAGCTCCGGGGGTGATGCCGTACAGCAGGACCCGCCGCGCGTAGATGCGCGGGACGGCGAAGGCCGACTGCACCAGCATGAACACGAACAGGTCGTCGATCGACAGCGCGGCCGGCCCGGCCAAAGACCCTGGTCATCCCGTGGTGGGTTCGCCCTTGGCGCGGCGGATCGCGTCGCGGGCCCGGTCCATGATCGCGACGGGGGTGCCCATCAGCACGTTCTTGGCCGCCGACTCGGTGCCCGGATGGGGGTGCGTGGGCGCCAGGGCCTCCGCCGCCTTGACGGCCGCGGCCATGCCCCGCCGTTCGGTGTCGCTGGTGTGGGCGCGCAGCTTGGGGAACTCGTACCGCTCCTCGCTGCGCGCGTGGGCCTCGACGGCGGTGCGGAGCCGCTGCAGGTTCTCCATGAAGGCGGGATCGTCGGCCCCGGCCTGGTCCATCTGCTGCAGGAACTGCTTCGCCTCGTTCTCCTCGCGCAGGCGGTCGTCCACGACGGCGCTGCCGCCGTCCAACTTGCGCCGGGCGTAGGGGTGCACGACCTCTTCTTCGGCCGTCTCGTGTACGGCCAGCAGCCGCACGAGCCGCCCGAACGCCTCCGCCCGCCGCTCCGCAGGCGCCTGCTCGACCTCGTCGAACAGGTCCCGGATCAGCGCGTGTTGCGCCAGCAGAAGATCGATGACATCCGCCTCGTCCATTCGCTCGGGAACCGTCTGCCGCTCGGCCATGTCGCTCTCTCCTCCACGGGTCGCCTGGTGGTGCATGAACACCGCGGGGCTCTACCCGGCGAAGGGCGGGACACACACACCTGGTACGTCACTTTCGCCACCGAAGAGGAAACATCTGGACGACGACCGGCTCGTATACCGAATGCGGAAATGACCGCAAGATTACCCTGTCTACTCACGGGTAAGCCGCGCGATGGGCTCCTGCCGTCATCAAGGGCCCGAAAGCCGAGAGAGCGAGGCACGGATGTCCTTCAACCCATTGCGCGAACGCGGAATCCCGCTGGACCGGCAGGTCCGCAACTGGCGGGAACTCAACGTCGCCCCCATCGATCCCGACCACTCCGACCCCTACACCCGATGCCGGATCATCACCATGAACGGCATCGAGGTGGAGGCCATCCTGTTCAGCCACCAACTGGCCAGGCACTGCCCCGACATCGACATCAAACGACACCTGGCCCGGGTCCGCTACATCGAGGCCCAGCAGCAGAAGGCGGTCAACTGGCTGCTGCCCGGCCTGGCCTCGGTACTGGAGACCACGCTCGCCTACGAGCAGGTCGCGGTGGACCTGACCGCCTGGGTGGCCCGCATGGAACCGGACGAATACCTCAAACGGGCCTACCAGTTCGGCGTACTGGAGGACTTCGACCACCTGTACCGGTACGCCAACCTCTACGAGATGATCGAGCACCGCAAGGCCGAGAAGATCGTGGACGCGCTGACCGAGGTCATGCCGGGCCGCCCGACGTACCTGCACCACCGCGACCCCGTGGACAACATCCGCGAGCCGTACGACAAGACCGTCGTCGCGCCGGTCTCCAAGCTGCACGCGCTGACCATCATGGCCACCGAGCAGCAGACCATGAACTTCTACATGAACGTCGGCCCGCTCTACATGGAACCGATCGCCCGCCAGCTCTACCAGGAGATCGGGCTGATCGAAGAAGAGCACGTCACCCACTACGAATCGCTGGTGGACCCGGGCGAGACCTGGTGGGAGATGCTGCTCAACCACGAATACAACGAGTGCTACCTCTACCACTCGTTCATGGAGACCGAATCCGACCCCAGGGTGAAGGCCATCTGGGAACTGCACCTGAACATGGAACTGGAGCACCTGCGCCTGGCGGCGGAACTGTTCAAGCGGCACGACGGCCGCGACCCGGAACAGGTCCTCGCCCCCGAACTCCCCAAGCCGGTCACCTTCGAGCCGAACAAGGACTACATTCGCGAGCTGATCGCCACGCAGATCGACTACACCACGCTCGGCACCGGATACGTGCAGGAGGCGCACGAGCGGTTCGAGAAGATGCAGGAGCAGATCATGGGCGGGGAGCGCGCGCCCAGCGAGCGGGTGATCGAGGACAACGTGCACAAGTCCGGGGAGGAGTACCGGCTGGAGACCAACGGCCCGCACCCGGTGCACAGCCTGCGAATGAACCGCTGAAACAGCTATATCCCGCCGGTTAAGGATTTATGTGGTGTACTCGGCGGCAAAGCGCGGTGTCAGCTTCTGGGGTAGCAAGCCGCCCCGGAAAGAGGAGGTCGCCGTGGACGCCGAGTACACCGGCCGGGTCGTTTCCCGGAAGACGCTGCTGAAGGTCGCGATCCTGGTCGCGCCGATTCCCGTCCTGCTTCAGCGGTCCCCCGCGCTCGCGCAGGACATGGCGCCCACGCCGTACTGCGAGTCGCCCGCCGAGCGCACCCCGTCATCCCCCGAGGGCCCCGAATACAGGCCGGCCTCCCCGCTGCGTCCAACCGCCCGGTACTGACGACCCAGCTCTTCTTCCCCGGCGAGCCGCGCAACGTTTTGGACTTGGAGTTCGACACCCGCCTGCTGACGACGGTCTCCTCGACCCGGCCCCCGCGCCAGGCCACGTTCGATTTCGTGCTGAACATCCCCTGATGACCACGGACGCCGCCCCCGCCGGGGCGGCGCCCGCGTCAGATCCGTGACAGCACCCGGTCACTGACGAAGCACAACATCCCGTACTCCCCCGCCCGCCGCCGGGCGAAGTCCGCCAGTTCGTCGCTGTCGGCGTAGTCCAGCGCGTACAGGTCCACGTCCAGCCCGAGCAGCCGTTCGGCCACCGAGGCGTGTACTTCGAGCACGTCGTCCGGCCAGCGCGCGTACCCGTCGGTGTTCACCCAGCGGGCCGAGAAGGACTCGAACAAGATCCCGTCCACCAGGTCCGCCAGTTCGGGCAGCAGCCCGAAGCCCCGGTTGGCCAGCAGGTAGTCGGGCCCGGCCTCCTCCTTGACGGCCGCGATCAGGGTCAGCAGGTGCGGCAGGTCCTCCGGATAGGTCTGCTCCAGGTTGAGCGTGTCCAGGAACAGCCCGCCGAACCCCCGCGCCATGGCCCTGCGCGCCTGGGCCACCACGTGCGCCACCCATCGCGGGTCTCCGACGTGGACGAACGCGCCGCCCCAGTCGGGGTTGCGCTCGGGGCGCTGCCAGGGGGCGGGCGGCCCGACGTCCTCCGACAGGGACAGGTACCCCAGCGTCTGGACGCCGCGCGCCTTCAGCAGGCTCAGCTCCACCTCGGTGTAGAAGTCGGCCTGGAGGACGACCTTGCCGAAGCGGGAGAGCCGGTCCAGTTCCCCCGCCCCGTAGTAGAACGCGATGGGCAACATCACGCCTCCCGGTACCAGGCGAAGGTCCGGCGTACGCCTTCCTCCAGGGAGACCCGCGGCTCGTGGCCGGTGAGCGCGCGCAGCCGCGACAGGTCGGGGCAGCGGCGCGCGACCGAGCCCGGCGGGGCCGGTACGTGCCGCATGACGGGGGTGTGCCCGGCGATCCTGAGCACCAGTTTGGCCAGGTCACCGATGTTGGTCTCGGCGTCGTTGCCGATGTGCACGATCTGCCCGGCGGCCTGGGGGGCGTCCATGAGCCGCAGTACCGCCTCGACGGCGTCGTCCACGTAGCAGAAGGCGCGGCTCTGGTCGGCCCCGTACAACAGGAAGGGGTCCTCGCCGCGTGCCGCGCGCAGGGACAGTTCGGGGATGACGTGGTCGGCCCCCATCCGCGGCCCGTAGACGTTGTGGAACCGGCCCACCACGGCAGAAAAGCCCTTGGCCCGCGCGGCGTGCAGTACCGCCGCCTCGCCGAGCATCTTGCTCATGGCGTACGTGAACCGCGCCGCCGCCACGTCCTCGATCATCAGCGGCACGGTCTCCGGCGTGGGCACCGGGACCACGCCCGCGCTCACGCCCCCCGCGTACACCTCGCTGGTGGAGGCGAAGAACAGCCGCTCGCCCGCGCCGATCCACTCCAGCAGATTGAGAAGGGCCAGGGTGTTGACCCTGATGACGCGGGTCGGCTCGGACACCACGTTGCGCACCCCGACGACCGCGGCCAGCATGTGGATCTGGTCCCAGCCGCGTTCGATGGCGGCGTAGGCCGCCGGATCGGTGAGGTCGGCCGAGCGCAGGTCGATCCGCCCGGCCAGTTCGGCCAGCGCCGTGTCCCTCGCGCCGCGGGAGAAGTCGTCCACGACGGTGACGCCGTGCCCGGCGTCCACCAGCCTGCGGGTCAGGTGCAGGCCGATGAAACCGGCGCCGCCCAGCACCAGGACCTTCATAAGGCGGCCTCCCCGGCGACGTACCCGATGCTGGCGTACCGCACGCCGTACCTGGTCACGGACGCCTCGTCGAGCACCCGCCAGGCGTCGAAGATCACTCGCAGCTCGGAGTCGGCCAGCCGCAGATCGACGGCGAGGTCCCGGTAGTCGGGGTGGTCGTTGATAATGATCATCGCGTCGGCCGCGGCGAACGCCTTGTCCAGGCTGACCGGCTCGCCGCCGTAGCGGCGGATGACCTCGTCGGCGACCAGCGGGTCGTGCCCGAGCACCCGCATGCCCGCGGCGGTGAAGACCGGCATCATGTCGGCGATCGGCGTGCCGCGCATGTCGTCGGTGGCGGGCCAGCCCTTGTAGGCCCAGCCGAGCACGGACAGGGTGATCCCCGCCGTCGTCCCGAAGGCCTGGCCGATCAGCTTGACCAGCCGCTCGGCGACGTGCCCCGGTAGGCGCTCGTTGAGCGCCCGGGCCCCGCCCACCAGGTACGGCCGCCGTTCCGGCCGGGTACTGGCCATCATCAGGTACGGGTCCTTGGACAGGCATCCGCCGCCGACGAATCCCGGTTTGGACAGGTCGGGCCGCGGATAGCCGACGTTGGCCGCCTTGACGACCTCCAGCGGGTCCAGTCCGTGCTGCTCGGCGATCAGCGCCACCTCGTTGCCGAAGGCGTAGATCAGGTCGGTGTGGCAGTTGTTGGAGAGTTTGACCAGCTCGGCGGCTTCGAGGCTGGAGACGGGCACGATCTGCTCGGCGAGCCCCTGGAACAGGTCGATGCCCGCCCGCAGGCTCTCCTCGTCCAGGCCGCCGATCACCTGGGGCAGCGCGACCAGCTCGCGCAGCGCCTGCCCCTGGATCGTCCGTTCGGGGGCCATGACCAGCCGTACCCGGCCCCACCTCGCGGCCAGTACGTCGAGCACGACCTCACGGCTCGTCCCGACCGGTACCGTGCTGCGGACGACGACCAGCGTCTCCGGGCCGCACCTGGCCGCGACGTGCTCGGCGGCGGCGGCGAGGTTGCGCAGGTCGGGCCGTCCCGTGGACAGGTCCACCGGCGTGGAGACGGCCAGGACGACGGCGTCCAGGGGTTCGGCGGTCAGGTCGCCGGAAACGGTGATCCGCTCACCGAGGTGGCGCTGGAACGCCTCGGCGACGCCCGGTTCGTAGAGGTGGACCCGCCCGGCGGACAGCGCCGCCACGACGCCCGGGTCGGTGTCCATGCCGTGGACCCGGTAGTCCCTGCCGGCCAGGGCCGCGGTCAGCGTCAGCCCTACGTAGCCCAGACCGACAACGCCGACTGTCTTCGGCATCTCGTGCTCCTTTCTCCGCTCGTCTCATGCGCAGGGGGGACTGACGCGGTCGAGGGCGACCACGGTGACGTTGCCCGCGAATCCGTGCCGGCGGTGGCCGGCGCAGGCGGCCCGGACGTTCCGGGGCCGGGTGGCGTAGTCGGTGGCCAGTACGGCCTTGCCCTGGCGACGCAGCGCCAGGGCGTCGGTGAGGTTCTCCCGGCACCAGCTCGCCGTGCAGCGCCGGTCGGTGGCCTCGTAGAACAGCTCCTCCATGCCGATGCCGTCGATGGCGGCGGTGTAGCCGGGGTGGTGGCGCAGCTCCGGGGAGTTCTGCGGGACGACGTGGAAGCCGGGCCTGGCCTGCTTGACGTACCGGCTGATCCTGACGATGAGGCCGGTCATCTTGCGGCCGAGGGTGTGCCGGGTCTCGCCCGGGACGAGCGACAGGTCGATCTCCTCGTACGCCAGCGGGGTGTCCAGGTACACCCCGTCGAAGCCGGCCCGGAGGGCCTGGTCGAGCCGGGGCTTGATCACGCGCGACCACCAGGCGGGCTTCCAGTAGCGGACGAAGCGCTCATCCGGCCAGTCCGTCCAGGTGTTGAGCGCGAGGTCACCGGCGTCCTCGGACCTGAACCGCTCGATCGAGCCGATCTCCATGTAGGCCAGGACGCGCTTGCCGGTCTTCTTGACCCGCGCGATCTCGGCGGCGGTGAAGTAGCCCGCGGTGGTCCCGTCGCGGGACAGGTCGATGATCGCGAGCGGCTGCGGCGCGCGGGCCACGGCGTCCAGGCGGCCCTTGGGGTAGCCGTCCAGGACGTACGTGAACGAGGTGACACCGCTCAGGCCGGGCGCGGGCGGGACGGCCGCCGGGCAGCCGGGCAGCCCGGCCAGCAGCGCCGCCACCAGCAGGCTTCTCATGCCATCGCCTTGACCGACTCGGCCAGCGAGTGCCGTGGCCGCCAGCCGAGCACGCGGCCGGTCCTGGTGATGTCGGCCCTGCTCCAGTCCACGGCCGGCGACCTCGCCGACGCCGTTCCGCGCTCGCGCAGCTCGCCGTCGTAGCCCATGGCCTCGGCCAGCAGCCGCACCGGCTCGCGGACCACGACGGACCGGCCGCTGCCCACGTTGAGCACACGTCCCGGCAGTTCCGGCAGTTCCGGCACGAACGCGGCGCGTACGACGGCGTCGGCGACGTCGCGGACGTCCACGAAGTCGCGGAACGCGCCGAGCGGGCCCAGCTGGATGTGCGGGGAGCGGGCGGCGATGGCCTTCCCGATCAGTTCGCGCGCCCGGCCGAGCACGTTCTCGGCGGACGTGCCCGGCCCGATCGGGTTGAAGATCCGCAGCGTGACACCGTCCACCTTGCCCTCCTGGGCCGCCTGGCCGACCAGCAGGGTCCCGGCCAGATGGCCGACGCCGTAGGCGCTCACCGGCCGGGCCGGGGCGTCCTCGCCGGTGGAGGTCCCGGGGACGCCGGGGCCGTACTCGGCCGCCGAGCCGAGGCGGACGTACCGGGCGGAGGACTCCGCCGCCGTCATGGCCTCGATCAGCAGCGCCGAGACGCCCGCGTTGCCGCGCAGCAGTACGTCGTACCCGCCGCCCATCCGGCCCACGCAGTTGATCACCGCCGCCGGGCGGACCTCGCAGAGCAGCCCGGCCGCCTCGCCGGGTGAGGCCCGCAGCAGGTCAAGGATGTTCCTGCCGGGGCACACCACGCGGAGCCGCCTGGTGTCGGCGGCGAGCCTGGACCGCACCTCGCGGCCGAGGAACCCGGTCGCGCCGAACAGCAGCACGGTGGTCATCGCACCGCCTCCGAGGGCAGCAGCAGCGGCTTGAACTCCTCGAAGTGGGCGTTGGCCTCGTCGTAGTCGTCGGGGCGCCCGATGTCCAGCCAGTAGCCGTCGAACTCGTACACCCCCGGGTACTCGGCCCGGGCGAGCAGGTCGAGCACCAGGTCGTCGAAGCCGAACGAGATGCCCTCCGGGTAGCGCGCGATCGTCTCGCGGGACAGTGCGTACACGCCCATGCTGACGAGGTAGCTGAGCAGCGGCTTCTCCCTGAACCCGACGATGCGCCCGCCGTCGGTCTCCAGCACGCCGAAGTCGATCTTCACGACCCGGGGGGAGGTCGCCACGGTCAGCGGGAGATCGGCCGCCACATGCCTGGACAGCAGGTCGGCGTAGTTGAGCGTGGTGAGCACGTCCCCGTTCATGACCAGGAAGTGCTCGGGCAGCCGCTGTCTGATCGGGAACAGCGGGCCGATGGTGGACAGCGGGGTGACCTCCTCGGTGAAGTCCACCGCGAGGCCCCACCGCGACCCGTCGCCCACGAACGCCCTGATCAGCGGGCTCAGGTGGCCGACCGCGAGCGTGGCGTGGGTGAACCCCTGCGCGTGCAGTTGCCGCAGGATGATGTCGAGGATGGCGTACTCCTCGCCGATCGGCACCAGCGGCTTGGGCAGCGCGGAGGTGTACGGCCGCAGGCGCACTCCCTTGCCTCCGGCGAGTATGACGACGTGCATGACGCACCTCACTTCGTATCGATCAGCAGAACCGGTGCACGTCCCTGAGGCCGGATGCCGCGAGGACGAGCAGTAGCAGCAGGAACAGCGCCGCCGCGCCGAGGAACAGCCCGACGTCCGCCAGCGGCACGTGAGCCGCGGGCAGCAGCAGGCTCGTCCCGGGATGAACGGCGAGCGCCATGCCCTGCGCCACGCACAGGAGCACCACCTTGCCTTGGTTCGCGAGCAGGAATCCCAGGAAGTACGCGCCGCCGACGGTCACGTGGGCGGCGGCCATGACCACGCTCTCGTGCGAGAGCGCGCCGGTGGCGTGCAGGAAGGCCAGCGGCAGTACGGCCAGCACGGACAGCGCCAGCAGGCACAGCACCACTCCCCTGGCCAGCGCCACCGCCGCCCTCCTGATGAACTCGGCCGGATAGCGCACCCGCCGGATCAGGGCTCTGGCCTCGTCCTCGAAGGCGTGCGCCCGGTACTCCAGCACGCCCATGCCCAGGACCAGCCCGGCGCCCGCCACGGCGATGTCGATCCGGTCCAGCACATAGGGCGCCTCGGCCTGCAACAGGAAGGTCGCGCTGAGCAGGCTGTAGACGAACGACGGCAGCAGGCCGCGCAGGTCGGCCCGGAGCAGCGTGCGCAGCGCGGGCTCCTTCTTCGTGGTGCGCAGCGTGAGGCGTACGGCCGCGCCGGTGATGGCGGCGACGCAGGCGACGCCGAGACAGACGGCGAACAGCGCGGCCTCCGGCTCGCCGACGCCGATGTAGACCACGCCCGCCGCCGCCGCGGGCAGCATCAGCACCGCCAGCCGCTTCTCCCGCCGGTACAGCAGCAGGATGCCGGAGGAGAGCTGGAAGGCCATCTGCGTCGCGCCGAGCGCCACCAGCGCCGCCGGACCGTTCCGGTACAGGGCGAGCGTGGCGGACATGAGCACGCCCGCGAGCACGCCCAGCAGCAGCCCGGACCTCAGCACCCGGCCCGCCGAGCCGGGCATGCCACGGCCGATCAGCGAGTAGGCGATCTGGGCCGCGGTGCTGCTGAGTATCCAGCCGAGACCGGTCGTCAGGACCATCCCCGGCATCAGCCAGCGCGCTCCCACCAGACCGGACGCGGCCGGGAGCAGCACCGCGGGCAGGGCGTAGAGCAGCCCGTGGACCATCTGGGCGGCCGGGCGGGCCCTGGGCAGCACCTCCTCCGTGGCCGGGCCCGGCTCGCGGGTTTCGGCGATCCGCGAGTAGGCCGCGACGGCCAGCGAGAAGACGTCCGGATGCCCGTACCGCTCGCGGGCGATCTTGTCGTTCAGCCCCTGCGATTCGAGGATGGCGGCCACCTGCTGCGCCTCCACCGCCCTGGACATGAACGTACCCACCGATCCGATCAGCTCGTCGATCGACCGCGGTGCCGTGCCTCCTGCGTCCGCCGTCGTCATGCCCGCGCCGTCGCGGGCCGCACCAGTTCCTCATAGACGCCGCGGTAGTCGTCGAGCGACTGCCGCAGGGTGAACCGCTCCATCACGCGGGCGCGGGCGTTCCCGCCCAGCCGCTGCCGCAAGGGGGCGTCGAGCAGCAGCCGGGCGAAGGCGTCGGCGGCGGCGGCGTGGTCGCGGGGCGGCACGATGAGCCCGGCATCACCCACCGCCTCGGCCACGCCGCCCACATTCGTGCACACCACCGGCCTTCCGCAGGCCATGGCCTCCACCACGGTGTAGGGGAAGCCCTCGGAGATGCTGGTGAGCGCGACGACGTGGCCGGCGTGGTAGGCCGCCATGGGGGCGGCCACGCGTCCCTCGAAGACGGCGTGGCCCTCCAGGTCCAGCTCGCGGATCAGGGCCAGGCAGCTCTCGTGGTAGGTCTCGTTGCCCTCGGGCACGCCGCCGAATATCCGCAGCCGGGCGCCCGGCACCTTCTCGCGGGTCAGCGCGAACGCCCGGAGCAGCGTGTGCAGGTCCTTCAGCGGGTCGATCCTGCCCATGAAGACCACCGTCGGCTCGTCCGGTTCGGTCTCGGCCTGCGGGAAGTCGCCCGGCTCGACGCCGTTGTACATGACGTGGATGCGCTCGGGGTCGGCGCCGTTGTAGATCTGCCAGCGCTTGTTGTACGTCGAGTGCGGCGCGATCCGGTCGGCCGCCACGTAGGCCGCGCCGGCCAGCCTGCGGAAGAAGCTGAGCAGCAGCACCCGCACCGCGTGCGAGGCGGGCTCGTTGACATATTGCAGGTACCGCTCCCGCAGGTACACGCCGTGCTCGGACAGCACCACCGGCGTGCCGTACCGCCACTTGGCCGCCATCGCGACCAGCATGCTCAGGCCGTTCATCGCGACGTGGACCAGGTCGGTACGCGGCGGCGGCTCGGCCAGCGGGCGCAGCATGTGGCCCATCAGGTGGCCGGCGTTGATCGCGTCGGCCAGGTTGATGCCGTCGGTCCTGGTACCGTGCCACGCGTCCATGACCTGCGTCAGCGACGGGTTGGCGGTGAGGGCGGCCACGAGGTCGCCGTTCTCACCGGCGAGTTCCCAGATCGATTCGAGCACCGCCAGGAACTCCGCGCTGCCCTCGCCCATCACGGCCGGCGCGAGGACCATCTCCAGGAACCGGCCGTAGGCGTCGGCGAAGTCCCGCGCCGGCGACCGGGACCGGCGCCGGGCGCGGGGCTTCCACAGCGGAATGGACACCACCCGGTCGAGGTTGGGCGGCGACTCCCACACGGACCGCTCGGCGCCGTCCACGGTCATCGCCACCACCTCCCAGCGATAGTCGGGCATGCCGCGGATGAGCTGGTCCATCCAGACGCTCACGCCGCCCATCGCGTACGGGTACGTCCCTTCCGAGACGAACGTCACCTTCACGGCCGTACGCTCGCGGGGACGGTGAGCGGGGTCCCCGCGGTGAGCGCGAGGTGGGCCACCTTGTCGCTGCCGTAGGTCTCCGCGCCGGTGGCGTCGGCGTTGGTGGCGAAGACGGAGGCGTCCGCGGCCGAGCTGAACGTGATCGTGCCCGCGGCGGCGTCGTAGACGGCGCTCACCCCGGCCAGGCCGGCGAAGTGCGTGGTGCGGCGGTCGACGTACCGGGCCAGCGCGGTCCAGTCCGGGTTGAGCAGGGGCACGTTGTAGTAGGCGTTGTACTTGTCGAGCACCGCCTGCAACCAGTCGAAGACCAGGCTCTCGCCGGAACCGTAGTCACGCAGGTTGCCCTGGTGGAAGGTGTGCGAGTAGACCGAGCCGGACATCACGTGCTGCATGGCCACGTCGCTCTCGTGACCGAGGATCTGCTCGTAGGTCTGGTCCTCCGGCCAGTAGGGGAACTTGCCGTTGGGGCCGTAGTAGGCGTTGTAGAAGTACGTCTCCTCGTCGGGGGCGGTGGTGTGGTAGGCGATGTTGGTCGGCCAGTCCGGGACGATCGTCAGCGCCGGCTCCATCGGGTGCCTGATGCCGCAGTTGAAGCACGAGGGGACGTGGCTGGGGAAGGACATGTTGCCGTGCAGGTAGGCGACGCCCACGTCCTTGGCGGCGCGCAGCAGTTCGGGGTTGGAGGCGGCCAGGCCGTGGTCGGTGGGCGGGTCGATGTCGTTGTTCGGGTCGGAGTGGTAGACGCCGAGGCCGGAGTACTCGCCGGTCTTGAGCACGGCCGGGTCCACGGTCAGGCCGATGGCGGTGGCCCTGGTCAGGTTGTCGGCGATCTCGGCGCGGCTGGTGGCGTAGTCGGTGGTGTTCATCTTGGGGTGGGTGAGAGTGTGGTTGACCCAGCGGAAGGCGTCGGCGCGGCAGCGGGAGTAGCTGGTCAGGGCGTCGCGGTCGGGGACGGGCGCGTCGCATGAGGCGGGGGCCAGCGGGTCGGCGTCCTCACCGTTGAAGGGGATGTTCAGCGTGAAGTCCGCGGCCAGTTGGTTGGCCTGGCGGAAGGCGTTCTGCTTGTCGTAGGTGCTGGCGGCGTCGGCGCGGGTCAGGCGGAAGCCCGGGTCGGTCTCGATCGTGCCGTCCGAGTGCAGGTGGTCGGTGTAGTTGAACCAGTCGTCGATGTCGGTGTTGAGGTAGTGGCGCTGCTCGCCGAGGTACAGGCCGCGGCTGGCCCAGTGGAACAGGCCGAAGGTCAGCAGGTCGGCCTGCGGCAGGTACTGGTTGGAGGTGAACGTCAGGGCCATCCGCTCGCGGCCGTCGGCCGAGGTGGTGCGCACGCCGAGTACGTCGTCGTCGATGGTCAGGACGGGGGTCGCGGCACAGCCGGTGGCGATCTTGGTGCGGTAGACGTAGGAGAGCGAGATCGGCAGCTCGATGCCGGGCTTGAGGTGGTCGAAGGCGGCGGCGCCCTCGGCGGTCAGCGCGGCGCTGATCGGGGTCTCACCGACGCCGCCCTCGCTGACCGAACGCAGGCAGTAGTCCTCGGGGAAGGTGCCGTAGGGGGTGTAGAGGGAGACCTGGCGGACGCCGTAGTCGCGTTCGTAGGCCCACAGGAGGTTCCACTCTTCGGTGGTGAGCGCGCTGAGGTAGGCGTCGTCCTCGACGTACATCAGCCCGGAGTTGGTGAGCAGGATCGCGTTGTACTTGCCCGCGCCGTCGGCGCCGAGCAGGTCGGCGGCGTTCAGCGGCTGGGTCTTGGCGTGCAGGACGTCGTACTGCGCGCCGACCCGGTCGAGCGCGCTGCGCCAGGTGGCGAGGCCCCAGTCGGTCGCGTCGAGCGCGACGACCAGCGCGCGCAGCCCGACCCGGCCGGCGTTGGCGGCGGCGCGCGCGGGGGCGGAGGTGGCGGCCTTGGCCGAGCGCCACAGCGGGACCTTGCCCTTCTTCACCGGGAGCGGCCCGAGCATGTCCACTTTCGGACGCGCCACGGGCGCCTTGAGCGGCGCGGCGTGGGCGTGGCCGTCGTGCGCGTGGGCTTCGCTCGCGTAGACCGGTCCGATGTCGGCGGACACCAGACCGGAAAACAGCACCATCGCACTGACCAGCGCGGTAACTCGCCGAAACCTTGGCGAGTAAGGTCGCCGGGCACACCGGAAGACGTTCATCGAAACTCCCTGAGCACCGAGTGAGGGGCGGGAAACGTGAGTTCGTCAGGAAGTGTCAAGTCCGGGCGTTTCACTTGAGTTTCACAGCGATTTCAAAGGCCGGTTACCATGGGCGGATACCGGCTCTATGATCAGTGCGATACGTTCCGCTGTCCCGCAAGGGGGAGCTGATGCAGTTCGGAATTCTAGGCGTGCTGGAAGTCCTGGTTGCGAACCGCCGATTACCGATTCGCTCGGCCAACCAGCAGATCCTCCTGGCGCTGTTGCTCTGCCACTGCGGCACGGTCGCGCGAAGCGGCCTGCTGATCGATTCGCTGTGGCCGGACGACAACGGCGACCGGGCGAAGAGCCGGCTGCGCCTGCAGCTCCACCGGCTGAGACGCACGCTGGAGGCGGCCGTCGAGATCACCCACGAGTCGGGCGGCTACATCCTGCACGTCTCGCCGGGCTCGGTGGACGCGTGGGAGTTCGAGCAACTGGTCAGGCGGGGCCGTCAGGCGCTGAAGGCGGGCCAGGTGACCAAGGGCGCGTACCTGCTGCGCACCGGTCTGGGCAAGTGGCGCGGACCGGCGCTGTCGGGCCTTGAGGACATTCCGTTCCTCCAGCGGCAGGCGGCCCGGCTGGACGAGGAGCGGATGGCCGCGCTGAGCGACCGCATCGACGCCGACCTGCGCCTGAACCGGCCCGACGACCTCATCGGCGAACTGTTCGCCCTGGTACGCGAGTATCCGCTGCGCGAACGCCTGCGCGGCCAGCTCATGCTGGCCCTGTACCAGAGCGGCCGTCAGGCCGAGGCGCTGAAGGTGTACCGCGACGGGTGGCACATCCTCAGCAACGACCTGGGCCTGGAGCCCTCACCGGAACTGCGGCGTCTGGAGGCGGCGATCCTGGCCAGTGACTCATCGCTCACCCTGACCTGGCACACCCGAGGCCACCACACGCACACCAACCGGCACGAACACGGGAAGTACTGCCTGCACTGCTCGCGCTGGCACCGCTGAACTCATGCTTGGCGGATCTCCTGCTTGGCGGATCTTATGCTGTGCGCATGCGGGTAGTGGTAATCGGAGCAAGCGGACATATCGGCTCTTATCTGGTCCCCCGGCTGGCGGATGCGGCCACGACGTGATCGCGGTGAGCCGGGGCCAGCGGACCCCGTACCGCCCGCACGGCGCCTGGCGGCGCGTCACGTCGGTGACCGCCGACCGGGTCAGGGAGGAGGCGGACGGTTCCTTCGGGCGGCGCGTCGCCGCGCTGCGACCCGACGCGGTCATCGACCTGATCTGCTTCGACGAGCCCAGCGCCCGGCAGATGGTTACGGCGCTGTCCGGCAAGGTGCGGCATTTCCTGCACTGCGGCACGATCTGGGTACACGGCCCCAGCGTCCGCCTGCCCACCACGGAAGACTCGCCGCGGCGGCCGATCGGCGAGTACGGCAGGGCGAAGGCCGCCATCGAGGCGTACCTGCTCGACCAGGCCCACCGCGAAGGCTTCCCTGCCACGATCATCCACCCCGGCCACATCACCGGACGCGGCTGGGTGCCGATCAACCCGGCGGGCAACCTCGACCTCGCCGTCTTCCAGGCGCTCGCCGACGGCTCGAAGGTGACCCTGCCCAACCTGGGCATGGAGACCCTGCAACACGTCCACGCCGACGACGTGGCACGCCTGTTCATGGACGCCCTCGCCACCCCCGCCAACGCGGTCGGCGAGAGCTTCCACCAGCCCGCACTGCAGCATGGACAAGGCGTCCCGCCTGCTCGGCCACCGCCCCCGCCACAGCTCCCTGGAGGCCGTCCGCGACTCCGTGGAAGAACTGATCGCCGCCGGTCGGCTCAATGTGAACGAGTGATGTCGAGAACCCGCCCGCCGTTCCGACCTGCTGGCCGGCGTCGTGGTGGAGGCGGCCGGGATCACCGCGCTGCTGTGGGGTGCCGCTGCTCTCGCGGGCACGGCCCTCGTCGCCGGGCTCGCGGAAAAGGTTCGGGGCGGCGTGTAGAGGC
>NZ_POUA01000131.1 GCF_003236385.1 Spongiactinospora gelatinilytica
CAAGAAGATCGACCATGTCGGCGTCGTGGAGCGGGTCGCGGGCGGCGGCCAGCCGGGCCTCCTTGACGACGCGGGGCAGGCCGTATCCGACCACCTTGCTCTCGTCGCGGACCTTGCGCTTGAGCCAGACCCGGTCGACGTTCCCCTCGATCGTGTGGATCTTGCCGCCCGCGACCCGCTCCACGACGCCGACATGGTCGATCTTCTTGTAGTTCTTGGAGCCGCCCCAGTCGAAGAAGACCAGCGCTCCCGGCTCGGGCTCGTCGGTCCAGGCTTCGTGCTGCTTGAACCAGACCGCGTGCGAGGGGGTCCAGGCGAACGAGCCGACGTAGTCGGCGACCCCCGCACGCTCGGCGGCCCACGCGATGGACATGTCGCACCAGGGGGCGTTCCGGTACTGCGGATCGCCGACCTTCTTCGCGTACCACGTGCCGAACTTGGTGTACTGCCCGCCCTTTTCCCGGTAACCGAGCTCCGCGCGCATGACATCGAGCAGATTTTCGACAATCTGATCCACAGGGCGCGCGGTCTCCTCGCCTCGGCCACCATCCGCCATGACGGTAACCCGCCAAGCCCGAGATAACTAGACAAATGCCCATCCGCTATAAAACCGAGTCATCCAAGGGACATCAGTGGCGTAACGGCACCCGCCCCGATGCCCAGGACGACCGACAGCGCGGCGGCGGCGCAGGCGATCCCCGCCGCCCACGGGTCCGGCCGGCCGGCGTCCCCGCCCGCGAAGACCGGCCGGATCCAGCGCAGGTAGTAGAACAGGCTGATCACCGTGTTGACCACGACGGCCACCGCGAGCCACGGATGCCCGCCGTCCCAGGCCGCGCCGAGCACGAGCAGCTTGCCGGCGAACACCGCCGTGGGCGGGGTGCCGACCAGCCCCAGCAGGCACACGGTGAGCGCGACGGCGAGCGCCGGGGAACGGCGGGCCAGCCCGGTCTGCCCGGCCAGGGTGGTACGGCCGGTGGCGGCCACGACGGCGAAGGCCCCGAGGTTGGTGACGGCGTAGGCGGCGACGTAGAACAACAGCGCGGGGACGGCCAACGCGCTCGCTCCGGCCACGGCGACCGGCACCAGCGCGTAGCCGGCCTGGGCGATGGTGGAGTAGGCCAGCAGGCGGCGTACGTCGTCCTGGTGGAAGGCGGCCAGGTTGCCGAGCGTCATGGTGGCCACGGCGACCAGTCCGAGCAGTGGCCGCCAGCCGTACCCGGCCGCGCCGAACACCTCGCCGCCGAGCCGCAGCAGCGCCGCGAGCGCGCCCGCCTTGGGCACGGTGGTGACGAACGCCGCGACCGCGATCGGCGCGCCCTGCGTCACGTCGGGCACCCAGAAGTGCGCGGGCACGGCCCCCGCCTTGAACAGCACCCCGGCCAGCAGCAGCACGGCGGCGACGGCCGCGATGCCCGGCCGCTCACCGGCCAGGCCGCCGTAGGCGGTCGTGCCCGCCGCGCCGTACAGCAGGGTGACCCCGGCCAGCATCGGCACCCCGAGGAAGGCCCCCATCAGGTAGTACTTCAGCGCCGCCTCGGTGCCCGGCCCGTCCTTGGCGAACCCGGCGAGCGCGTAGCCGGGCACACTGGCCAGCAGGTACGCCGACACGAGGACCAGCAGGTCATCGGCCGCCGCCAGCGCGAGCGTGCCGAGCGCGGCGAGCAGCAGCAGCGCGTACAGCTCGGCCTCACGCGGGTGGCCGCGCGCCCGGCGGCGGGCGAGCACCACCACCGCCGCCGTCGCCAGGGCCACCACGACCCGGACGACGTGGGTGAGCGGATCGAGCGCCCAGGACTCGAAGGCCATGCCGTCCGGCCGCAGGGCGGCGGCCATCGCCGCGACCGCCGCCGCCACCAGGGCGGCGGCGCTGATCCAGGCGGCCCGTCCCTGCCGCTCGCGGGCCGAGAAGGCGCCCGTGAGCAGGCCGGTGACCGCGCCGCCGAGGATCAGCAGTTCCGGCAGGAGGTCCCAGGGATTCTCTGTCACGGGCGGCCCACCAGTGACACGATCGCGGCGGAGACCGGCTCGATGAGGTCGAGCAGCCATCGCGGGGCGAGGCCGATCAGCACCGACAGCGCGAGCAGCGGGGCGATCGCGGCGGTCTCCGGCCACCGGGTGTCCGGATTGACCCCGGCCTCGCCGGGCGGGCCGAGGAACACCCGGTGCAGGACCCGCAGGAACAGCGCGGCGGTGATCAGGATGCCGGTCACGCCGAGCGCGCCGGCCACGACCGCGGCCGGCAGGCCGGTGCCGATGACCCCCGCGAAGATCTGGAACTCCGCGATGAAGCCGGAAAGGCCGGGCAGCCCGAGCGAGCCGAACGCGGCGAGCGCGGCCAGGGCGGTCAGCCTGGGCGCGGTGGCCGCGACGCCGCCGAGGCGGCGGGCGTCGTAGGTGCGGGCGCGGTCCCACAGCACGCCCGCGACCAGGAACAATGCCCCTGTGAGCAGGCCGTGACTGACCATCTGGGTGACCGCGCCGCTGACCGCGAGCGTGCGCGGCGCGCTCGGCGCGGCCAGGCCGGCCGCGCCGAGGGCGAGCAGGATGTAGCCCATGTGGTTGACAGAGGTGTAGGCGATCAGCCGCTTGACGTCGTCCTGGGCCAGGGCGACCAGCGCGCCGTAGAGGACTCCGGCCAGGCCCACGCAGATGATCACCCACGCGTACCGCTGCCAGGCCCCCGGCAGCAGCGGCATCGCGATCCTGGCGAAGCCGTACGCGCCCATCTTCAGCAGCACCCCGGCGAGTACGGCGGAGCCGGCGGCGGGCGCGTCGGTGTGCGCGGGCGGGAGCCAGGTGTGCAACGGTACGGCGGGCGTCTTGACCGCCAGCCCCACCCCGACCGCGAGCAGCACCACCGCCGCCGCGCCCGGCCGGTCGGCGAACGGCGGGACGCGGGCCAGGTCGGCGATGTCGAACGTGCGCCCGCCCACGTACAGCCCGATGAACCCGAGCAGCAGGACCAGCGAGCCGAGGAAGGTGTAGAGGAAGAACATCAGCGCCGACCGCGCGCGGTCGCCGTGCCCCCAGCCGGCGATCACGAAGTACATGCCGACGATGGACAGGTCGAAGAACACGAAGAACAGCAGCAGGTCCAGGGCCGCGAACAGGCCGACGGAGACCGTCTGGAGGAACAGGAACAGCGCCGCGTAGGAGCGGGAGACCGGGCCGCGCGCGGAGTAGACGGCGCAGCACAGGAACAGCACGCAGGTCATCGCGATCAGCGGCAGCGACAGGCCGTCCACGCCGATGTGGTAGCCGGCCGACACGGTCGGTATCCAGCGCAGCCGTGTCTCGTGCCCGATGCCGCCCGGGTAGGTCGCCCACAGTGCCACCGCGAGCGCCAGGTCGGCCGCCGCCGCGGCGATCCAGACGGCCCCCGCCGCCCGGCCGGTACGCGGCAGCGCGAACACCGCCGCCGCGGCCAGCGGCAGGAAGATCACCAGCGAGAGCACCCGCTCACCCCCAGACCACCAGGGCCAGGAGCGCGATGATGATCAGGCAGACCGCGGCCTGGGCCAGGTAGGTGTGGACCTGGCCGGTCTGCGGGCGTCTGGCCAGGGTCCCGAGGCGGCGGGCGGTGCTGGCGAGCGCGTGGATCACGCCGTCCAGGGCGGGTTCGGCGCGGGTGCGCGTCCAGCGGGCCAGGGCCGTGCCGAGGCGCGGTACGGCCCGCACCGCGCCGCCGACCACCCGGTCGTCGAACCGCGCGAGCGCCCGCGCCAGGGCGGTCATGGGCCGCCAGGCCGCTGCGACGGCCGCGCGTTCCAGGCCGAGCCAGCCCGCGAACCCCGGGAGGGCCAGCGCGGCGTCGGGGCCGTGCCGCAGGACGCGGGCGAGCGCCGCGACGGCCAGTACGCCCGTCAGGGCCAGCCCGGGAAGGGCCGGGCGCGGTTCGCCGGGCCCGGCCCCGACGAAGCGCGCCCACTCGCCGTACCAGAGGCCGACCAGTCCGAACGCGACCGCGACCACGGTGAGCGGCGGCAGCGGCAGCAGTTCCAGCGCCCCGGCCCGGACGGTGCCGCCATGGCCGGGCGGCAGCCAGACCGCCAGCACGACCCGCGCGGCATAGCCGGCGGCCACCAGCACCGCGCCGAGGCAGACGGCGAACAGCGCCGGTGAACCCGTGGCGGCGAGCACGGCGTCCTTGGTGACCCACAGCGACAGCGGCGGCAGCCCGCCGAGGGCCGCCCCGCCGAGCGCGAAGGCCACCCCGACCGGCCGGTGCAGGCGGCCCGCGCCGCGCAGTTCGCGCAGGTCCTGGGTGCCGAGCGCGGCCAGCCACACGCCCGCGCACAAGAAGAGCAGGCTTTTCACCGCCGCGTGCGCGACCAGGTGGGCCGCCCCGCCCGCGAGCGCGGGCAGCCCCGCCGCCAGTACCGCGAACCCGATCTGGGCGCTGGTCGAGGCGGCGAGCAGTTGCTTCAGGTCGGTTTGGGCCAGGGCCACCGCGCCGAGCAGCAGCGCGGTCAGCGCGCCCGCCCAGGCGACCAGGAGCGCCGCCCAGCCGGTGGCGGCGAGCAGTGGCTGGACGCGCAGCAGCAGGTAGGCCCCGGCCGCGACCATGGTCGCCGAGTGCAGCAGCGCCGAGACCGGCGTGGGCCCGGCCATCGCCCGCGACAGCCAGAAGGCGAACGGGAGCTGGGCCGACTTGCCCAGCGCGGCCAGCACGATCCCGCCCGCGACCAGGTCCGGCCAGGGACGCGGGGCGGATGCGAGACCGGCGACGGCCAACGAGCCGGTGCCCGCCAGCGCGCACCCGGCGGCGACGTACAGGCCGAGGTCGGCGGCGCGGGTGGTGAGGAAGGCGACGCCGCCCGCGCGCACCCGCCCGCCGTCCCGCCAGTCGAACGCGATCAGCGCGTAGGAGCACGCGCCCATGACCTCCCAGGCCATGAGCAGCACCAGCAGGTCGGCCGCCGTGACGGTGGCCAGCATGGCGGCGGTGAAGACGAGCATGAGCCCGAAGAACCTGCCGCGCGAGGCACGGATCCGACCCGCCGCGTAGACCAGTACGGCGAGGGCGACCGCCGCCGTCGTCACCGCCATGACCGCGGCCAGCCCGTCCACCGCCAGCCCCGCCCGCAGGCCGCCCACCGACGGGATCGGCCGGGTCGCGGGCCGGGCGACCGCCGCGTACACCGCGATCAGCAGCGTCACCGCCGCGACGGACACCGCGAGCGCGGGCACCGCCCGCCCGCGCATGGGCAGCAGCGCCGCGCCCGCCGCCGCGGGCAGTCCGGGGAGCAGCCACAGCAGGTCGTTCATCCGCCCAGCTCGCTCGCGCCCTCGGTCATGTCCACGTCGCGGGCGCGGAAGACGGCGATGGTCACGGCGAAGCCCATCGCCATCTCCAGCGCCATCACCGTGATCGCGACCAGGACCAGCACCTGGCCGTCGGCGCGGGCCGGGGCGAAGTAGTACCAGCTCGCCCCGGCCGCGACGAGCACCCCGTTGATCATCAGCTCCAGGCCCATCATCAGCATGACGATCGACTGCTGCGACAGCGCGCCGTACAGGCCGGTCGCGAACAGCGCGGCGGCCAGCAGCAGGAAGCCCTGCGCGCTCACCGGGACCGGCTCCGACCCGCGGCGTAGCGCCCGCCGTGGACGGCGAGCACCACGGAGGCGATCATGGTGGCCAGGATCGCGACGCCGATGATCATCATGACCAGCATCTTGTCCCCCATGATGGAAAGGCCGAGGGCGCGCGCAGGGTCGGCGGGGGGCGCGCCGCGGCGCGGTGGCGGCGGGACGGCCAGTGCCCCGGCGGCGAGCGAGACGAACACGACGGCGGCGATCAGCGCCGCGCCGCGCGGGTTGTGCACCATGGTCATCGGCATCAGGCCGCCGGGGTTCATCATGAACATGATCATGAAGACGGCCATGACGCACATCTCCATGATCATCATCAGGATGACGAGCACGCCGAGGTACTGCAGGTCGATGAGCAGGAAGGTCAGGCCCACCGCCAGGAAGGACACCAGCAGCGCGAACGTCGCCCTGGCCATGGAGTCGACCACGAAGACGGCGACGCCGCCCGCCACGGCGAGCGCGGCGAGGGCCCAGAAGGCGATGCCCGCGATCACCGGGCCGCCACCGCCACGGTCGCGGTGACCAGCAGTTGCAGCAGCATGGCGGGGATCAGCACGAGCCAGGACGCCTCGGTGAACCGGTCCATCCGCAGGCCCGCCGTACGGCGTCCGGCCCAGACCAGCAGCGCCAGCACGGCGAGCGCCTTGACCAGGGTCCAGGCCCAGGCGGGCAGTCCCGGACCCGCCCCGCCGCCCAGGAAGAACGGCACGGCCGCCGCCGCGGCGACCGCCAGCAGCGCGTACCGCCCGGCCTGGAAGATCAGCAGGTCGGGACCGGACAGCTCGGCCCGCACGCCGCCCGCGACATCGACGCCCAGCGGCCCGCCCAGCGGACCCCAGAACGCCATCGCCAGCGCCGACAGCAGGTAGACCGCGAACGCGACCGGCATGGCCACGGCGAACCACAGCCCGCGCTGCGCCGCCACCACCTCGGGCACCCGCAGCGAGCCCGCGCCGACCGCGACCGTGATCAGCGCGAACATGTGCGGCAGCTCGTAGGCGAGGCCCTGCGCCAGGAAGCGGTAGCCGCCGACCAGGGGGTAGAAGGAGTTCGCGCCCCATCCGGTGAGCCAGAGCGCGGCCCACACCGCCACCTCCATCGCGTTGAACCACACGACGCCCACGGCCAGGTCGGCGAGCGGGCGTTCACCGAGCGGCAGTACCGCCGTCCCGGCGAGGGTCGCGGCGGTCAGGAGGGCGCACACGCCCGCCGTGACGAGCAGGCCGTCGGCCGCGACGGTCCGCCGCCGCCGCTGCCCGAGCAGGCGCGCCGCCTCCCGCAGTGGTCCCGCCCAGCCGGTCCCCCGGGTCCGGGAGTCCAGTACGGCGGCGGCCAGCGCCAGCCCGCCCAGCACGACGGGAAACGCCAGGATCACTCCCAAGGCCGCCGCCCCCTTTCGGAGCGGCACATGGACGCGCCACCTGTCAGAGCCGTCCGTCCAGGAACGGCACGGGGGGCCGACGAGTCCGGCGCTCTGTCAGCCATGGCCGCCGGCCGCCTCGGTGCGGGGGTCGAGGGCCGCCACGATCAGGCGGGCCGCCGCCAGTTCGGCTCCGGCCAGCAGGGCGGGCAGCCGGTCGTGGGTGCTTCCCGGGTCGGGGCGGTTCGCCGGTAGTGGCGTGTCGTCGTCCATCCGGTCCAGTGCCGCGCCCACGACGTCGAGCGATCTCAGCGCGTATCCCAGGACGTCGTCCTGCCCGGCGTCGATGCCGCGCAGCATCCAGCGCAGCGCGCGCGAGCCGCGCACCCGGCGCTCGAACCGGGCGAACTCGGCGGCGAGTCCCGCCGCCGGCCGGTCCATGAGCATCCGGTCGCGCAGCGTCCTGGCCGCGCGGGCCGCCGCGGGCCAGCCCGCCACCGCGAGCAGCCGGCCCATGCCGTCCAGGCGCTCGGCGGCGCCGCGTCGTTCGGCCGCGCCACGCGGGACGCGTTCGCCGCTCTGTGCTTTGTGCCACGGTTCGTCCCAGAACGGCTCGTCCGCGCCGAGGTCCGCGCCGACGACCCTGACCGCCGCCTCCTGGACGACGTCGCCCTGCACCGTGGCGTCCACGACCAGCCCGCCCGGCCAGTCGGCGAGCACCGGCCCGAGCGGCACGTGCAGCACCTCCAGCCGCAGCCCGTCCCGGTCCTCCCCACGCCCGGCCATCCCGATTCCACCGGGCATCTCCATACCGCCGCCATGATCGCCGCCATACCCGGCCATCGCGCCGCCACCGGACACCCCCATGCCACCACCGGCCAGGCGGGCCGCAACCTCGTCCAAGGCGTGGGAGACCTCCGTGGGGCCCGCGTCCGGCGGGAGGTCCGTCCGGGTCCGTGGGTCCGGCATGGACTCCCAGACCTCCGCCACGGCGGTGGCCAGTTCTCCCGTGGCGAGCCCGCAGACGACCAGGAGCGAGGCCGCCGCGGGCGCGGCGGCCGGGTGCCAGCGGCGGCGGGCGATCTCGGCCTCGGCGTGCAGCCGCGGGCGCGTGCCGTACGGCGTGGCCACCAGCAGCGGCCGCGGCCCCGCCCAGCGGGCGAGCCGGCCGCTCAGGCCCACCGCAGCGCCCCCTCGCGCCAGACGTAGACGACCCCGGCCATGAGCAGCCCGAGGAACGCGAACATCTCGACGACCGCCATGGTCCCGACCTCGGCGACCACCAGCGCCCAGGGGTACATGAAGACCATTTCCATGTCGAAGGCCAGGAAGACCAGCGACATGGCGTACCACCGGACGTGGTAGCGGGACATCGCGTGCTCGGCGGGCCGCGCGCCGGACAGGAACGGCCACGTCGCGAGCGGCTCCGGCCCGCGCGCGGCGGCGTAGACCCCGGCCACGCCCGCCGCGAGCAGGCCCAGCGCGGCGAGCACGCCGGGCACGGGTGCTTCCATGGTCCCTCCGGCAGGTCTGGTGCCTGCCGTCGTTCCCTGCGGCCACCGCCGCAACCACCCGGCCGGGCTAAGAAAACCCCAGGTCAGCCCGTATGAGTACGGGCGTCAGACCTCCGTCCGCGACCGATCGCGGCGGCTCAGCCGTACGGCGAGCGCCAGCACGCCCCCGGCCGGCCCCGTGTACACC
The DNA here is from genome assembly GCF_003236385.1 of Spongiactinospora gelatinilytica. Taxonomy (GTDB): domain Bacteria; phylum Actinomycetota; class Actinomycetes; order Streptosporangiales; family Streptosporangiaceae; genus Spongiactinospora; species Spongiactinospora gelatinilytica. Next base: position 8,659 of record NZ_POUA01000131.1, read on the forward strand.
GGCAGGTGGCTCACCCCCGCCGGACGGCCGGTGATCAGGGCCGTCGTGACCGCGATGACCTCGGATAGCACGATCCCCAGGATGAATCCGCCGACCAGCCCGGCCAGCGTCACGCCGAACGTCCTCACAGCCCCTCCTTCGATCATCCTTACATAGACAGCCTACATGTAGAGGGCCTACTTATGACGTCTGCGTGCGCCACCGAGTGCGGCCACGGCGGTCAGCGCGGTGATCCCCGCCCCCGCCGCGGCGACCCAGCGCCGCTGCCGGGCGATCCGCCGCTCCACCTCCACGTACGGGACGGTACTGAAGGAGACCAGCTCGTACTGCGAGACGTACCGCCCGGGCAGCAGGCGCTCCAGCGCGTGCTCCACCTTCTTCTGCGCCAGGAACATCCGGGAGGCGACCTTGTCGCGCATCTCCACGAAGTTGGCCTGGGCCAGCTCGGCGATGGTGTCCGCGTTGCGCTTGCGCCGCTCCTGGTAGAGCGGCAGCGCGGCGGCGAAGTCGTCGCCGGTCTCGGCCAGGCATCGGTCCAGCTCCACGCAGTCCTCGAACCCGCAGTTGGCCCCCTGGCCGTAGAACGGCAGGATGGCGTGCGCCGCGTCACCGGCCAGCGCGGTGATGGCCGCGCCGCCCGGCACCACCCAGGGCGCGCACCGGATCGTGACCAGGTGCCCGGTCGGGTTGCGCAGATAGTCATCGGAAAGGCCGGGCATGAGCGCGAGCGCGTCCGGATAGCGCTCGGCGAACAGCTCGGTGATCCGCTCGGGCGTGGTCAGGCTCGCGAAGTCGGCCTTCGGCCAGAACAGCGTGCAGGTGAACGAGCGGTCGGGATTGGGCAGCGCGATCATCATGGAGTGCCCGCGCGGCCAGATGTGCAGGGCGCCGGGGTCCATCGCGAACCCGCCGTCCGGGGCGGGCGGGATGACCAGCTCCTTGTAGCCGTAGTCCAGAAACTCCTGGCTGTAGTCGAATCCGGGCCTGCCCTGCATCGCGGCGCGCACCGCGCTGAAGGCCCCGTCCGTGCCGATGATCACCGGCGCGGTGGCCGTCACCGTGCCGGGGTCGCCGGGCGTCTGGAACACCATCCGGCCGGAGTCGGCGTCCATGGACGTGAGCCGGTGGTCGAAGCACAGCCGTACTCCGGGCAGCGCGGCCGCCGCGTCCAGCAGGGTGCGGTTGAGGCCGGCGCGGCCGATCGAGTTGATCGCCCGGTCCCGGTCCGCGCTGTAGGGCTGGAAGGTCAGCTCGCCGTCCACGGCGTGCATCATCCTGCCGGGCATCGGCAGCGCCGCGTCCAGCACGACCTCGTCCAGGCCGACCCTGCGCAGCGCGTCGATGCCGCGCTCGGAGATGGCCAGGTTGATCGATCTGCCCCGCTCCGCGCCCGCGCGGCGGGGGTCGGGACGCCGTTCGTACAGTGTCACGGCGTGCCCCCGGCGGGCCATGAAACACGTGAGCAGGGAGCCGACCAGGCCGGCGCCGACGATCGAGACCTCCACGGTGAACGCTCCTATCGTGATCGATATCCCCGTGTTACGACGCGGCGGCGGAGAAGTCCAGAGCGGAGTCAGGACAGCAGCCGGAAGATCTCCTCGATCATCGCCTGCCAGATGGCCGATCCCGGGTCGATCACGTCGAAGTGGCCGCCCGGCCGTTCCAGCAGCACCGCCTCCTCCCCCGCGGCGCGGGCGTGGCGGCGTCCCATGTCGACGAAGTCGGTCTCATCACCGGCCCCCTGCACGATGAGCTGCCGTACACCGAGCGGCAGCCGCTCGATCGGGCTGGCCTGCGCGTAGACGTCCGGCACGCCGGCGACGTGCCCGCCGAGCGCCATCGCCACCGCGCCGTTGCCCATCCGGCGGCGGTCGCCCTCGGCGAGGTCGAGGACACCGGCCAGGGACACGGCCAGCGCGACCCGCCCGGGGGCGTCGGCCGCCGCCCGCAGGGCGAGCGTCCCGCCCGCAGAGTGCCCGAGCACGACCAGCGGGCCGGACCCGGCCGAGGCGGCGGCCAGCCCGGCGGCCACGTCGGAGGTGGTGGCCGCCCAGCCGTGCGCGTCGGGGCGGCGGTACTCCAGATTCCACACCGAAAATCCGCGTCCGGCGAGGTCCACGGCGGCGGCGTCCATCAGGTCGGCTCCCCAGACCGAGCGCCAGAACCCGCCGTGCACGAGCACCGCCACGGGCGGTTCCGCGCCCGCCCGCCGGGGGTCCACGGGGAGGCGCAGGTCGGCCCACTGGTCCGGATGCTCGCCGTACGGCACGCGGCGGGCCGGGTGCCGGGTCCGGTACACGGCGTGCCGTAGCGCCCAGGCCAGCCCGTCCATCCCCCGGCCGTGGATGTGCGCGGCCCCGTCCGCGACCCGCGCGGGGCCGGTGTGGCGCAGGTCGAGCCAGACCGTGCGCGCGGCGTGCGGCCCCGGCCCGGTCATCAGCTCCCTGGCCGCGGCCTGCGGGCCCGGCAGCACCACGAACGCCTCGGCCGGAGCCGCGAGCAGCGACCGCAACGCGGGCGCGTCGTCCGCGGCCAGCACCTGCCCGCTCGCCGAAAGGCGGGCCAGCTCGGCGCCGGCGATCTCCTCGATCAGGGCCCGGTCGCCCGGCGCTTCGGGGCCGATCAGCACAGTCACCCGCACTTTGCGGAGTCTCCCAGGCGTCCCGCGGCCCCGCAAGGGCCGCGAAGCGCGCGCATAGGCCGATTCAGCGGTACTGATCTATGGCACTGCGGCCGGGAAGGCGTTAGCGTCGGCGCATGCGCGGCGTTGAGATCACTGGAGAACGACTGCGGCTGCGCGAGGTAGACCACGGCGACATCGAGGCGTTGCTCGCCGTCTATGGAGACCCCGCCGCCACCGAACACCTTCCCTTCGACCCCAAGACCCGAGATCAGGTGCTCGGGATGATCGATGAGGCGCTGGCCGCGGCGGCAGGTCCGGAACCACGCCTGCTGTACCTGCTGGCCGCGGAGGAGACCGACAGCGGGAAGACGATCGGCGTGGCGCGGATCACGGTCGAGGCCGAGCATCCGCACAGCGCGGAGATCGGCCTCGGCCTGCGTCCGGACCACTGGGGCCGGGGCATGGGCACCGACCTGGTCCGCCTGGTGTTGCAGCTCGGTTTCAAGCAGCTCGGCCTGCACCGGATCTGGGGCGCCCGCGCTCCGGCCAACACCGCCGCCCAGCTCGCCATGCTGGTCGCCGGGATGGTGGAGGAGGGCCGGATTCGGCACCATGTCCGCGCCAAGGGCGAATGGCGTGACTCCATCGTTCACTCCGCGTTGGAGGATGAATGGGAAGGTTTCCGATCCCGCGGGTAGTTACCTCTCTGGAACGCTTCAGGCCACTTGGAAAGGTACATATTCATGCTTTTCGGTAAAGAGCACGTCGAGCGCTATCAGGCGACCGACGGAGCCGAGGGACACGACTGGAACGGTACGACGGCCCTCCTGCTCACCACCACCGGCCGCAGGTCCGGCAAGAGGTACACCACGCCGCTCATCTACCAGCGGCACGGCGACGACTACCTGATCGTCGCCTCCCACGGCGGCTCGGACATCCCGCCGGACTGGTACCTGAACCTCCAGTCCCACCCGGAGGTGGAGGTCCAGGTGCTCGCGGACAAGTTCCCGGCGCGGGCCCGTACGGCCGACCGGGAGGAAAAGCCGGAGATGTGGCGCACCATGACCGCCACCTGGCCGGACTATGACGAATACCAGAAGAAGACCGACAGGGAGATCCCGATCGTCGTGCTCGAACGCGCGTCCTGAGGATTCCGGAGACCACCGCCCGGCCCGCCCGGAAGCTTCGCGACAAAGCGAAGCGTCGGTGGATCTGATAGGCATGTGCGAATGATTCGAGTGAGACCTTTGGTGATCGCCGCCGCCTTGCCGTTCGTGGTGGCCTGCGCGCCCGCGGTGACGAACGGCGGGCCGGCGGCGAAGGCGGCGGACAGGGGCACGCCTGTCACGGCCGGACGGGCCCCCGCCGGCGCGGGCACGACCCCCATGACGCGCAGGCCGCGACCGAAGATCCCACGCGGGACGACCGCCGGTTACGTCGTCTTCGACCGGCAGAGCGGCCGCATCGCGCTGCGGCACGCCGAGCACCGCAAGTTCAGGTCCGCCTCGGTGGTCAAGATTTTGATCGCGATCGACCTCCTGGAGAGTGGAAAGCCCGTCTCGGCCGCCGACCGTGCGCTGCTGAAGAGCATGCTGCGGGCCAGTGACGACGACGCGGCCACCACGTTCTGGCGGCGCGGCGGCGAGCGCCGGATCGTCCAGCGGATGGCCAAGCGGCTCGGGCTGAAGGACACCCTCCCGCCGCCGATCTACAAGCCGGGCTTTTGGGGTTATTCCTCGCTCAGCGCGTCGGACATCGCCACCACCTACCGCTACCTGCTCGACCGGGCCGATCCCAAGGTGAGCGGGCTCATCCTGGGCCATCTGCGCAAGGCCGCCAAGTGCGGCAAGGACGGCTTCGACCAGTCCTTCGGCATCCCGAGCGCGGTGCCCCGCCCGTTCGCGGTCAAGCAGGGCTGGTCCGGTTTCGGGACGACCCCGCCGGTGCGGTGCCGCGAAGACGCGAGCGGCGTGCGCGGGGCCTTCGCCGGGACGCTCAGCGCGGCCCCGGCCGGGCGTTCGGCCTCCCGGCTGGACCAGATCGTGGTGCCCGACCTCGGACGCCCGGTGCTGCACACCACCGGGCTGGCCGGAAAGGGCGAGCGGCTGGTGATGGTCCTGCTCACCGCCCACCCCGCGGGCACCTCCTGGCAGGAGTCGGTCCGGCGCACGACCGACCTGACCCGGCAGATCCACCGGGCCGCTTCGTGACCTGACGGCGGCGTCAGGGCGCCGCCACGGCCTGCCACCAGCCGTCGGCCGGGGAGGGGTCGTCCACATCGACGCGCTCGCCCGGCCGGGGCACGGCCAGCCGTACGTCCTTGGCCTTGGCCTCGCGCCACAGCCGGTCCACCGGCTCCGACCACGAGTGGCCCGACAGGCTGAAGGTGCCCCAGTGGACCGGGATGAGCACGCCGCCGCGCAGGTCGAGGTGCGCGGCCACGGCCTCCTCCGGCGTCATGTGGATGTCCGGCCAGGCCGGGCTGTAGGCGCCGATCTGGATCAACGTCAGGTCGAAGGGGCCGTGGGCCGCGCCGATCACCGCGTAGCCGTCGAAGTAGCCGGTGTCGCCCGAGTAGTACAGCCGCCGCCGGTGTCCGGCGACCACCCACGAACTCCACAGCGTGGGATTGCGGCGCAGCGAGCGGCCCGAGAAGTGCCGGGCGGCGGTCGCGGTGAAGCGCAGCCCGCCGAGCATGGCGTGCTCGTCCCAGTCGAGTTCGACGATCCGCGAAGCGGGCACGCCCCAACGCTCCAGGTGCGCGCCCACGCCCAGCGGCACCACGAACGGCACCGCGCGGGTGCGGGTGAGCGTGCGGATCGTCGGCATGTCGAGGTGGTCGTAGTGGTCGTGCGAGATGACCACGGCGTCGAGGTGCGGCAGGCGCTCGATCGGCACCGGCATCGGATGGATCCGGCGCGGGCCGAGCAGCGGCACCGGCGTGCAGCGGTCGCTCCACACCGGGTCGAACAGCACCCGGCGGCCCTCGATCTCCACGAGCGTCGTCGAGTGGCCGAGCCAGGTGGCCTGCAACCCGCCGGACGGCGCCACCGGCCCGCTCTGCGGCGTCACCACGGGGACGGGCACGGCGGGCCTGCGCCGCCGCCGCCGGAACAGCATCTCGCGCACGGCCCTGCCACCCGCACCCCGTGGCACGATCGCGGCGGGCATGGGATTGCGGAATGCGGCTCCGGCGTACCGTGGCGACCTGCGGACCCGCGCCGCCCGCGCGCCCGCGGGCGCGGCACCGAGCGACGTGCGGATGTCCCATGCCGCCCGGGCACCGGCGGCCGCGGCCAGCATCGCCGCCGTCGCCAGCACCCCCCGGACGAACCGCACCCGGTTCCCCTCCATCGAAAGCCCTCCAGCGATCAGCAAAAGACGCGATATATCGACACTAGCCAACCGTTCCGGCCGCCATGCGTCGTGATCATGAGCGGTTCACGAGCCCGGTGTCCCCGGCATCCAGACGATCCCGGCGAACCGCCCGGTCTTGCGCTCGCGACGGTGGGAGTACAGCTCGGGCGACTCGATGGTGCAGCGGTCGTCGTGCCGGATGTCGGTGATCCCGGCCGCGGCGAGCCGGGCCGCGATGCCGGCGCGCAGGTCGAGCGCGGGCGTGCCCCAGCTCGTCGTGGACCAGGTCTCGGGGAGCACCCGCGCGCCCTGCTCGCGCATCTCGGCGGGGACCTCGTAGCAGCGCCCGCACGCCGTGGGGCCGATGACCGCCGTGGCCCGCGGCAGGTCGGCGCCCAGGCGGGCCATCTCCCCGGCCAGTGCGGTGACCACGCCGTCGAGCGTGCCGGGACGCCCCGAGTGGGCCGCGCCGATCACGCCGTTCACCGGGTCGGCCACCAGTACGCCCGCGCAGTCCGCGCCGAGGACCCCGAGGGCGATCCCGGGCCGATCGGTCACCACGCCGTCGGCGGCCGGCGGCTCGCCGGGGAACGGGCCGGTCACGTAGGCGATGTCGGTGCCGTGCACCTGATGGGGGAAGACCAGCAGGCCGGGGCCGATGCCCAGCTCGGCCTCGGTCCGGGCGCGGTTCTGCGCGACCGCCTCGGCGGAGTCGCCCACATGACCGCCGAGGTTCCTGCTGCCGTACGGCGCGGCGCTGACACCCCCGTGCCTGTCGGTGTACGCCATGCGGACGCGTCCGCCACCGATCGTGATCACCGGGTCATCCTCTCCCAGCCGTGACACGGCTGTACAACTCGGCCGTCCGGGCGGCGATGGTGGTCCAGGAGAAGCGCTCCACCGCCCGGGCGCGCCCGGCCCGGCCCAGCTCGGCCGCCCGCGCCGGGTCGCCGAGCAGCGCGTTGATCCGCTCGGCCAGATCGGCGGCGAACCGCCCGGGGTCGTGCGGGGTGCCGTCGGCCGCCTGGTCGACGGGCACCAGCAGGCCGGTGACCCCGTCGTCCACCACCTCGGGGATGCCGCCGGTCGCGGTGGCCACGACGGCGGTCTCGCAGGCCATCGCCTCCAGGTTGACGATCCCCATCGGCTCGTAGACCGACGGGCAGACGAACACGGTGGCGTGCGAGAGGATCTGGATCACCTCGCGGCGCGGCAGCATCTCCGATATCCACACCACGCCCTGCCGGTCCAGTCCGTCCACCAGCGCGGCGACCTCGGCGGCCAGCTCCGGGGTGTCCGGCGCGCCCGCGCACAGTACGAGCTGGGCGCCCTCCGCCAGCTCTCGTGCCGCGCGCAGCAGGTGGAGCAGGCCCTTCTGCCGGGTGATCCGGCCGACGAACACCGCGTACGGCCGGTGGGGGTCGATGCCGTGCCGGGCGAGGGCGTCGGCGCCCTCGTCCCTGGCGTACTCGGCGGTGTCGATGCCGTTGTGAATCACCGTCACCTTTTCCGGTGGGATTTCCGGATAGGTGGCGAGAACGTCCCTGCGCATGCCCTCCGACACCGCCACCACCGCGTCCGCCGCGAGCAGCGCGGTGCGCTCGGCCCACGCCGACAGCGCGTATCCGCCGCCGAGCTGCTCGGCCTTCCACGGCCGCAGCGGCTCCAGGCTGTGCGTGGTGACCACGTGCGCCGCGCCGTACAGCAGCTTGGCGATGTGCCCGGCGAGGTTGGCGTACCAGGTGTGGCTGTGCACCACGTCGGCGCCCTGGCAGCCGGCGGCCATCTCCAGGTCCACGCCGAGCACCTGGAGGGCCGGGTTGGCCCCGGCCAGCCCGGGCGGCACCCGGTAGGCGTCCACCCCGGCCCCGGCTCGCGGGCCGCCGAAGCAGCGTACCCGCAGGTCGACCCGGCCGCGCAGCTCCCTGGCCAGGTACTCCACGTGGACGCCGGCCCCGCCGTACACCTCGGGGGGATACTCCCTGCTCAGCAGATCGACACGCATGTCAACAAACCCTATGTGACCGCGCCTCAGGAGATCATGTGGGACGGGTTTGAGGATGGGTCGGAGGGTAATCGTCCTGGCTATGACAACGCCCCGCGTTCTTGCGATCGTGCTCGCCGGTGGCGAGGGCAAGCGGCTGATGCCGCTCACCGCCGACCGGGCGAAGCCCGCGGTGCCGTTCGGGGGGATCTACCGGCTGGTCGACTTCGTGCTGTCCAACCTGGCCAACGGGCAGTTCCTGAAGATCGTCGTGCTGACGCAGTACAAGAACCACAGCCTGGACCGGCACATCTCACGCACCTGGCGGCTCTCGGCCATGCTGGGCAACTACGTCACGCCGGTGCCGGCCCAGCAGCGGCTGGGGCCGCAGTGGTTCGCCGGGTCGGCGGACGCGCTGTTCCAGAACCTCAACCTGATCTACGACGAGATGCCCGAGCACGTGATCGTTTTCGGCGCCGACCACATCTACCGGATGGACCCCCGGCAGATGGTCGAGCAGCACGTGGAGAGCGGCACCGACGTGACGGTGGCGGCGATCCGGCAGCCGCTGACGATGGCCGACCAGTTCGGGGTGATCGAGGCCGATCCCGCCGGGCGCAGGATCGTGGCGTTCCGGGAGAAGCCGATCGACGCGGTGGGGCTGCCCGACGCGCCCGACCAGATCTACGCGTCGATGGGCAACTACGTCTTCCGCACCCAGCCACTCATCGACGCGCTGCGGGAGGACGCCCTCGATCCCGCGAGCAGGCACGACATTGGGGGAAATATCATCCCAATGATGGTCAAGTCGGGCGGGGCGGAGGTCTACGACTTCGCCGACAACGTGGTGCCCGGCTCGACCGAACGCGACCGCGGCTACTGGCGCGACGTCGGCACCCTCGACGCCTACTACGACGCCCACCTCGACCTGATCTCCGCCCACCCGGTCTTCAACCTCTACAACGACCGCTGGCCCATCTACACCGGCCACGACCCGCTGCCGCCCGCCAAGTTCGTGCACAACGAGGGCGAGCGGGTCGGCAGGGCACTCGACTCACTGGTCTCCCCCGGCGTGATCGTCTCCGGCGGCACAGCGGTCAGCTCGATCCTCTCGCCACGCGTCGTGCTCCACTCCCACTCCCTGGTGGAGGAGTCCGTGCTGATGGACAGCGTCAGCGTGGGCCGGGGCGCGATGATCAGACGGGCCATCATCGACAAGAACGTCATCATCCCGGACGGCGCCCGCATCGGTTACGACCTGGACCACGACCGCTCCCGCTTCGCCGTCACCCGACACGGCGTCGTGGTCATCCCAAAGAACGAGGTAGTCGAACGCTGACTCACGGGGCGCCCTTGCGGGGCAGGGGGGCGGGGGTG
>NZ_POUA01000132.1 GCF_003236385.1 Spongiactinospora gelatinilytica
TATAAGAGACAGGTATGGTGGCGGTGGCCGCCGTCCGCGCGGCGGGAGGCGGCGGGCCCGGGAGCGGTGGCGTCCGCCCGGGCGTGGCCACGATGACCCCCTACTCCGGAGCACCCATGACGCACCCGCAGCCAGACGTCCTGCCCATGGCCAACCCGATACGCCCCTACGCGTGGGGATCGCGGGCCGCCATCGCCGCGTTGCAGGGCCGCGCGCCCGCCGCCGGACCGGAGGCGGAGCTGTGGATGGGGGCCCACCCCGGTGCGCCTTCGGTGCTGGAGACGCCCGGCGGGCGGGTGCCGCTCGGGGAGTTCATCGCGGCCGACCCGCGCCGGGCGCTCGGCGAGCCGGCGCTGGCCGCGTTCGGGCCGCGGCTGCCGTACCTGCTGAAGGTGCTCGCGGCAGAGGAGCCGCTGTCGCTCCAGGTCCACCCCACGCCTGAGCAGGCGGCCGAGGGCTACGCGGCCGAGGACCGGGCCGGTACGCCGGCCGACGCCCCCGACCGCAACTACCGCGACCCCTACGCCAAGCCCGAGTTGCTGTGCGCGCTGGAGCCGTTCGAGGCGCTGTGCGGGTTCCGTGACCCGGCCGAGTCGGCCGCGCTGCTCGACGGGCTCGACGGGCTCGGCGTGCCCGCGCTCGCGCCGTTCGCCGCGGCGCTGCGCCGCGGCGAGATCCACGAGGTGGTCTCCGGCCTGCTCACGCTGCCCGCCGAGGGCAGGGCGGAGCTGGTCGGCGCGGTGGCGGCGGCCTGCGCGGCCGATGCCGGCCTGGCCTGGGCCGCCGGCCTCGCCGAGCACTATCCGGGCGACCCGGGCGTGGTGATCGCGCTGCTCATGCACCGGCTGACGCTGGCTCCCGGCGAGGCGCTGTACGTGCCCGCCGGGCAGCCGCACAGCTATCTGCGCGGGGTGGGCGTGGAGGTGATGAGCGCGTCGGACAACGTGCTGCGCGGCGGGCTGACCGGCAAGCACATCGACATCCCCGAGCTGCTGCGCATCCTGTCCCCGAAGGCGGGCGACCCGGTCGTGGTGCGGCCGGTACGGCAGGGCGCGGAGGAGGTCTACCGGACGCCCGCGCGGGAGTTCCGGCTGTCCAGGATCGACGTGGAAGGGGAGGTCGAACTACCCGCGTCAGGCCCGTCGATTCTGCTCACAGTAAGTGGAGATGTCACGGTTTATGACAATGAGGTACCGGAAGGCAGCGAATCGCGGCAGAATGGGCCACGGCCCGGCCCGCCCGGGCTCGGCCTCGCGCCGGGCGCCTCGGTGTTCGTCACCGCGGCCTCCGGGCCGATCCGCCTTTCGGGTCGCGGCTCGGCGTACCGTGCCTCCGTCCCCGACTGAAAGAGGTACGCATTTGCGCAGGTCGCAGAGATCCGGCAGTTTTCTGTACACCAGGGACCGCAAATCCACCTAAAATCCGCCGATGTGAACCAATCTCCCGAGAGGTTGCCGACGCGCGAGCGGTCGCCGCGGCCGGTGACGGGTCGGCACCGCCGCCCCGTGCCCGCCCAGCTTCCGGCGCACGCCCCCGCGCTCGTCCTCGCCGTGCCCGGCTCGGGCGACGAGGTCTCCGCCGAGGTGGCCGGCGCCCTCGCCGTGGAGAATCCACACGTCGACGTCCGGCTGGCGCACCTGGACGACGGTGCCGAATGCGTGGCCAAGCAGCTCGCCGAGCTGGCCGCGGGACGGCCCGAGGGCGCGACGGCCGCCGTGGTGGTACCGCTGGTGACCGGCCCCTATCCGCGCGTGTTCCACATCATCCGCGAGGCCGTCGCACAGAGCGGCGTCAACGTGATCGTCACCGACCCGCTGGGCCCGCATCCCATGCTCGCCGAGGCCCTGCACATACGGCTGGCCGACAAGGGCCTGGCCAGGGCCGACCGGATGCGCCTGTTCAACATCGGGGCCCCGGTGGACGGGGTGATCGTGGCCACGACGGGCGGCGGGGAGGCCGCGCGAGCCGCCGAGACGACCGCCGTGCTGCTGGCCGCGCGTCTCGCCGTCCCGGTGGTGGCGGCCTCCATCGACGCCGCGCCGAGCATCGGCGACGCCAGCGAGCGGCTGCACCGGATCGGCGCCTCCAAGCTGGCCATCGCGCCCTACGTGATCGGGCCGGAAGGCGACCTGGGCAAGGTCGCCGCGGCGGCCGAGGCGATCGGCGCCGGGTACGGCGACGCCATCGGGGCGCACACCGCCGTGGTGCAGCTCGTGGCGGGCCTGTACGGCGGCTGCCTGGAGGAGATCTGAGCCACCGCCGCCTCTACAGCGGCACCGCGAACACGCTGCGCCTGCCGCGGAACTCTGTCACGCTCCACAGCGTGCCCTGCTCCCGCCAGCAGGTGAGGTCTTCCGGGCCGACCGGGTAGGAGCGGGAGGCGGGCTCCCCGCCGTCCGGGACCACGATCAGCGAGCCGTTGCCCGAGCCGCCGCGTCCCCGGCTGAAGTACCACGTGCCGGCGTGCGACAGCGCGCCCTGGATCTCGCCGTCCGGCGCGGTGTGGGCGTCGATCGGCACGGCCGCGCCGCCGGATTCGGCGAGCGCCGCCCCGTCCAGCGCCCACCGCGCCACCCGCCCGGTGCGGCCCTTCTCCTTGACGTACTCCCCGGACAGCAGCAGGTCGCGTTCGCCGCTGCGATCGACGGCCAGGTAGGAGAACCGGGCCGCCCCCTCGTCGGCCGCCCAGGCATCGATCTGCGGCAGGATGTAGCGGTAGCCGAAGGCGTGCGGCTCGCCGCCGTGCCTGCCGATCTTCTCGGGGTCGCCGGCGTCGTCGCGGCCGGTCTTCATGTCGAGGAACCGCGCGAGGTCGAAGACCCGCAGGCCGTGCGCGGTGTCGGCGACGAACAGGTGCCCGGCGTACCACGCGATGCCGCCCGCGTGGACGGGCACCGGGCCGAAGGACCCGTCGGGCTCGGCCGTCACCAGCAGTACGTGCCGGTAGCGCAGCGAGCCGGGATCCAGGAAGCTCACCCGCGCGCCGCGCTCGCCCGACGCCGGCCGCCAGTGCCAGCTCACCGCGAACGCCGGGCTGTCGTACCCGCCGTCGGACGCGCAGGTCACCCCCTGCGGATACCAGTCGGCGGTGTCGTCGTCGGCGGCGTCGAAGGTGTACCAGTCGGCGGGCCGGGGTTTCATCCCGGCGAACGCGCCGGTGCGCGCCTTCCTGGCGGCCTTGCGGTTGGCGCCGGCGAGGACCGCCGCCAGATCGGCGCGGTCCAGGTCGCGTCCGAGCGCCTCGGCCCCCTCGGCGAGCCCGCCCGCGGCACGCCGCAGCGTGAACGGCGCGGGATCGACCGATCTCATCCCCGTGGTCATGTGATGCCCTTCCGTCACCAACGGCTTTACCCGGATGGCGGGCATGATTCCATGGGATGAGAAACTCCTCATCTTGACATGTCAGGCCATGTGTGGACCGGAGCGTCCGTGAAGGCCAAATCACGATAACGGGCGATCATTCGCTCCCACGCGTCCGGCCGGTCGCGCAGCGCGGCCATGGCCCGCCGCTGCCACGCGGCCCCGGTACGGCGCAACCGGATCCGCTCGCGGACGATCCCGAGCGCCGTCTCCGCCTCCGCGGGGTCCACTCCGGCGTTCTCCAGCCCTTCCCGCGCCAGCGGGAGCAGGCCGAGGGCGAGATCGCCGGCCCGCGTCTCGCCGTCCCTGCCCGGCCAGGCCATCGGGGCGTCCAGGCCGAGCGTGGCGGCGCGGTAGAAGTTGCGATAGGCGTCGCCGAACGGCATCGTGCCGATCCAGCCCGGCCGCTCGGCCATCGCCAGCACCAGTCCCACCAGGAAGGCCGCGTTGGCGGCCATGTCGGCGGCGGTGGGCCCGGCCGGCAGCGCCCGCATCTCCACCCGCAGGTGCCCGCCGTCGGCGGGGTCGTACACCGGCCTGTTCCACTGCCACACCGTGCCCTGGTGCATGCGCAGTTCGGTGAGGTGGGGCAGGCCGCCGTCGCGGACCACGGCCAGCGGGTCCTCCTCCGCGCCGAGCGCGGGCACCAGCGGCTCGTAGTCGCGGACATAGCGGGCGAACAGCTCCTCCGCGCCGCCCTTGAGCCACTCCGAGCCGAACGCCACCCGGCCGTCCCTGCGCCAGCGCCGCTCGATGTCGCGGTCGTCGGCCGACTCCTCGAACAGCGCGATCCTGGTCTCCTCCCACAGCTCTCTGCCGAGGAAGAACGGCGAGTTGCCGGAGACGGCCAGCACGGGGGCCACGGCGAGCTGCGCGGCGTTGTAGACCTGGTCGAACTCGGCCGGTTCGGTGCGCAGGTGGACCTGCCATGAGGTGTTGGCGCTCTCCAGGATCACGTCCTCCACCTGCAGCTCCAGCCGCTGCGCGCCGTGGATGCGCACCCGGAAGGGCTCAGGGCGCAGCCGCCTGATGCCCCGGCTCAGCGCCCGGTAGCGGCGTTCGTCGCTCATCGACTCCCGGGTGAAGTCGGCCTCCGACAGCGTGGGCAGGATGCCGATGGCCACCACTCCCCCGCCCTCCCCGGCGGCGGCCCGGTCCACGGCGGCGACGGTCTGGCGGATCTCGGCGTCCAGCGCGGCGAACGGCCGGCCCGCCAGCGGCACGGGGGTCAGATTCACTTCCAGGTTGAACCGGCCCAGTTCCAGCACGACGCGGTCATCGCCGAGCGCGGTGCGCACCTCCTCGTTGCGCGGCAGCGCCCGGCCGTCCGGCCCGACCAGGAACAGTTCCAGCTCCGCGCCGACGCTGCGCGGCCCGCGGCCGAAGCCCGGCCTGGCCAGCAGTTCGCGCAGCGCGGCCAGGCAGGACGAGAGCCGTTCGCCGAACTCGGCGAACTCCCGCTCGGCGTACCGCTCCCTGTCGACGTCTTTCCCCATCCACCCGGCTCCTCAAGGTCGGCGTCCCGGCACCTCCCCTTCTGTCCACCCCGGGCGGTTCCACACATCAGGTCAGGGCGCGTACCGGAAGGCCCGTGCCCCAGCGGGCGATGGCCTCGTCGTCGGCGAAGGCCAGCGCGCGCAGCATGTTCCCGCCGTCGGTGGCGGCCACGGCGCGGCGCAGGCGCTGCCGCATCCGCTCGGGCAGTTCGGCCGTACCGGCCTCGATGGTGTCGCCGTAGAAGGGCGCGAAGGCCACCCCGGCGAACCCGGTACGGCGCAGCAGCGTCGGCATGGTGAGCGAGGAGTAGAACATCAGGTGGTTCTTGGTGAACCCGCTCCAGGCCGCCCCGTGCGCCTTGAGCAGCAGCGATCGGGCGTTGACCGTGAGGACGAGCAGCACGCCGCCCGGGGCGAGCAGCCGGCGCAGCCTGGCGAAGTCGTCCAGCGGGCGGGGCAGGTGCGCGAGCACCGACCACAGGGTGATCACGTCGAAGCCGCCCGCGGCGATCTCCGGTACGTCCTCGGGGGCCCCGTGGTAGGCGGTGGCCGCGGACAGCCGCGCGTTGGCCTGCTCGACCGAATCGGGCGACAGGTCCACGCCGTAGGCGTCGAAACCCAGTTCCTCGGCCAGTTCCAGGAACAGGCCGGCGCCGCAGCCGAAGTCCAGCAGCCGGCGTTTGGCGCCGTCGGCGAGGACCTGGCCGAAGGCGTCCATGGTCAGGCGGTACCGAAGCCGCCGGCCGGCCGCGTAGTCGCCGGTCAGGAACCCGCTGTAGCCGCTGGCGTACAGGTCGCCGAGGCGTTCTGGACGCACGTTGGGGTTGCGGTAGAGGAATCCGCACGAGGGGCAGCGCACGACGCGGTAGGTCCACGACTCCTGGCCGTCCTGCTGGGGCCCGGTGGGCGTGAACAGCGGCTGCTGGCGGGACTCGCCGCACATGTGGCAGGTGATGAACTCCTCGATCTCGCCCAGCGGCACCCGCGAGCGGTAGGCGTCCAGGGAGACGATCGGGGACCTGCGCAACAGCAGGCTCCACTGGATCTCCCTGGCATATCTCTCACCCGGCCGGACATAGATTCGCTGACCCCAGGGAACGCGGTCGAAACGGGAACCATAGGCGATCCGGGCGATCGCTCGTTTTGCTGACGCCATCGCGGAACCTCGTGTCAATCCTGTGCGCTCACGGATACATGGCATCACTACCGCCACAAGCCCGGCACGACTCCCAAAAAGTATTTTGCGGCTTCATGCCATAAACCAGTCCCTGCTGTTTTCGGCGCGTCACCATGTGTCCGCTGTATGGGCCGTTAAGGTGGTGATGTCCCCCGAAGTCAGCGTGTGTGGGGGGCGTCATGAAGTGGGCAGGTCCGATCGTCGCCGCGGGGATGCTGGCGCTGGCCGCCACCGGATGCGCCGGGCAGCGCGGTGACGTCGCGCTCGGGTCCGACGGGCCGGTCTCCGGGCTGGAGTGGACGGCGTGCGACATCGGCTCCGCCAGGACCGGCGACGAGACCGCCGCGCCCACCCCGACACCGGCCGCCCAGGCCGAATGCGCCCGCCTGAAGGTCCCGCTCGACTACGCCAAGCCGGACGGCGAGACGATCGAGCTGGCCCTGATCAAGATCCCGGCGACCGGTCCCGGCGAACGGCTGGGCTCGCTGGTGTTCAACTTCGGCGGCCCCGGCGGCTCGGGCGTGGAGACGCTGGCCCAGGCCGCGCCCCGGTTCAAGACCCTCAACACCCGCTATGACCTGATCGGCTTCGACCCCAGAGGGGTCGGGCTGAGCGCTCCCGTCAAGTGCCTGGACGACCCGCAGATCGACGCGATGCAGCAGACGGAGTCCACCCCGGACACCCCCGCCGAGGTCGCCGCCTTCGAGCGGGAACAGCGCGCCCTGGTGACGGCCTGCCGGCAGCGTTCGGGCAAGCTGCTGCCGCACGTCGGCACCGTGAACGCCGCCCGCGACATGGACCGCCTGCGGATCGCGCTGGGCAGCCGCAAACTCGACTATTTCGGCATTTCCTACGGCACCGAGCTGGGCGCGGCCTACGCGCACAGCTTCCCGCGCAACGTCGGGCGGATGGTGCTGGACGGCGCGGTGGACACCAAGATCGACAAGACCTCGCTCGGCCTCCAGCAGGCCGCCGCCTTCCAGCGCGCCCTGACCGGCTACGCGGCCGACTGCGCCAAGGACGGCCCGCAGCTCTGCCCGCCGAGCCGGGCGGCCGGCTCCCAGGGCGCCAAGTCCGCCGACCAGATCGTCGCCGACGTCGGCGCCCTGCTGGACCGCCTGGACGAACGGCCGCTGCACACCGGTCTCGGCCGCAAGCTCAGCCAGTCGCTCGGCATGACCGGCGTCGCCACCGCCCTGTACTCACGGCAGTTGTGGCCCGCGCTCACCCAGGGCCTGGCCATGGCCGAAAAGGGCGACGGCACGATCCTGCTCACCCTGGCCGACGCACAGAACGGCCGCGACGACCAGGGCCGCTTCTCCAACCTGATGGCCGCCAACACCGCGATCACCTGCGTCGACTCCGCCGAACGGCACACCGCGGCCGATGTGGAGAAGGCGCTGCCGAAATTCCGCAACGCCTCATCCGTATTCGGCGAGTCGATGGCATGGGGAATCATGCAGTGCACCGGATGGCCGGTGCCGGGCGGCGAGTCGCCCGCGGAGGTCTCGGCCCCCGGCGCGCCGCCGATCCTCGTGCTCGGCAACACCGGCGACCCGGCCACGCCGTACGCCTGGGCGCCCGCGCTGGCCAGGGAGATCGGCACCGGCGTGCTGGTCACCCTGGAAGGCGAGGGCCACGGCTCCTACGACTCGGGCGACACCTGCCTGCGCGGCGCCGTGGACGGCTTCCTGCTCGCCGGTGAGGTGCCCAGGGACGGCACCCGGTGCGGCTGAAACGCCATTCGGCGCGCCCCAATCCGCGGCGAAACCCGGAAAAGAAAGGCGGGCGCACATCGCCGCTTTTCTTGGGGTGCCGGATCAGCCAGTATTAAAAGCTGAAAAGTACCCCCCGGAGCACAAGGAACCCAGTGATCCGAACTTTGCTCGCCGAGGACATGGATCTGGTGCGCGGGGCGATCGTCGCCCTGCTCGCCTACGAGGACGACATCGAGGTCGTCGCCGAGGTGGACAGAGGCGATCAGGTGGTGGCGGCGGCGACGGCCGCCAAGCCGGACGTGGCGGTGCTCGACATCGCGATGCCGGGCATGGACGGCCTGGCCGCGGCCCAGGCTCTGCACGACCGTTTACCCGAGTGCGGAGTGCTGATCCTCACGGGCGTGGGCACCCCGGGCACGCTGCGCCGCGCGCTGGACGCCAACGTGCGCGGCTTCCTGGCCAAGGACGCCCCGCCGCACCGGCTCGCCGACGCCATCCGCCGGGTGGCGAACGGCGAGCGGGTGATCGACTCCGAGATCGCCATCGCCGCGATGGCCACCCCCGATTCCCCGCTCACCCCGCGCGAACTCGACGTCATCGGCGCCGCCGCGGACGGCGCGTCGATCTCCGAGATCGCCGCCACGCTCTTCCTCTCCGAGGGCACCGTCCGCAACTACCTCTCAAAGACCAGGGCGAAGCTCGGCGCGCGCAGCAGCATCGACGCGATCCGCATCGCCCGCGAGTCCGGGTGGATCTGAGTCCAGCCCGGTGTGGGCGGAGAGGAACGCCAGCGCGTCGGCGGCCAGCGCCACCGAACGACTGACCGCCCGCGCGCCGTGGCCGACGTCCGGCTCGTGGCGCAGCACCACCGGCCGGTCGCCCGCCGTCGCCCACTGCATGGCCGCGCAGGTCTTGCGGGCGTGCATCGGATCGACGCGGGTGTCGGCGGCCGAGACGGTGAACAGCGTGGCCGGGTAGCGGGTCCCGAGCCGCACCCGGTGGTAGGGCGAGTAGGCCAGCAGCCAGGCCAGCTCTTCCGGGTCGTCGGCGGTGCCGTACTCCGCGCGCCAGGCCGGGCCGAGGCCGCCGCGCTCGTAGCGGGCCATGTCCAGGATGGGGGCCGCGCAGACGGCCGCGCCGAACAGATCGGGCCGCTGGGTCAGCGCCGCGCCGACCAACAGCCCGCCGTTGGACTCCCCCCAGATGCCGAGCCGGTCGGGCGTGGTCCAGCCGTCGGCGACCAGCTTCTCGGCGGCGGCGGCGAAGTCGTCGAAGCAGTTCTGCTTGCGCTCGCGCATGCCGCCTCGGTGCCAGACCTCGCCCTCCTCGCCGCCGCCGCGCACGTGCGCCACGGCCAGGACGCCCCCGGCCTCGACCCAGGCCAGCGAGTCGGCCGCGTACCCCGGCATGAGCGGCACGCCGAAGCCGCCGTAGCCGGTGAGGATCGCCGGGCGGGGCCGCCCGTCCGGCGACGGCCGGGCGACCACCATCATGCGGACCGGCGTGCCGTCGGCGGAGGCGAAGGAGACCTGGCGGCGTTCCACCGGCGGGATCGGCACGCCGCCCGGGGGGCGCTCCCACAGGGTGGCGGCGCGCTCGCGGGCGTCGTAGCGCCACACGGTGGCGGGGGTGACCGCGTCGGTGTAGGTGAACCACGCCTCGTGCCCGCCTTCCGGGCGGGCGGTGAGCGAGCCGACGGTGCCGCCGCCGGGGGTCTCCACCAGGCGCAGCCGCTCCCCGGTGGCGAGGTCGTGCACGCCGATCTCACCGACCGCGTGCCTGATCCGTACGGCGAGCAGTTCCGGCGCGTCCAGTTCCGGCCCGTCCAGGATGGTGAACGCGCCGAGCACCGCCTCCTCGTCCTGCGGGATCAGCACCGACTGTTCCCCGGGCCGCTTGGGATCGGCCACGCAGAGCATGCCGCGCGGCGCGTCCCGGTCGGTGAGCACGTACAGCCGGCCGTCACGCCCGACCGCCGCCACGGCGCGCGCGCCCGAGGCGCGGGTCTGCACCGCCCGGAACTCCGGATCGCCCCCCGCCGACAGGTCGGCCAGCCACAGGTCGTTGGGCGTCCCGGGGCCGGGGGCCGCCGACAGGGTGAGCCAGCGCCCGTCCGCGCTGATGCCCAGGCCGTAGGAGAATCCCTCGCCCGCGCTCAGCACGAGCCCGTCCTTTTCCACGGGCGTGCCCAGGGCGTGCAGGTAGACGCCCTGCCGGAAGCGGACGTAGTAGAACCCGGCACCGCCGGGCAGCCAGCCCACCGGGGAGTACCGGCAGCCGCCGATCGGGCCGTCCACCGCCTCCCCGGTACCGGCGTCCATGACGTGCATGGTCGCCCGCTCGTCGCCGCGCCGCGAGACCTGGTAGGCCACCAGCCGCCCCGTGGGGTCGGGCTGCCAGGCGTCCAGGGTGGTCAGGCCGGTCGGGTCCAGCCGCATCGGGTCCAGCAGCGCCGCGCCGTCCCGGCACAGCACCGGGTGCTCCTGGCCGGGCGACCTGCGCAGCGTGAAGGCGTGCGGGCCGCGCCACTCCGGCGCGGTGACCGATCCGACCGCGCCGAGTTCGGCCAGCCGGGCGCGGAACCGCTCGCGGGAGGGCAGCGCGCCCATCACCTCGCGGCACAGCCGGTCCTGCTCGGCCAGCCATCTCACGGTGACGGGGTCGCCGGGGTCCTCCAGCCGGCGGTAGGGGTCGGCGACCCGGTGCCCGTGCAGGTGATCGGTGATCGGCAGACGTTCGGCGGGGGGATATCGCATCAGGCATACTCCGGTTCCCAGTGGCCGACCAGATCGGCGTACGGCGGAGCGGCGCGGACCAGCTCGGCGTGCGTGCCGAGCCAGGTACGCCCACCGTCCATGAGCAGCACACGCCGGGCGCGCAGCGCCGAGGAGAGCCGGTGCGCGACGACGATCAGCGTGCCACCGCGCGCGGCGAACGCGCGTTCGGCCCGCTCCTCGGCGGCAGGGTCCAGGTGGCAGGTGGCCTCGTCCAGGATCACCAGCCGCGCGGGGCTCAGGTAGGCGCGGACCAGGGCGATGAGCTGGCGCTGCCCGGCGGGCAGCGCCCCGGGATCGACCTCACCGCCATAGCCGCCGCAGCGGGCCACCAGGGGCTCGGCCCCGAGTTCGGCCACCGCCCGCTCGACCCGGGCCCGGCCGGCGTCGGCGAGGTAGGCGAAGTTCTCCAGCAGCGGGCCGCGGAAGACGTACGCCTCCTGCGGGATCAGCACCCGGCCGGGGCGGGCCGCCCGGTGCGCCGCGACGCCGCCGATCAGCACCGCGCCCGCGTCGGGGCGGAGCATCCCGGCGATCAGCGCGGTCAGGGTGGACTTGCCCGCGCCGCTCGGCCCGACCACGGCGAGGTGGTCGCCCTCGGGGATCAGCAGGTCCATACGGTCCACGACCGGCTCGGCGTGCGGGCCGTAGGCGAAGGTCGCCGCGCGCAGTTCCACGGCGTGGCCGTCCGGCTCCTCGGCGGCCACCGGGACGGCGGGCGGTGCCGACCGCAGGATCCGGTCCAGGGACACCGCCAGCCGTACGCCGCTCACCGCCACGCCCTCCACCAGCCCGTTCAGCGCGGGCGCGAGCGACTGCGTGACGTAGGCGAGCGCCCCGACGATGACCCCGGCCGCGGCCCCGTTGGCGAGCAGCCATGGGGTCCCGGCGAGGACCAGCACGACCGGGAGCCAGCCGCCCACCGCGAGCGCCGCGGTACGGGCCGCGGTGACCCTGGCCAGCGCACGGGCGGCGGCGGACTGCTCCTCCACCCGGCCCTCGGCATGGACGGCGATCCGGTCCTGCGCGCCGCAGGCGGCGATGTCGCGCAGCCCGCCGGCCAGGCCGGCCAGTTCCTCGGCGGTCCGCTCGTCGGCGAGCAGGAACGCGCGCTGCCGCCGGGCCAGGGCGGGCAGCGAGATCAGGAACAGCGCGAGGCCCGCGGCGAACGGCGGCAGCACCAGCAGGGCCACCTGCGGAAGCAGGGTGAGCATCCCGAGGGTGACGCTGACCAGCGTGAACGCGAAACCGCGGACGACGGTGACGACGGCGGCGAAGGCGTCCCTGGCCAGTTCGACCTGGAGGTTGGCGCGGGCCACGGCGGCGCTGCCGACCGCCGCGGGGGCCTGGAAGGCGCCCGAGGCACGGCGCAGCGCGCCGGTGACGACGTGGGCGAGCAGTTCGTCGCGCAGCGGTTCGGCGATCCTGGCCACGGCCAGGACCACCTGGCGGGCGCCGACGGCCGCCACCACCCAGGCCGCGCCGAGCAGGGCGAGCCAGGCCAGGCCGGTCCCCGGGCGGCCCGCCGCGAACCCGTCGTCGATGGCGCGGGCCACGGCGAAGCCCACCAGGAACGCGGGCGCGGTCTCCAGCACCGACCAGCCGGCGATCTCGGCGAGCCGGCGGGGGTTGCGCAGCAGGACGTCGCGCAGCAGCCGCACGGGGGTCATGTGACGGCCTCCGGCACGGCCGTCCGCGGGGTCTCGGCGGGCGGCGAGTGCCGCTGGAAGACGGCCCGGTACGCAGGGTCCGCCCACAGCTCGCGGTGCGTGCCGCGGGCGCGTACGCGGCCGTCCTCCAGCCAGATCACGTCGTCGGCACGGGCGGCCGTCCCCGGCCGGTGCGCGACGATCAGCCGGGTGCGCGCCGCCGTGCCGCCGGCCAGGGCCTCGCTCACCCGCCTTTCGGTCACGGTGTCCAGGCTCGATGTGGCGTCGTCGAGCACGAGCAGGCGGTTCGCCTGGGCGAAGGCGCGGGCCAGGCCGATCCGCTGGCGTTCGCCGCCGGACAGCGGGGCCTCGGTCACGGGCGTCGCATAGCCCTGCGGGAGGCGGCGGATGAACTCGTCCGCGCAGGCGGCGCGGGCCGCCGCCCTGGTGGCGGACTCCGCCGCGCCGAGGCCGATCGCCTCGGCCACCGTGCCGCCCACCAGGACGGGGCGGGCGAAGGCGAACCCGACCGCGTGCCGCAGTTCGGCCCGCGAAAGGTCGGCGAGCGGTACGCCGTCCAGGGTCACCGTGCCGCGCTCGGGGTCGGTCAGCCGTCCGGCGAGGGCGGCCAGCAGCGACTTGCCCGCCCCGGAGCGGCCGACCACGGCGGTGGTGGACCCGCCGTCGATGACCAGGTCGCCGACGTCCAGGCCGGGGGCGGTCACACCGTGGAACTCCACGGTGCCGGGTCCGGGCGGTAGTGTGCGATCCCCGTGACGGACGGGTGGCACGGCGAGCACGCCGGCCACCCGCCCGGCCGCCGAACGGGCCCGGGCCAGGCCGCCCGCGTAGCCGAGCACCGTGCTGAGCGCGAGGCCGAGCACGGCGTACCTCGCGGCGGCGTACAGTTCGCCGACGGTCAGCTCACCGGCGGCCATCCTCAGGCCCCCGGCGGCGAGCACGGCGACCTCCACGACCGGGACCAGCACACCGGCCTTGGCCCCGGCGGACGCGGTGACCCGCCACAGGTCCATGCCGCAGGCGCGCAAGGCGGGCAGCGGGGCCAGGACGCGGGCCGTCTCCCGCTGCTCGGTACCGGCGGCGGCGATGGTCCGCACGCCGCTCAGCGCGTCGAGCAGGGCGGTGGCGATGCGGCCCTGGGCGTCCTGGTAGCCGGCGGCGATGGCGGTGCCGGCGCGCATGAAGGCGCGCAGCACGAGCAGCACCAGGGCGATGCCGGCGACGAGCGCGATGGTCAGCAGGGGGTCGATGAGGGTGAGCGCGACCAGGCCGCCCACCGTCGGCACGGCCAGCGCGAGGGCGCCGACCAGCGACTCGGGGGCGCGTCCGGTCTCCTCGGCGTTCAGGCCCGCGCGGGTGACCAGGTCGCCCTCGGCGAACCTGGCCCGCATGGCGTCGCCCGCGCCGAGGATGCTCCGTACCAGCGTGCGGCGCAGCCAGGCCGAGGCGTGCGCGCCGGTCGCGCCTCTGGCCCACACCGCGGCGGCCTCACAGACCACGACGCCGGTCACCAGGGCGGCGCAGACGCCCAGCCAGGTCAGGCGGCCGGGCGCGGCGGTGACGAATCCGTCGATCGTCAGCCCGGCGGCGAAGGGGAGCACCAGTTCACAGACGGCGCCCGCGACGGCCGCCACGGCGAGCACGGCCGGCCAGGGCCCGCCCCGCCGTACGGTCGCAGCCACCAGCCGGTCCCCGGCGCGCGGATCGAGCGCGTCGGCCGGGCCGGGGACGGGTGGCGCGTCCGGCGCGACGGCGGCGTTCTGGGCGTTCGAGGTGTTCACCTCTTCGGCCTCCACAAACGCCTCCTGACGCGCGTAGAATCATGGGAA
Source organism: Spongiactinospora gelatinilytica (assembly GCF_003236385.1). Taxonomy (GTDB): domain Bacteria; phylum Actinomycetota; class Actinomycetes; order Streptosporangiales; family Streptosporangiaceae; genus Spongiactinospora; species Spongiactinospora gelatinilytica. The sequence continues at coordinate 14,025 of NZ_POUA01000132.1, forward strand.
AGGACCGGGCGGCCCGTAGCCGGGCCGCCCGGGGGCATGAGCAGCCGATCAGTGGCAGAGGGCGACACTGAGGTTGCTCGGGCGGCCGGAGTGGCAGCTCAGGACCGTGAGCGTGCTGCCGCCGCTGGCGACGTCGCTGCTCGACGGGGTCTCCATGCCCTGCAGGTCGAGAAGAACCATGTGCGTTACACCTCCTTCCCATACTCGTGACCGACCGGCCGCGGGGTCGCGGCCGGAAGCAACGGCAGGCGCACCGGGCGCCCGGACATCACGGTGGCCAGGGCGAACAGCACGCCCGCCGTACCCGTCGCGAAGTCCATGGACAGCCGCAGCAACTGGTCGCCGGGGAAGGCGAGGCCGCCGCGGTAGGGCAGCGCGTGCCAGGCGAGCCCGCGCACCTGCCGGTCGATGAGGGGGTCGGGGTGGTCGCCGGCGTCCGGGCCGCGCAGGCCCGCGCCGAGTGCGGCGATGATCCCGGCCCTGCCGGTGAACAGTCCCGGCTGGACGAAGAAGCCTGATCGCGCCACCATGCGCAGCGCGTCGAGTTCGGCGGCCAGCTCGGGGTCCTCGCGCAGCGCGAGGTATTCGGCCAGCACCACGCCGATGCCCACGGAGCCCTCGTCCAGGTAGGGCAGCAGCCGCCAGCCCTGGTTCACCTGGAGTGATCCGTCGGCGGCCCGGCGGCAGCGGCGCAGGTCCTGGCGGATGGCCGTGCCGGCGAGGTCGAGCAGCGCCGGGTCTGCGGTGCGCCGGTGGGCGGCGAGGAAGAGCAGCGCGGGGCCGCTCGCGCCGTGCATGAGGCCGGCTCTGGGGTTGGTGCCGCCGCTGGTCTCCGGGACGTCCTCGGGGCCGCCCAGCCGTTCGGCGCAGATGTCCACGGCCCGGTGGGCGGCGCGGGTCAGCTCGGTCTCGCCGGTGGCCGCGCCGAGGTGCATCAGGTTGAGCCCGAGGCCGGACAGGCCGGTGGACAGGGCCGGCTCCAGGTCCTCCCACTTCTCGCGGAGGCAGACGTCCAGCAGGTCCAGGGCGTCGGAGCGGTGCCCGAGGCGGTGAAGTACGTGGGCCACGCCGTGCAGGCCGTCGTAGAAGCCGAGGCCGGACCCGGGTTCGGGGTCCTTGGCGCGGGCGCGCAGCCAGTCGTGGTGCGCGGGGTCGGTGGGCAGTCCGGCCTCGGCGAGGGCGTAGAGGACGCCGGCCGCGCCGTAGGCGACGCTCAGCCCGCGGCCCGGCCGGAACTGGGCGATGTCGCCGGGGAAGAGGCGGTCCTGGCGCCCGGGCGTCGCGGCGGCGGCGATCGCGCGGCCCATCGCGTCGCGTAACTCGTCCCAGGGGGCGGCGCCGGGAATCGGCAGATCCGCCATGGCGTCCTCGCCGCCCGGCCCGCCTGCCGCCGAGCCGCCGAGCACCGGGAAGCCCGCGGTGAAGCCTTCGCGTACCGGGGACTCCGCCGCGGAACCGTTCGACACCGGCATGTCCACTGCGGAGCCAGCGAGTACCGGGGACTCCGCCGTGAAGCCGTTCGGCACCGGTATTTCCACCGCGGTGCCGGCGAGGGCCGGGGAGGCGTCGGTCAGCGGGGACTCCGCCAGGGGATCACCGCCGGCCGTACCGCCCTCTGCCCCGGTACGGTCGCCGGCGTCGCCCTCGATGGCGCTGATCGCCGTGTCGATCACAGCGGACGGCACCGGGAACGTCTCGGAGACCAGCGTGCCCAGGTGGCGGGCCTTCGTGCGGTGCAGCGGCAGCATGATCGTGCACTGCGGGGCGAACAGTCCCAGCCGCAGGCAGGCCATCGCGTAGTCGTCCACCTCGACGCCCTGCCGGTCGGGCGGGGCGCTGAAGGCGGGGTGGGCGAGCGCGGCGCGGGCGCCCTCCCCGGCCAGGGTGGCCACCTCGTAGTCGATGAGCACGACCCGCTCTTCCCCGGTCTCCGCGTCCGTGGTGATCAGGATGTTGTCGGGGTGCAGGTCGCCGAAGACGACGCCGCGCTCGTGCAGCGAGTCCACCGCGCGCTGGACGCGTTCCAGCGTGGCGAGGGCCCAGCCGGTGTACTCGGCCACCTCCCCGGCGTCGCAGTCGGCGCGGGTGAACGGGTAGCGCTGGACCAGCCGGCGTTGCAGCGGGTTGCCGTCGATGAACTCCATGACCAGGAACCGGTGCTCGCCGAGCGCGAAGTAGTCGCGCAGCGCGGGCGCGGCGGGCAGCCCGGCCAGGCGGGCGAGGATGTCGCGTTCGTGGGCGAGGCGGGCCACCGCGTCCCGGCCTGCCGCGTCGAGCCCCGCGTGCGGCCTGGCCTCCTTGAGCACCACCCGCTCGCCGGTGCGGGTGTCCCTGGCCAGGTAGACGCCGCCGCCGTTGGAGAAGTGCAGCACGTTCTCGACCTGGTACGGCAGGCCGGTGGTGGTCACAGCGTTGCGGGCGGCGAGGTGCGGTTCCAGGAACGCGGGCAGCGTGGTCCAGGGCGGGACGCTGAAGATGGCGTTGCGCACGTCGGGCACGAGCCGGCCGTCGCCGTCCTCGACCGCGAGGACGCGCTCCCCCGCGCCGGACAGGGTGTGCCGCTCGGCGAAGCCGCCGTACCGGACGAACAGCGGGCCCTCCCCGTAGCGCAGGTCGCTGAGGATGTAGGGGCCGGTCACTCCGTGCAGCAACTCGTGCAGCTCTTTGAGGATGAGTTCGAGCCGGCCTTCGTCCCGGGGATAGATGGTGACCAGCTTTCCGCTGGAGGCCCGGGAGGCGGCCTTGGAGTTGAGCATGATGACGACGGGTGCGCCGCGCAGGAACTTGAACGCGATGCCGCGGGGAACGCAGTAGTCCCAGACGGCGGCGAGCGCGCGTTCGGCGTCGTCCACGCGGGCCGAGACGTGGATCTTCCAGCCCTGGGCGGGCAGCGGCGGCTCGCCGGTGGGGGCGTAGTACATCCAGGTGTCGGTGGGCTGGTGGGCCCAGCCTTCGGGGACCGGCCGGCGGGTGACGGCGAAGTCGGCGCCCGGCGCGCCGGACTGCGGCAGCGTGTCGTAGAAATGGGGGTCTGCGAGGCAGTAGAGCTCGTACTGGTCCATCGCCCCTGACCTCCCGGTTCCGATCGCTTCGATTACCTAAGAAACAATGACGAACGATGGCTAGTTTCGTCTAGTTACAGGTCACATTACTAGGATAGATTTCCTTCACGGTCCTATGTGAGATTTACACAAATGGCCGATGCGTTTCGCGATAACTGCGAGTGCGGAGAGCCCTAGAGGTTTCTTGGGAAATATACGGCAAGCCGGAAAAGCCCTCTTTGGCCGGTGGTGGCGTCCAGCCATCCCCCCAGTTCCGACACTCGTTCGCCTAGATTCAGCAGGCCGTTGCCGCCGGATCTGGCCTCCCCCCTGTCGCGGCGATATGGGGGCATCACTCCGTCGTTCGTCATGGACAGCCGGACCAGCCCGTCCCGCTCGACGAGTTGGATCGCGCACTCCCTGGCCCGGGTGTGCCGCAGGATGTTCGTCACGCCCTCGCGCAGCACGTACGCCAGCACCTCGGTGGCCTCGGCCGGCAGCCTGCGGCACGTCACCTTGATCTGGCAGCGCACGCCGGTCGACTCCAGCACCGCGCGGGCCGAACTGAGTTCGGTCTCCAGGGAGGAGGCACGCAGCCCGTGCGCCACCGAACGCACGTCCCCGGTGAGGTTCCTGGCCAGGTCCAGCAGTTCCTTGATCTCGTCGCGCACCCGCGTGTCGCCGTCGTCGTACAGCCGCTGGGTCAGCTCGATCTTCAGTACCAGCACGGCCAGCCGGTGGCCCACCAGGTCGTGCAGGTCCCGGGTGAACCGGCGGCGCTCCAGGCCGACCGCCCGCCGTACCATCTCGGTCTGCGCGCTCAACAGCCGGCGCGCCCGCGCCGCGAGCGACACCAAGGCGTACTCCGCCAGCCCGATCATCGGGACGGCGGCCGCCCACACCCCGCC
>NZ_POUA01000133.1 GCF_003236385.1 Spongiactinospora gelatinilytica
TCCCCCGGCCGTGTCCCACGATCGCCGCGCCGCATTGGGGCACCGTGAGCATCGAATGAGAAACCTCTAACCGGCCCGGTGGATCACCGAACTCGTGGCCTATGAAGGTCATCAAGGCGACCCTACGAGATCGGCCACCTGCGTATAGATTGCATGACATGAGCACCGACGAACCCCGCTGGCTCACCTCGGTCGAGCAGCGGGCGTGGCGTTCCCATCTCAGCGCCCACAAGCTTCTCTCCCATCGGCTCGACCGCGAGTTGCACGAGTTCGGGCTATCGCTCAACGACTACGAGATCTTGGTCAACCTCTCAGAGAACGCGCAGCGGCGGATGCGGATGAGCGACCTCGCCGACGCCACCGTGCAGTCGCGCAGCCGGCTCTCCCACCAGATCTCGCGCATGGAGGCGGCAGGGCTGGTCACCAGGGAGAGCTGCGACGACGACCGGCGTGGCACGTTCGCGGTGCTGACCGAGCAGGGCTGGGAGACCATCCAGCGAGTGGCGCCGCACCACGTGGCGGGCGTGCGGCAGCACTTCATCGACCGGCTCACCGACGACCAGATCCGCGATCTCCAGCGCGCCCTCGACCCGGTGATCGACCACCTGAAGAGCCTGCGGTGAGGGCCCGGATACGCGCGCTCGCGCTGTGCCTGGCACTGCTCGTCGCGCCGGTGGCCGTGGCGGGCTGTAGCGCCTCGGGCTCGGCGCTGCCGCCGGGCGATGAGCTGATGAAGAAGTCGGCGACGGCGATGCGCACGGTCAAGAGCGCGGCGTTCGCGATCGAGACCGAGGGCAGCCCGCCGGTCCCGGTGCGCAAGGCGGACGGCAGGCTCACCGCCGCGGGCGACGCCGACGGCACCGTCCAGATCGAGGTGATCGGCAGCCTGCAAGAGCTGGCCTTCGTGCTGCTCGGCGACACCGTCCACTTCAAGGGGCCCACCGGCGGCTACCAGACGATGACCAGGCGGCAGCTCGCCGCCTTCTACGACCCGTCGGCCATCCTCGACCCGGCCAAGGGCGTGCCCGCGCTGCTCGCGGCGTCCACCAAGGCGGCCACCCAGGCCGAGGAGCAGGTCGGCGGCGTGGCCGCCTACCGGGTCACCGCGACGCTGCCGCAGGCGGCGCTGTCCACGGTGGTGCCGGGCGTCCAGCAGGGGGCGGACGCGACGCTGTGGCTGGACAAGTCGAACGGCCGGCTGGTGAAGGCCAGCGTCCCGCTGGGCAAGGGCGACGCGTCCGGCACGGTGATCGTGACGCTCAGCGAGTACGACGCCCCGGTGCAGGTGACCGCGCCGAAGTGACCGTTCCGTCCCTTCCCTCTGAAGCCGCCGTCTCAGGCGGCGGCGCGTCCCGGCGGGCCCGGCGCAGTGTGGCGCTGGGCGTGGGCGGCACCGCCGTCCTGCTGGCCGCGCTCGACGCCTACGTGGTGGTCACCGTCCTGGTCGACATCGCCGCCGACGTCGGCGTCCCGCTCAACCGCCTGGAGCGGGCCACCCCGGTGGTCACCGGGTTCCTGCTCGGTTACGTCGCGGCGATGCCGCTGCTCGGCAGGCTGTCCGACCGGTACGGAAGGCGGCCGCTCATCCTGGCCTGCCTGGCCGGGTTCGCCGCCGGGTCCGCGCTGACCGCCCTGGCCGGATCGGTGCCGCTGCTGGTCGGCGGGCGCGCCTTGCAGGGCCTCGCCGGGGGCGCGCTGCTGCCGATCACCATGGCGCTGGTCGCCGACCTGTGGGACGAGCACGCCAGGCCGGTGGCGCTCGGCGCGGTGGGCGCGGCCCAGGAGCTGGGCAGCGTCCTCGGCCCGCTGTACGGGGCGGGCGTGGCCGCACTGGTCGGCTGGCGGGGGATCTTCTGGGTGAACGTCCCGCTGTCGGCACTCGCGGCGGTCGCGGTGTGGCGCGCCGTACCGGGCGGGGACGCGCCCCCGGCCGGGAAGGGCACCGACCGGCCGCGCACGGACGTCGTCGGCGGGCTGCTGCTGGCGCTCGCGCTGGGCCTGCTGGTGGCCGGGCTATACAACCCCGAGCCGGAGCGGGCGGTGCTACCGCCGTGGGGGCCGCCGCTGGCGCTCGCGGGCGTGGCCGTGGGCGTGGCGTTCGTACTGTGGGAACGGCGGGCCCGGCACCGGCTGATCGACCTCACGCGGGTGCGCCGGGGGCCGTTCTTCGGCTGGCTCGGGGTGAGCTTCCTGAGCGGTGCGGCGCTGCTGGTCACGCTGGTCGACGTACAGCTCACCGCGCAGACGCTGCTCGGCCTGGACTCCGTGGGCGGCGCGCTGGTGCTGACCAGGTTCCTGGTGGCGCTGGCGGTGACGGCCCTGGCCGGCGGGCTGCTGGCCAGGAGGCTCGGTGAGCGGACGGTCGCGGTGGCCGGCCTGGCCGTCGCGACCGCCGGATATATCAGGATCGGTCAGTGGCCGCTCGACCTGGCCGCCGCCGGCCTCCGGATCGACCTCGACCTGATCGTGGCCGGGGCCGGGCTCGGCCTGGTGATCGCGCCGGTCTCCTCGGCCGTGCTGCGGGTCTCCCCCGCCGCCGAGCACGGCGTGGCCTCGGCGGCGGTGGTCGTCGCCCGGATGATGGGCATGCTGCTCGGCGTCGCCGGGCTGTCGGCGTGGGGGTTCTACCGGTTCCGGTCGCTGACCGCGAAGCTGGACACGCCGCTGCCGTTCGGGGTGGAGGAGGCGGAGTACGCCAGACGGCTGGCCGAGTACCAGTCGAAGGTCAAGGCGGCGCTGCACACCGAGTACACCGAGATCTTCCTGCTCACCGCCGGGCTGTGCGCGGTGGCGGCGGTGCTCGCGCTGGTCTCGGCGACCCGGGAACGCTGACTTCGGGCGTGCGTCAGGGCCACGGATCAAGCCCGGGGTCGGCGTGCAGGCACACGAGCGGCCGGTGCGCGCGTACGGCCAGTTCCAGCCCCTCCTCGAAGGTGCCGCCCAGCTCCCAGATCCAGCCCAGTCCGCAGGCCACCATCCGGCCCCCGGCCTCAAGGAACACGCTCGAATAGCTCAGCCACTCGGCGATCGGGAAATAGCTCCCGCCGAGCATCGCCTCGATCGCCGTGCCCATCGCCCGCTGCCCGGGCCCGGGGGCCAGCGGATCGACGCTGAACGGCTCGCCGTTCAGGAAGCACGGCTCGCCCTCGGCGACCGGTTGGATCACCAGCCCGCCCAGCGACGCCAGCACGGCCTCGGCGAGCGGGCTCACCACATGACCCGCCCGGGCCAGCGGCTCGACCCACGACACCGTCGCGACCTTCCGCCCTGGCGTCCACCCCGCCGCGCGCAGCGCCGAAAGGACCTCGGGGTGCAGCGCGGAAAACGCGATCTCCGGCATCATCACTGGCTCCCATTGTCACAGGTGGGAGCGCGATCGGCGGCGAGATGCCGAAGAGAGCGACCGGGCCCGGTCAGATGTCCCCGACGCTGCTGCAATCCTCATCGGTGGACTTGCCGTAGGCGTAGGCGTCCTGTACCGGGCCCGAGGGCTGCACCCCGGTCGGCGCGGCACCAGGGTAGGTCGGCCAGATGAAGCCGTCGTCCGGCTCACATTCGACGCCGGCCTGCCACCTGTCGTCCGACCCCATCCACCAGTGCCGAAGGCTCCCCCCAGGGGCGTCCCGCCAGAAGTCGTAGGCGCCCTTGTCATAGGCCATGACCCGGGCGATCAGGCCCGTCCCCGGCTTACGCACCGCGTACACGAACCGGTACTCGTACGTGACCCGCAATTCGGGTCCGCCGTCATCGCCCTTACGCGGCTTGGCCGACATCTTGCCCTGCACCTTGATGACATCACCGACCAGCTCCGCCTGCCCTTTGGCGAAACTCGCCACCTCGCCGCGGCTGTTCTTCTTCTGATTCTTGTGGTCGAGGTTCTTCAGGAGATCCTTGCGCTGCTCCGGGTCGAGGAGCCGGGCGAACGCCGCAGGCTTTCCACCCAATAGTGTCACCCGGTCCAGGTAGGCGGCCGAAAGCATCTTCTTGGCCGTCCGGTACGCCGCCCCCACGTCCTTCCGGGAAAAGGCGCCGACCTTCACCGCCTGCGGCACCACGATCGCCGCCGCACCCTCCCCGAACTCCTCCGCCTTGGACCTCGCGAACGGCGCATCCGCCTTTATGACATCCGAAGGAGCAACCGCCTCATCAAGCGCCTTCTGAAGACTCTCCCCGCCACCTGACACGCCGACAACGCCAGCAGGCAGGCAGCGACGCCTAACGAACCCGCGATCCGCCGGAACGCGTTCACCGCGATCTCACCCCCTCTATGCCCGTCCCGGTGACGGGCACAGAGGAAAATACACCTGTCGCCACATTAGCGGCAAACGATATCTCCCCGTACCGGGGCAGTGGCTATCCGCGTTTTTTGGCGAAACGCTTTTCGCGGATTTTCATGCTGATTTCTACCGGGGAACCGGCGAAACCGAACTCCTCGCGGAGCCGGCGTTCGATGAAACGGCGGTAGGTGTCCTCGAGGAAGCCGGAGGTGAACAGGACGAACTTGGGCGGTTCGACCGAGGCCTGGGTGGCGAAGAGGATCTTGGGCTGCTTGCCGCCGCGGACCGGGGGTGGGGTGGCCTGGATCAGCTCGGTGAGGAAGGCGTTGAGCCTGCTGGTGGGGACGCGGGTGGCCCAGGAGTCGAGGGCGCGTTCGATGGCGGGGACCAGGCGGTCGACGTGGCGGCCGGTCTTGGCGGAGATGTTGACCCGCAGTGCCCAGGGGATGCGCACCAACTGGCGGTCGATCTCCTTTTCCAGGTAGTAGCGGCGGTCTTCGTCGACGAGGTCCCACTTGTTGAAGGCGACCACGACGCACCGGCCGGTCTCGACCACCAGGGAGATGATCCGCAGGTCCTGTTCGGTCAGCGGCTCGCTCGCGTCGATCAGCACGACCGCGACCTCGGAGCGCTCCAGGGCGGCCCTGGTGCGCAGGCTGGCGTAGAAGTCGGCGCCCTGCAGCTCGCGGTCGCGGCGGCGGATGCCCGCGGTGTCGATGAAGCGCCAGGTCTTGCCGCCCAGCTCCACCAGCTCGTCCACGGGGTCGCGGGTGGTGCCGGCCATCGGGTCGACCAGCGCCCGCTCCTCTCCCGCGAGCTTGTTGAGCAGCGAGGACTTGCCCACGTTGGGCTTGCCGACCAGGGCGATCCGGCGCGGGCCGCGCTCGGGGCCGAACCGCTGCGCGGGGGCCTCGGGCAGCGCGTCGAGGATCAGGTCGAGCAGGTCGCCGCTGGAGCGGCCGTGCAGCGCCGAGACCGGGTGCGGGGTGCCGATCCCGAGCGACCACAGCGCCCCGGCCTCCAGCTCCGCGCGCTGGTCGTCGACCTTGTTGGCGGCCAGCACGACCGGCTTGCCCGCGCGCCGGAGCACCCGGGCGACGGCCTCGTCGGCGTCGGTGACGCCCACGGTGACGTCGGTCACGAACAGGATCACATCGGCGAGCTCCACCGCCACCTGGGCCTGCTCGGCGATGCGCTGGGCCATGCCGGTGGCCTCAGGGTCCCAGCCGCCGGTGTCGACCACGGTGAAGCGGCGGCCCCGCCAGGTCGCCTCGTACGTCACCCGGTCGCGGGTCACGCCCGGTACGTCTTCGACGACCGCCTCACGGCGGCCGATGATCCGGTTGACCAGGGTGGACTTGCCCACATTGGGCCGGCCGACCACGGCGACCACCGGAAGCGGGCCGGAGTCGGCCTCCTCCGCCGCGAGCTCCGCCATGTCCTCGGCGAACTCGCCGAACTCGACCCAGCCCTCGTCGATGCCCTCGTCGAACCGCTCCCCCGTCACGTTCTTTCCTTTACCAGTCGCAGTACCTCGGCGATCACCTCGTCGAGGGTGAGCGTGGTCGTGTCCAGCTCCACGGCGTCATCGGCCCGCACCAGGGGGTCGGCCTTACGCGTGGAGTCGAGCGCGTCACGCCGCGCCATGGCGGCCCGCTGGGCCTCGACCGTGGTGCCGGCCAGCTCCGCCGTACGGCGGAGCGCGCGAGCCTCGGCGCTGGCCGTCAGGTAGACCTTGACCTGCGCTCCCGGGGCGACCACGGTGCCGATGTCGCGGCCTTCCACCACGATGTCGCCCGAGCCGATGACGGCCCGCTGCGCGGCGACGAGCCGGGCGCGGACCTCGGGGACCGCGCTCACCGCGGAGACCGCGGCGGTGACCTCCGGCCCCCGGATGGGACCGGCCACATCGACGCCGCCCACGGCGATCGTGGGCCCGTCGGGGTCGGTGCCGACGTCGAGCACGGGGTCGGCGGCGCGCGCCGCGATCGCCGCCGGGTCGGCCGGCTCGACGCCCTGCTGGAGCATCCACCAGGTGACCGCGCGGTACATCGCCCCGGTGTCGAGGTAGCGAAGCCCCAGCGCCCGCGCCACCCCGCGGGACGCGCTGGACTTGCCCGATCCAGAAGGACCGTCCATGGCGACGACCAGTCCGGTCACGGCCACTCCTTATTCGCCTGTGCGCAAAGCCTGCCTATGTGTTCGCAGTCGAGGCTACCGGTGTTTGGGAGCGTTCGAGGATTCGGCGCCGTCGTCCGCCGCAGGGCCGGGGGCCTGGGGCCCAGTGGTGGGCGCTGCGGTGGGCGCTTCGGTGGGCGCTGCCGGGGGCTCCTGGGCGGCCGGATAGCAGACCAGGGCGACGCGAAAGGTCGAGCCCTCCGCGCCGCCGTACTTCTCGAACAGGCCTTGCATCGCCTCCCTCAGGTCGGCCAGGAACTCCGGTCGCCGTTCCTCGGGCAGGCAGACCTGCCCCGAGATGCCCAGCGAGGGCAGGTCGGGAGCGGTCCGGTCGAGGTTGGCGATATCGGCCTGGACCTCCTCCACCAGGCTGAGCAGGTAGCCCAGGCTGAGCCGGTCTTCCGACCGGCGCGGCCCCAGCCGCCCGACGAGGGCGGGCGAGAGCCAGTAGGAGCGCGCGACGGCCTGGTAGACGCCCTCGTTGATGCCGCGCACCCGGCGCTCGCTCACCAGCTCGGCCAGGCCGACCGCGACCAGTTGTTTGACGTGGTAGTAGACCCGCTGCGGTGTCTGGCCGAGCTGCTTGGCCACCTCGGTGCACGAGTGCGGCTCGGCGAGCCGGCGCAGCACCTCCACGCGCATGGGTTTGAGCAGCGCCTCGGCCTGCTCCAGCCGGTCCAGATAGACGACGTCTCTCATCTCAAGAACAAGCTTTTACGTAAAGCCTCGTTTTGTCAATGCTGAGGACGCCGACCGGCCCTCAGGACTCGTCGAAGACGAAATTTCCGTGGAAGCCCAGCGGCACCCGCGCGGGCAGGTGGACGGTGGCGACCGGGCCTCCGGCGAAGTCCTGAGCCGAGAGAATGACCAGGTCGGCCGCTCCACGGTCCGGGTTGTGGACATAAGCCATGACATATCCGTCGTCTTCGGCGGACTCGGTGGCATCGGCGTTCGGATCGGCGGGCACGAAGACCGGCTCGCTCGCGTAGGAGCCGCGCGGGAACCGGTGCTCCTCCTGGCCTCCCCCCCGGAGGTCGTGCTTGATGATCGCCGCACCGAACGCGGGAGCCGGCAGTTCCGCGAGATCCTGGGCACCGCGCGGCAACTGGACGAGGAGCTCCTCGGTGTCGACCGTGTAGCCGTAGCGATGCGGCATGCCCGCCCTGCGCGGGTCGATGCGCGGGAACTCCTGGGCCCGGTCGTCCAGGCGTTCACGCTTCACCGAGCCGGCCGCCGGGTCGATCATCCACCGCTCCAGCGCGGGAGGACCGCCCCCGTCGAGCCTGGCGTCCACGAACAGGCTGTCGTAGGCGACCACGTCGATCACCACGCGGCCGCCGTCGTCGTAGCCGTTGAGCGTGTGGAACACCCAGCAGGGGTCGATGTCGAACCAGCGGACGTCCTCGCCGCCGCCGTCGCGCGGCAGCAGCCCGATGCGCGCCGGATGCGCCTCGTTCCAGGCGTACGGCAGGCGCACACCCGCCTCCAGCGCCGCCGTGCTGAAGGTCACCGGAAGGTCGTACAGCACCACGTACTTGCCGGTGAGCGCGAAGTCGTGAACCATCGGCCCGTCCTTGACGGCGATGTCCACGGCGCGCTCGACCCGGCCCGCGGGGCTGACCACCAGGTGCTGGATACGGTCCGGCCGGCCGAAGTAGTAGGCCACCGCGTGCAGGTCCCCGGTGTGCGGATCGACCGTGGAGTGCGCGGCGAAGCCGGCCGGCAGGGTGCCGTCGAAGTCGTACCGTCCGACGGTGTCCAGCTCGTAGGTCAGCTCCTGGATGGGCAGCCCGCTCTCCACCATGGCGAGCGTCTTGCCCGCGTGCCCGATGACGTGCGTGTTGGCGTTCGAGTCCAGGCCGTCGAAGCGCGGCCCCGGCCGGGGCTCCTCCCCCAGAGCCGCGGCGACCGCGTCGGAGCGCACCCACCGGTTGCGGTACCACTCCGCCCTGCCGTCCCGAATCCGCACGCCGTGCACCATGCCGTTGCCCAGAAAGAGGTGCGGTCGGGGCTCGTCGAGGTCGAGCGGGTTGGGCCCGTTGCGCAGGAACCGGCCGTTCAGCGTGTCCGGCAACGTGCCGGTGACCGGCAGGTCGAAGGCGGTGATCTCCTCCGTCACCGGGGCATAACCGCCCCGGAACGGGTTCTTCTCCGCGGTCGTCATCGTAGGTTCCCCCTTCGCCTGCTCCGTTACGTCGTTTCTAGATAGTAACACCGTTACCAGCATTCAACGCATTAGGGCCGATGCCTGTCAACGGCATCGGCCCTTGGGGGGTGACTCAGGAGGCGTCGGCGACGAAGCTGCCGTGGAAGCCCAGCGGCACCCGCGCGGGCAGGTGGACGGTGGCGATGGGGCCTCCGGCGAAGTCCTGGGCCGAGAGGACGACCAGGTCGGCCGCGTCTCGGTCTGCGTTGTGGACATAGGCCATGACATATCCGTCGTCCTCAGCGGACTCCGCTTCCGGGTCGCCCGGCACGAAGACCGGCTCGCCCGCGTAGAAGCCGCGCGGGAACAGGTGCTCCTCGCGGCTCCCTGTCCGGAGATCGTGCTTGAGCAGCGCGGCGCCGAACGCGGGCGCGGGCAAGTCCGAGAGATCCTGGGCGTCGCGCGACACTTGCCTGAGGAACTCCTGGGTCTGGACGGTGTAGCCGTACCGGTGCGCCAGGCCCGACCTGCGCTCGTCGATGCGCGGGAACTCCTGGGGCCGATCGTCCAGGCGCTCGCGCTTCACTGCGCCGGCGGCCAGGTCGATCGTCCACCGCTCCAGCGCGGGCGGGCCGCCCGTGGGGAGCTTGGCGTCCACGAACAGGGTGTCGTAGGCGACCACGTCGATGACCACACGGTCGCCGTCGTCGTAGGCGTTGAGCGTGTGGAACACCCAGCAGGGGTCGACGTCGAACCAGCGGATGCCCTTCCCGCCGCCGTCGCGCGGCAGCAGCCCGACCCGTGCCCGGTGCGCGTCGTTCCAGGCGTACGGCAGGCGCACGCCCGCCTCCGCCGCCGCCATGCTGAACGTCACCGGAAGGTCGTACACGGCCACGTACTTACCGGTGAGCGCGAAGTCGTGCATCATCGGCCCGTCGGTGACGGCGATGTCTGTGACGCCCGTGACCTGCCCCGCCGGACTGACCACCACATGCTGGACACGGTCGTGCCGGGCGACGTCGTAGGCCACCGCGTGCAGTTCCCCGGTCCGCTGGTCGATCTTGGAGTGGGCGGTGAGGCCACCCGGCAGCGTGCCCCCGAAGTCGGTCCGTCCGACCGTGTCCAGCTCGTACGTCAGCTCCACGACCGGCGCTCCGGCCTCCATCAGGGCCAGGGTCTTGCCCGCGTGCCCGATGACGTGCGTGCTGGACGCCTCGCTGATGCCGCCCGAACGCGGCTTCTCCCCCAGGGCCGCGGCGATCTTGTCGGAGCGCACCCACCGGTTGCGGTACCACTCCGCCCTGCCGTCCCGAATCCGCACGCCGTGGACCATGCCGTTGTCGACGAGGAGGTGCGGGTGCGGGTCTTCCAGGTCGAGCGGGTTGGGCCCGTTGCGCAGGAACCGGCCGCTCAGGCTCTCCGGCAGCCTGCCGGTGACCGGCAGGTCGAAGGCGGTGATCTCCTCCGTCACCGGGGCGTAGCCGCCCTGGAACGGGTTCTTCTCCAAGCTCGTCATGGCAAGTCCCCCAAGTCGAAGTGGTTACGAGCGTTTCCATCCGGTAACGCTGTTACCACTATGAAACACCAAAGGCCGGTGCCTGTCAACCGCACCGGCCCGTTGGCCCGATCAGGGGATGTGCCAGCCGTGCGCGCGCAGCGCGCCGATCAGCGTGTCCGCCGCCTGGGGCTGCACCGAAAGCTCGGCCGCGCCCAGCGGCAGCCCGGGGGTGTGCTCCAGCCGGACGTCCTCGATGTTGACCCCGGCCTCCTTGGCGACCTGGAACAGCCGCGCCAGCTCACCGGGGCGGTCGCCGACGATCACCTGAACGTTGGCGTAGACGCTCGCGGGACCGCCGTGCTTGCCGGGGATCCGCCCGGTGCCGGTCACGCCGCGTTCGAGCAGCGCGGTGACCCACGGCATCCCGGCCAGGTCGTCGGCCCGTCCGCCCGGGGCCGGCTCGCCGTCCGGGACGTCGTGCCCGGCCGTACGGCGCAGCGCCGCGGCCGCCGCGGCGATGTCGGCCGCCACCGCTTCGAGCACCTTGGCCACCGGCAGCGCGTTGCCCGACAGGATGCCGGTCCACAGCGCCGGGTCGCCCGCCGCGATGCGCGTCACGTCACGCACCCCCTGGCCTGCCAGCCCCAGCGCGGTCTCCGGGGCCTCGGCCAGCCGGGCGGCGACCGCCGCGGCCGTCACATGCGGCGCGTGCGACACGACGGCGACGGCCCGGTCGTGCTCCTCGGCCCCCACCCGAACCGCCTCGGCCCCGCACAGCTTGATCAGCCCGAGCAGGGTCTCCACGGCCGCGGGCGAGGTCTCCGGGGTCGGGCAGTAGGCCCAGGGCCGCCCGAGGAACAGGTCGGCTCTGGCCGCGGCCGGCCCCGACCGCTCCCGCCCCGCGAGCGGATGCCCCGCCACGAAGCTCGCGACGTCGCAGCCCAGGCTCTCGGCCTGGGCCAGCGGCAGCGCCTTGACGCTCGCCACGTCGGTGTAGTGACGGGCGACGCCTCGCTCCTGCAACGCGAGCAGTTCGGCCGCGACGTACTGCGGCGGCACGGCGATCACCGCGAGGTCGAACGCCGGGCCGCCCTCCTGCGCCGACCACGGAAGGCCCGCGCCCAGCTCGCTCGCCAGCCGTACCGCGCCCGGGTCGAGGTCGGCCAGCCTGACCTCGACGCCGTGCTCGCGCAGGGCGAGGGCCACCGAGGTGCCGATCAGCCCGGTACCCACGACCAGGATGCTGTCCAGAGGACTCACCGGCTTCCCGCTTCGCAAATGACCATGGAACGCCATGATTCGCTCGTCATGCCCCGGACGCCGCTCACTGCGCGATGTCCACCCGCAGCGCGACCGCGCCGCGCAGGTAGACGTGCTGGACCTGCTGCCGGGGACGGTCGGTCTCCACGTGGGCCATCAGCCGCACCACGCGGGGCAGCGCCCCCGGCACATCGATCTCCGAGGCGCAGATCAGCGGGACGTCGTGGAACCCGAGCTTGCGCGCGGCCAGCGCCGGGAACTCCGCCGTGAGGTCAGGCGTCGCGGTGAAGATCACGCTGATCACGTCGTCGGTCGTCAGCTCATTGCGCGACATCACCTCGGTCACCAGCTCGGTGACACCCGACAGAATCGCATCGCGGTCGCCGGACTCGATCTGGGTCGCACCGCGGATCGCCCGCACCATCTCATCCCCTTCCGAGCGCCCTCGCGTGAAGGACGCTCCTGCCCGTCAGGCCAGGGCGTACGCACCGGCCGCGCCGGAAAGGCTACAGCCCGACGGCAGCATACAGTTCGCCGATCTCCTGCAACGTGAGGGCGCGCAGCGTGCCCGACTTCAGCCGGCCCATCTTGACCGGCCCGAACTCGATGCGCGCCAGATCGATCACACTGTGCCCGACCTCGGCGAGCATCCGGCGCACCACGTGCTTGCGGCCCTCGTGCACCACGACCTCGACCAGCGCCTGCCGACCGTGCTCCTGCACGATCTTGAAATCGTCGGCCTTGACCGGGCCGTCATCCAGCTCCACGCCATCGCGCAGCCGTCGGCCGAGCCCGCGCTCGATGGTGCCGTTGACCTTGGCCCAGTACTTCTTCTGCACGCCGTAGCTGGGGTGGGTGAGCCGGTTGGCCAGCTCGCCGTCGTTGGTGAGCAGGATCAGGCCCTCGGTCTCGGTGTCCAGCCGGCCCACGTGGAACAGCCGCTCCTTGCGGTCGGCCACGTAGTCGGCCAGGGACGGCCTGCCATCCGGATCGGACATGGTGCTGACCACGCCGATCGGCTTGTTGATGGCGAAGTACACGAGGTCGGGGGCGGTCGGGATGCGCTTGCCGTCCACGTGGATGACCTGCTTGGCCGGGTCGACGCGTGCGCCGAACCTGCGTACCACCTGGCCGTCCACGGTGACCCGGCCCGCGCCGATCATCTCCTCGCAGGCGCGCCTGCTGGCGACGCCGACCTGGGCGAGCACCTTCTGCAGGCGTACGCCGTCGGGGACCTCGGTGGTGTCGCGCTCGTCGGTGTAGCCGGGCGGGAAGTGGTCGGGGTCGCGCAGCGGCTGCTCGGCCGTCTTGAACCCCTCGCCGGACGGCCCGCGCTGCGGCCTGCCCTGCCGGTCGGCGCGCGCGGTCCACTCCGCGCGTCCGCCCCGGTCGGTACGGCCTGCCCGCTCCCTCCGGTCGCCCCCCGGACGCCCGTAGCGGGTACGCCCGCCACCGGGTCCGCCACCGGGTCCGCCGCCGCCGATCGTCTGCACGGCGTCGCGCCCCCGGGATCCCTCACGGGAACGCCGGTCATCCCGCGAACGGCGGTCGTCGCGGGAGCCGAAGTCACCGCCTGATCGGTACTCGCCGCGCGAACCCGAATCGGTGCGCGGCCGGTAGTCGCCACGGGAACCAGAATCGCCGCGCGAACCGCGGTCATCCCGCGAACCGAAGCCGCCGCGAGAGCCCGCATCGCCACCGCGCGAGCCATAACGGCCACGCGAACCCGAATCATCACCGCGCGAAACGTAACCGCCGCGCGGGCCTGAATCACCGCGCGAGCCCGCATCGCCGCCCCGCGAACCATAACCGCCGCGCGAACCCGAATCACCACGGGAACCGTAACCACCGCGCGAGCCCGCATCGCCACCGCGCGAACCATAACCGCCGCGCGAACCCGAATCACCACGGGAGCCATAGCCACCACGGGAACCCGAATCACCGCGCGAACCATAACCGCCGCGCGAACCCGAATCACCACGGGAGCCATAGCCACCACGGGAACCTGACTCACCGCGCGAACCGTAACCGCGCGAACCCGAATCACCGCGGGAGCGCTGGTCGCCGCGGGCTCCGCCGGGGCCGGAGTCGCGGCGCGGCCGGTCGTCGGCGCGCCCGCGCCTGTCATCGCGTCCGTCGCGCCCGCCGCGCTCCTCGCGGTAGGACCGCCGGTCGCGGAAGTCGTCTCTGGAGTCCTGGCGCGGGCCCCGGGGCCCGCCGGAGCGGGAGTCCCGGCCCGGCTGCGCGCCGCCTGACGGCGCGCCGTACCGCTCCCTGGCGCCTCCTCTGGAAGCGCGGAAGGACCCGCCGGCGTCGCCGCCGCCGCGGGCCTCGAAACGCCGACCGCGTCCATCACCGGACGGGGTGCGTCCATCGTTCACTTGGTCTCCTCCAAGTTCTCCACGTCCTCGGGCAGGAAGGGCGCCAGCTCAGGGAGCTCGCCCAGGTCTCGCAGGCCCAGCCGTTCGAGGAAGTAGGAAGTGGTCCGGTAGAGCACGGCTTGGCTCTCCGGGTCGGTGCCGGCCTCTTCGACCAGCCCCCTGGCGACGAGGGTCCGCATGACCCCGTCGCTGTTCACGCCGCGGATGGCCGAGATCCTGGCGCGGCTCACCGGCTGCCGGTAGGCCACCACGGACAGGGTCTCCAGTGCGGCCTGGGTGAGTCGCGTCTGCTGGCCGTCGCGGACGAAACGCTCGACGAAAGGCGCGCACTCGGCCCGCGTGTAGTAACGCCAGCCGCCCGCGACCTCTCTCAGATCGAAACCCCGTCCGGCCGCCGTGTATTCCGCCGCAAGGTCGCGCAGCGCCGCCGCGACCTCGTGCGTGGGCCGTTCGAGCACCTGAGCGAGCGTCACCTCGGCCACCGGCTCGTCCACGACCAGCAGGATCGCCTCCAGCGCGGCCGCCAGCCCAGGCTCGGCCTGTGCGGTCGCCTCGCGCGGGTCTGCTTCACTCATCGGGTTTCTTTCCGGCGCTCTCGTCGTAGTCGTCGGCCACGGCGACGTCTCCGTCGTCAGTGCCGGTCCATTGCACGTGCAGGTCGCCCAGCGGCTCGATCTGCTCGAAGGTGACCGCCGCCTCACGGTAGAGCTCCAGGACCGCCAGGAAGCGCGCGACGACCTCGAAGGTGCCCGTGCAGTCGGCCACCAGTGCGCGGAACGTCGCGCTGCGGACCTCCCGCAGCCGCCGCACAAGGATAACCGCCTGTTCGCGTACGCTGGCGAGCGGCTGGTAGATGTGGGCGACCGAGACCGACGGCGGGGCCTTGGGCGTCATCGCTCTGGCCGCGATCCTGGCGAGCTGTTCCGGGCCGATGCCGAGCACGAGGTCGGGCAGCAGGTCGGCGAACCGCGGCTCCATCGCCACGATCCGGGCGTACCGCAGCGCCTCGGCGGCCATCCGGCCGGAGAAGACCTTGGCGACCTCCTTGTAGGCGCGGTACTGGAGCAGCCGGGCGAACAGCAGGTCGCGGGCCTCCAGCAGGGCGAGGTCCTCTTCGTCCTCGACCTCGCCGGAGGGCAGCAGCCGGGCCGCCTTCAGGTCGAGCAGGGTGGCGGCCACCAGCAGGAAGTGGCTGGCCTGGTCGAGGTCCCACTCCGGGCCTCGGGAGCGGATGTAGGCGATGAACTCGTCGGTGACCTTGTGCAGGGACACCTCGGTGATGTCGAGCTTGTGCTTGGAGATCAGCCCGAGGAGCAGGTCGAAGGGGCCCTCGAACACGTCCAGGTGAACCTGGAAGCCGCCGGGCCTGGCGGTCTGTTCCTCCGTCTCCTCCGTCACCCCGCCATTGTCCCCCCGCTCACCGCCCGCGGGGGCCACGGCTCGCGAGCGGGTCAGGCCGGGGTGTCGGGCCAGCGGGCGAGGACCTCGCGGGCCAGCTCGCGGTAGGCGCTCGCGCCCAGCGAGGAGGAGTCGAAGACGGTGATCGGCTCGCCCGCGACCGTCGCGTCGGGGAAGCGCACGGTCCGGTTGATCACCGTGTGGAAGACCTTCTCGTCGAACGCCTCGACGACCCGCGCGAGGACCTCCCGGCCGTGCAGGGTGCGCGCGTCGTACATCGTGGCGAGCAGGCCCTCGATCTCCAGGTCGGCGTTGAGCCGTTCCTGCACCTTGGTGATGGTGTCCATCAGCAGGGCGACGCCGCGCAGCGCGAAGAACTCGCACTCCAGCGGGACGATGACGCCGTGCGCGCAGGTCAGCGCGTTGATGGTGAGCAGGCCCAGGGAGGGCTGGCAGTCGATCAGGCAGACGTCGTAGTCGGGTAGCAGCGGCTTGATCACCCTGCCCAGCACCTGCTCGCGGGCGACCTCGGTGACGAGCTGGACCTCGGCCGCCGACAGGTCGATGTTGCTGGGCAGCAGGTCCATGCCCTCGACGGAGGTCTTCAGCAGGACCTCGTCGGGGCTGACGCCGCGCTCTATCAGCAGGTTGTAGATCGTCAGGTCGAGCTGGAGCGGGTTGATGCCGAGGCCGACCGACAGCGCCCCCTGCGGGTCGAAGTCGACGAGCAGCACCCGCAGCCCGCACTCGGCGAGCGCGGCCCCGAGGTTGATGGTCGTGGTGGTCTTGCCCACCCCGCCCTTCTGATTGACCATGGCGACGACCCGCGCCGGCCCGTGGGACGTCCGCGCGGGCGGCTCGGGGAACACCGGGCGGGGCCGCCCCGTGGGGCCGAGGATCCCACTCGCCGTCGTGGACGCGGCGGTCTTGGAATCACCCCACGGGTTGTCGGGGGTGGTGCCGGGGGTCGCCCTCCGGCTGGAACCGTCGGTGGTCACAGTCACCAGTTGAACCTCCCTGACGGCCCCGAACCGGACCGTCCGGACGGACACTATGGCGTCAGCACGTATGCGGCAAGGCGGCACGCCCGGCTACGCCCGATCGGCAAGCATCTCAAACGACTTGATAACGATCACCGCCTCGCCCGGGGGTGCGCGGCGGCGTAGACCTCTCGTAGCTTATCGACCGTGACCAAGGTGTAGACCTGGGTGGTGGTCACCGAGGCGTGGCCGAGCAGCTCCTGGACAACCCTAACGTCCGCGCCGCCGTCCAGGAGATGCGTTGCGAACGAATGTCGCAACATGTGGGGAGAAACCCCGTCCAGACCGGCGCGTTCGGCGGCGGCCTGAAGCACCTCCCAGGCGCCCTGGCGGGTCAGCCGCCCGCCGCGGGCGTTGAGGAACAGCGCGGAGGTGCCGCGGCCGTGGGCGGACAGCGCGGGGCGGGCCCGCACCAGGTAGGCGTCCAGGGCCTGCCTGGCGAAGCGGCCGAGCGGCACGACCCTGCCCCGACCGCCCTTGCCGCGCAGCCGTACCTGCTCCGGTTCGGCGTCGTCCACGGCCATGCCGACGGCCTCGGAGATGCGCGCGCCGGTGCCGTACAGGACTTCGAGCAGCGCGCGGTTGCGCAGCGTCAGCGGCTGGCCGTCAGGGCCCGCGGCGGCGATCAGCCGCTCGACCTCGGCCACGCCGATCGCCTTGGGCAGCCGGCGCAGCCGGCGCGGCGGGCGGACCTCGTGGGCGGGGTCGTGCCCGGCCGCGCCCTCGCGCAGCGCGAAGCGGTGCAGGCCGCGTACCGCCGAGACGGCCCGCGCGGTGGAGCTGGCCACCAGCGCGCGGTGCTGCTCGTCGCCCTCGCGCAGCGCGGCCAGGAACGCCATCACGTCGGCCTCGGCCACGTCGACGAACCGGGTCAGCCCGCGCGTCTTCAGGTGATCGACGTAGCGCCGCAGGTCACGACGGTAGGAGGCGAGCGTGTTGGCGGCCAGGCCACGCTCGACCGCCAGATGGTCGAGGTAGCTGGAAAGCACAGCCTCCGTGTCGCTCAGCGCGCCCGACCCCCTTCGTGCTCATGCCTCCGGAGCGTCGGCGGGCCGCAGGGAGGCGAACCCGTCGGCGAAGGCCGCGTACGCGGCGAGGATACCGGCCACGGCCGGGGAATTGTGGATCATTCCCGATTGGACCTTGCCGACCGCCTCCGCCAGCGGCACCCACACCACCGGCATGCCGATCTCCTCGTGGTGGTGCTCGAAGTCGCGTTCGGATTCGGGGATCTCGGTGAGGCCGCGGGCCAGGAAGACGCGGATGCGCTCGTTGGTCATCCCCGGCGAGCTGTAGAGGTCGACCAGCGTGTGCCAGGTGGTGGCGCGGTAGGCCGCCTCCTCGGCCAGTTCCCTGGCCGCGGTGAGCCAGGTGGGCTCGCCCGACACGTCGCGGATGCCCGCGGGCAGCTCCCACAGCATGCCGCGCACCGGATGGCGGTACTGGCGCAGCATCAGGACCCGCTCGTGCTCGTCGAGGGCCAGGACGGCGACGGACCCGGGGTGGGTCACGTAGTCGCGGTCGGCCGTGTCGTCGAGCGGCATCCGCACCCGGTCGGTCCGGACACTGATGATCTTTGACTCGAACCGGTCGAAGGAGGCCACGACCTCCCATTCCTCCGGCGAGTCCGCGACGTCGGCCACGCCGATGCGCTTCATGCGCCGCTCCCCGCCCTGGCCGCGGCGCTGCGCTCGTCGGCGAAGTCGAGCGCCGCCGCGACCAGCCCCTTGAACAGCGGGTGCGGGC
>NZ_POUA01000134.1 GCF_003236385.1 Spongiactinospora gelatinilytica
GGCCGGGGGCCGCTAGGGATCGGTCCCGGGGCGGCGGCCGGCCAGGCCGCGTCCGGCCGCGCTGTCACCGAAGGCGGACGCCGGGCGGCCGGCATGGGTGGGCCCTCCGACCGGCCTCGCCGAGCAGCGCATGCGCCAACGGTAAACCCGGCGGACATCGGTAGCGATATCCGTAGGATGTACCGATTTCCTGCAGATTCCGGAGCCGGCGACGGTCAGCGCGGCCCGTGCTCGCGGTCGTCCGCTAAGGGCCCGGCCGGTGCGGGCAGGCCCGCGGCGATGCGGTCCAGGACGCGCTCCAGCCCGTACCGGAACTGCTCATCACGGCTCAGATGCGGCCCGCGCGCCTGATTCACCATCTTGCTGAAGATCGGATAGTCCCCGCTGTCCAGCAACTGCCGGATGCGCGGATAGCCGCGCGCCAGCCACTCCGCCTCGCTGAGCCCGCTGCGGCGGACCTCCTGGACCAGGCCGACCTCCTCACGGGCGGTGCTTTCGACATAGCCGGTCAGCATGGCCAGCAGATCGAGGTTCTCGTCGATGGAGACGAGCGGGTCCAGAACGCCCATCACGCGTTCGATCAGGCGCACCTGGTTGGGGCCGTAGCTGTGGATCGAGCGGTTCACGGTGGCGATCCACGGATGCCTCAGCCACATCCCCCGCAGCCCGTCGGCGTACCGCCTCAGGTCGGCCCGCCAGTCGCCGGAGGGCAGCCCCGCAACGTCGATCTCGCCCATCAGCCGGTCGGCCATGAGCTCGATGAGGTCGTCGCGGCCGGGGATGTAGCGGTAGAGGGACATCGCGCCCGCGCCGATCTCGGCGGCGATCCGCCGCATGGTGGCGGCCTCCAGCCCTTCGGCGTCGGCGATCCGGAGCGCCGCCTCGGTGATCTGGGTCCGGCTGTAGGCCGGTTTCGGCCCCCTGGCCGGGCGCTCGGGCCGCATCCAGATGTTCACGTACTCGGCGTCGGCCATCCCACCCCCCACTTGCGTACATCGTACCCAGTAGTCTATTTTGACCGCGAGAACCGCGTACACTGTACCCAGTGGAGGGATCATGACCGGCGCGCAGGGGACGGCGAACGCCCCGGGCGGCGGGCCGCCGATCAGCGCCGTCACCGGACGGATCCGGCGGCGCGGCGCGTGGCGGGTCCCCCGGGCGCTCACGGTCGCATCCGCGCTCGGAGCGGTCGATCTGGACCTGTCCCGGGCGATCATCGAACATCCCGTGATCGACATCGAGTTACGGCTCGGCACCGGCCGGGCGAGGATCACGGTGCCGCGCGACGCGGTCGTCGAGGTCGCCGGCCTGCACGCCGGCTGGAGGGAACCGCGCCACAAGACCCGGCGGTGCGCCCGCCCGGGCGGGGTGCGGGTCCGGATCTCCGGATCCATGGGGCTGGGACGGCTGACGATCCGCCACGCCCGGCGCTGAGCCGCCAAGGGGCGCGGTCAGTCCGAGGGCCAGTTGGACAACGTGGCGTCGAGGGCGTCCAGGATCTTCGACCATGAGGCGCCGGTGTCGCGAAGATGGGCGGAGTGCGCGAACGCCTGTGCCGTCTCCAGGCTCACGAACCCGTGAAAGACGCTGCCCAGCAGCCGGATCGCGTCGATGTGCCCGGACTCGGGGATGCGGTAACCACGCAGGATCGCCCGGGTCATCTCCACATGCCGCCCCCCGGCGCTGGCCGCCGCGGTCTCGGGATCGAGGCTGAACCTGGTGGCGGCGTAGCGCCCGGGATGACTTTTGGCGTAGTCCCGGTAGGCGTTGGCGAAGGCCACCAGGGCGTCATTACCCGAGCGCCCGGCCAGCGCGGCGCCGGCCTGGTCGGCGAGCTCGGCCAGCGCGAACAACGCCACCTTCACCCGCAGGTCCCGCATGCTCGTGATGTGGGAGTACAGGCTGCCCTCCTTGACGCCGAAGCTGCGCGCCAGCGCCGTGACCGTCACGTTCTCAAAGCCGATCTCGTCGGCCAGATCCGCCGCCACCTGCGTCAGGCGTTCGACGGTCACCCCCGCGCGGGCCATGGTCGTCCTCCTCAAAGCTAAGCCACTTATCAATTTGCATAATAGCCTTAGCTTTGATTAGCCTCTCACCCATGAGGGAGATCACAGAGAGTGACATCCGCAGATCCTTCGTCAACTGCTCCAAGGGCGAGGCGCGGCGGCTCGGCCTGCCCGACGACCTCGCCGACCGGCCGTGGGCGGATCTCGACTTCCTCGGCTGGCGCGATCCGAGCGCGCCCGGCCGGGCCTACCTGGTCGCCGAGCGCGGCGACCAGCTGATCGGCGTGGCGCTGCGGGCGACCTCCGGCGGCGCGCGCGGTTTCACCGCGCGCAGCATGTGCTCGCTGTGCCTGACCACGCGCACCGGTGGTGGCGTGGCGCTGATGGCCGCCGGTCGCGTCCGCGAGGCCGGGCGTCAGGGCGACACCGTCGGCCAGTACCTCTGCGGCGACCTCGACTGCTCGCTGTACCTGAGAGGCAAGAAGGAGACCGTGGGCAGCGGGGACCTGACGGAGACCCTGCCGGTGGAGCAGAAGATCGCCCGCCTGCGCGCCAACCTGGACGCCTTCCTGGACAAGATCACTCGGTGACCTGGCGGCCGGACTTCGCATATCGCGGCGGGATGACTTCATTGGTAGGTCCACGCCTGCGCCGCCCGCCGTACCGTGGCGGCACCGCCATGTGAGGAGTCGCCATGCGCAGGGACCGTACTGCCGCCGCGGGCCTGGTGCTCGCGGCGGGCGCGCTCATACTCTCCGCCACTCCCGTCCAGGCACGGCCGGCCCCGCCCGCCCAGCCGCCTGGGCAGATCGAATCGATGCAGCGTGACCTGGGCCTGACCGCCGACCAGGCCGTCCGGCGGCTGGCCGCCGAACGGCGGGCGGCCGACCTGGCGCCCGCACTGCGCACCCGCCTGGCCGACCGCTTCGGCGGCTCCTGGATGGACGAGACCGGCGCGCTGGTGGTCGCCACCACCGACGCCGCCGACGTCCGTGCCCTCACCGCGGCGGGCGCGCGGCCCGTCGTCGTCGGCCGGTCGCTGGCCGACCTGGAGTCGATCGTCGACACGCTCAACCGGGCATCGGCCCCAGGCCAGGCGATCCGTGGCTGGCACGCGGACGTACGGGCCAACCACGTCGTGGTGTTGGCCGCCGACACGGCTGCCGGGGAGGCGTTCGTGCGGGCGAGCGGCGTGGACCGCGCCGCCGTACGGGTCGAGGTCACCGCCGAGCGGCCGGTACCGTACCGCGACGTCCGCGGCGGCGACCCGTTCTACCTCACCAACGCCCAGCGCTGCGTGATCGGCTTCACGGTGCGCCAAGGCAAGAAACAGGGATTCGTCACCGCCGGCCACTGCCTCAAGCCCCGATCGGACGGCACGCCCCCGAGCACGATAGGCAAGGTCGAGGGCTGGTCCTATCCTGGCGACGACTACGCCTGGGCGTCCCTCGATCCAGAGTCGAAGGCGGTCGGCCTGGTCGGCCGCCCGGTGGGCATCCCGATCGCCGGCTCCACCGAGGCGCAGCCGGGCACCAGGGTCTGTGCCTACGGGGCGACCGTAAGCTCGCGCTGCGGCACCGTCCAGCAGTACAACGCCACCATCAACTACCCCGACGGCACGGTCACCGGCCTGATCCGCACGACGATCTGCTCCCAGCCCAGCGACTCCGGAGCGCCGCTCCTGGCCGGCAACCAGGCCCAGGGCGTGCTCTCCGGCGGCACCGGCAACTGCTCCGTCGGCGGGACCAGCTACTTCCAGCCGATCAACGAGGTCCTGGCCGTCTACGGACTCACCCTGATCACCGCCATCTCCCCACCCGGGGTCGCCTCCGGCCGATGACCGCGCCGCCGTCCCCAAGGTGTGAAAGGTAGGAAAAGTAGGTACAGTGTCCCTTGTTGGTATAGGAGGGGCACATGGCCGGGAAGATGATCGAGGGGCCGGACGGCCGCTACATCGTGGGGACGGTGAAGATCGGAGAAAAGGGGCAGATCGTCATCCCGAAGGATGCGCGAGACCTGCTCGACCTCCAGCCGGGTGACACCCTGCTGGTGCTCGTGGACCGCGACCAGGGCATCGCGCTCGTGGACAACGAGCGATTCCGGCACTTCGCCACCGGGGTGCTCGCCGCAGAGGAAAGGCCCGCCACCGGCGAAGGTCAGGAGGCGGGCCGATGACCGCCTATCGCAACCCCTTCGAAGGACAGCGCGAACCACTGACGCCCGAGCTGGTCAAGGCCGGGTTCCGGCAGGAGTCCGCCGAGTTCGACGGAGTGCTCATCAACTACGTCCGCGGCCCGGAGGCAGGCGTCCCGCTCCTGCTCATCCCCGGCCAGATGAGCCTGTGGAGCAGCTATCGCAAGGTCCTGCCCGACCTCGCGCGGCGCTTCACCGTCTACGCCGTCGATGTGCGCGGGCACGGCAACTCCTCCTGGACGCCGGGCGAGTACTCCTGGCACTCCGCGGGGACCGACCTCGCGCACTTCCTGCGCGAGGTCATCGGCGGGCCCGCGATCGTCAGCGGAAACTCCTCCGGCGGCGTCCTCGCGCTGTGGTGCGCCGCCAACGTCCCCGATCACGTCTCGGCGATCGTGCTGGAGGATCCGCCGATCTTCTCCACCGAGTGGCCCCGCTTCCGCGACCGGGACCGGTGGGTGTACGGCAGCCTCGAATACGCCGTGCGGGCGTTCGGCGACATCGAAAGCCGGCGGCCGGCCGACATCTACCGCCAGGAGATCCCGATCGGCGAGGACAAGATCATCCGGATGCCGGATCGTTTCGTCGACCTCCTGGACCGGCTGGTCACCCGGTACCGGCGGCGGCACCCCGGCCGCCCGGCGAGCCTGGGGGTGCGCTGGCTGCCGAAGTCCCTGGACGAGATGATCCGCGCGGTGTCGATGTTCGACCCCGACTTCGCCAGGGCGTTCGTCGACGGCCGCTTCTACGGCGACTTCTCCCCCGAGGCCGCGCTGCGGCGGACGACCTGCCCGGTCCTGCTGCTGCACGCCAACTGGCAGCGGTTCGAGAAGCACGGGCTGGTCGGTGCCATGGACGACGACGACGCCCGCCGGGTGCGCGAACTGGCCCCGCAGACCGTCTACCGGCGGATCGACGCCAAACACGTCGCCCACGATGACAAACCCGAGGTGTTCACCGCCGCCGTGACCGAGTTCGCGGAAGAGCTCATCTCCTCGGGGGCCATCGAAGGCGCCAGGCGCCGCTGAGCCATGCGCACGCGCCGCCGGGTCGCGGTAGCGTGCGGATATCGCGTCCCCGCCCATCGGAGGTGATCACGGTGCACCCGGTCTTGCGACCGCCCCATCCCGGGGTGTCACGGAGCCGAAAGGTGACCGTATGAGCAAGGCCGACAAGACCCGTCCCGTGTGGGTGCGGATGGCCGACCGGCCGCCGGTGACCTGCGTGCCCGTACGCGATCACCGGGACGGCGTCTGCACGCTGCCCGACGAGACCACGGCGTGGAGCGCGTCTTTGAGCCACCGCCCGAGCGGTTGCCGCTGGAGCGCCACCGCCTACGCCTACTGTCTGTTCGGTTACGGCACCGGCGGGCGGGAGTGGTACGCCTGCGGCGCGAGGCTCGCCGCCGGCTGCGCGTCCGGCGCGACGACGACTGAGCCGAGCCCATGGGTCCGGGGCGGCGCACACCGCCCGGACCCACCGAATTCAGGCCGGGTGCGTGGCACGCCCCAGCCGCCGCCCCACCCGGGCGAGCCTTTCCGTCAGGCCCGCCCGCGTGCTCTCGGCGAAACCGATGAACAGGCGGTTGGCCAGCGGTACGCCCCAGCGTCCCCAGCGCGCCACATCGAAGACGCGGTGGACGAGCAGCGTGCCCCGCGGATGCGGTTCGACGCTCCACTCGCCCCGATACCACCAGCCGCCCTGGAACGCGATGGTGTGGCCGGTCACCTCCACCGTCGAGGTGTGACCGGGGGCGTCCTGGACGGAGAACCGGCCCTCGCGCCTGCCGCCGGGCAGCAACTCCTCGGCCAGGGCCTGCCATGCCTCGCCGACCGGGGCCTCGATGATCCCGGCCGCCTCGGCGATCAGCTTCTTCTTCGTCATGACGCCACCCGGGTGTTCTGGAACGAGGCGAAGCGCCATCCCTCGGGGGTGCGCACGGCGGTCAAGGAGACGATCGAGGTGCGGAAATCGCCTGCCAGCGTGGTACCGCCCACGGAGATCGCCAGCATCGCGCCGTCGGCCAGCGGCCTGATCGCCGCCTCGCCGCCGCCCGCGGCCATGGTGGAGCCCTTGAGCGGTCCGTCGAAGAGCCGGCGATGCACGGACTCGATGATCTGCCGTCCCTTGCCGTGCCTGCCGTCGAAGGAGATGTAGTCGGCGTCCCCGGTGAACAGGGCCGCGTAGGCGGTGGCATCACCGGCGTTCCACGCCTCGGCGAGGCGTGCGAGCAGGCCGGTGATCTCTTCGTGGTCGGACATGGCGGGAACTCCTCCTTCGGGTGACGTGTCTTATTAAGTGCAAGCTGCAATATAGAAGGAGGCATCATTATGCGGATCTTGGTCATCGGCTCGACCGCGCCGTCGGTCAGGCCCAGCCGCGCGACCAGCAGTCCCGCCCGCACCGCGGCCTCCAACGTGTCCGCGGGAACGGCGGCGTCGAAGCACAACTTCGCCCGCCGGAACATCGAGAACACCCCGTTCTCGTCCACCGCGCCCCACGACAGGTACACGAACCGGCCGCGAAGGTCCCAGCCGCCCTCCCGGGCCGTGGCGGTGACCTCGAGCTCCCAGGTGACCGCGGGCGCGTCACCGCGATGCAGCCCCAGCAGCTCGCCGGGGCGCGCCCGCCGCTGCACCCCCACATGGACATTGCGATACCCGGGAAACCCGGTGCCTGAGGGCAGTCGCGGCCGGGCAGGTCGGATGCCTCGATGCGGTCAGCACCCTGTCATCCTCACATCACGGGCCCGGCCGCCCGGTCAGTAGGCGCGGCCGAAGAGCACCCGCTTGCCGTAGGCGGCCGGCGCGCCGCAGTGTACGCAAGACCCGGACTCCGGCTCGCCGTCCAGCGGGATGCACCGCGGCGTCGCCGCGGTCTTGGCCTTGATCTCATCTTCACAGGCGGCCTCGCCGCAGTGCAGCGCCGACGCCCAGCCGGTGGCGACCGCCTGGGAGAACGCCTCCCAGGTGTCGGTCCGGCTGGTGTGCGAGTCGCGAAAAGCGGTGGCCCGCTCCAGCAGGAACGCCTGGAAGTCGGCCAGCACACCGGGCATCAGCTCGGGCACCGACGCCAGCGGAACCGGCTGCTTGCCCTCCTCGCCGAGGCGCTTGACCATGACCGCGGTGCCCGACTCCAGGTCGCGGGGCCCGAGTTCGAGACGGACCGGTACGCCGCGCAGCTCCCAGTCGTTGAACCGGAAACCGGGGGAAAGCTGGGCGCGGTCATCGACATGGGCGCGGACACCGGCGGCCTTGAGCCGCCCGGCCAGCTCACGCGCCGCGGACAGGGTGTGCTCGCCCTGCTCGCCGCGGCCGATGGGGACGATCACGACCTGGTGGGGCGCGAGCATGGGCGGCAGGACGAGTCCCTTGTCGTCGCCGTGGGTCATGATCACGCCGCCGAGCATGCGAGTGGACATGCCCCAGGAGGTGGTGTGGCACAGTTCGAGCCGACCGGCCTCGGAGGTGTACTGGATCTCGAAGGCCTTGGCGAAGTTGGTGCCCATGTAGTGGGAGGTCCCGGCCTGCAGGGCCTTGCCGTCGCGCATCATGCCCTCGATGGTGAAGGTCCGCACGGCCCCGGCGAACCGTTCACCGGGGGTCTTCTCCCCCGGCACCACCGGAATGGCCGCGATGTCGCGGGCCACCTCGGCGTAGATGTCGAGCGCGAGCATGGTCTCGCGCATGGCGTCGGCCTCGTCGGCGTGCGCGGTGTGGCCTTCCTGCCACAGGAACTCCGTGGTGCGCAGGAACATCCTGGGCCGCAGCTCCCAGCGCACCACGTTGGCCCACTGGTTGAGCAGCAGCGGCAGATCCCGGTGGGAGGAGATCCACTTGGCCATCATCTCGCCGATGATGGTCTCGGAGGTGGGCCGGACCACCAGCGGCTCGTCGAGTTCCTTGCCGCCCGCGTGGGTGACGACGGCCAGCTCGGGTGAGAAGCCCTCGACGTGCTCGGCCTCCCGGCGAAGGTAGCTTTCCGGGATGAGCAGCGGGAAGTAGGCGTTCTCGTGGCCGGTGTCCTTGATGCGCCGGTCGAGCTCGGCCTGGAGCAGCTCCCACAGACGGTAGCCGTAAGGTCGGATGATCATGGTGCCCTTGGCCGGGCCGCGGTCCACCAACTGGGCCTTGGCGACCAGCTCGTTGTACCAGGCCGAGAAGTCCTCGCTCTGAGGGGTCACACCGCGTTCATCACGTGCCATGCAGGGAGAATAGCGCGGATCCGGCACCCCGGATCCCCGGTCGCCCGTCCCGCGCTACGCCGCGCGGGTGAGGAACCGCCCGGCCGACTCGCGGAAGTGGACGACCAGCGGGTCACGGTCGCCGGCCCGGGTGATGACCGCCACCTGACAGGGCGGGGCGTCATCGATGGGGACCACGGCGAGGTCGTCGCGCAGCGTGCCGCGCCGGTCGCCGGCGGGCAGCACGGCGACGGCCGCGCCGTCGGCGATGAGTTCGAGCTTGTCCTCGAAGGTGTCGACGACCAGGGGCCCCAGCGGTGCCGGCCGGCCGCCGGGCCGGGGTTCGAGCCGCCAGAAACCGCTCCACGCGGCGGTGGCCCCGGTACACGGCACCAGGGCTTCGCCTGCGAAGTCCTCCGGGGTGATCGACTTTTTTCCGGCGAGCCGGTGGGTGGCCGGGCGCTTCCGTGCGGAGCCCGATTCCACCCGTCCGCCGCGACCCCGCTCGCGATGCGGTAAGGAGCCCTCCATGGACCACCGTCCGCTGGGACGCACCGGCGTCTCGGTCAGCCCGCTGTGCCTGGGCGCGATGATGTTCGGCGCCTTCGGCAACGCCGACCACGACGACGCGATCAAAATCGTTCACCGCGCACTCGACGCCGGGATCAACTTCATCGACACCGCCGACGTCTACTCCGGCGGAGAGTCGGAGGAGATCGTCGGCAAGGCGCTCGCCGGCGGGCGGCGCGAGGACGTCGTGCTCGCCACCAAGGTCGGCCTGCCGCTCGGCGATGACCCCAACCGGGGCGGGACCTCGCGGCGGTGGATCAACGAGGCGGTCGAGGGCTCGCTGCGCCGGCTGGGCACCGACCGGATCGACCTCTACCAGGTCCATCGCCTGGACGCGTCCGTCGATGTCGATGAGACGCTGGGCGTGCTGTCTGATTTGGTACGGGCCGGGAAGATCCGGATGTTCGGCGCGTCCAGCGTGCCCGCGTCCCAGATCGCCGAGGCGCACTGGACCGCCGAGCGCCGTGGCCGCGAACGCTTCCGTACCGAGCAGCCGCCGTACTCCCTGCTCGTGCGCGACGCCGAGTACGACGTGCTGCCGACCTGCCGGCGGCACGGAATGGGCGTGCTGACCCACAGCCCGCTGGCCGGCGGCTGGCTGACCGGCCGCTACCGCAAGGGCCGGGAGATCGCCGGGCCGGGTTCGGCGGCCAGGCTGCGCCGCTTCCCCGCCGCCTACGACGCCACCGCCCCGGCGAACGCCGCGAAGCTCGATGCCGCCGACGCCCTCGGGGCGCTCGCCGACGAGGCCGGGATGACGCTCGTGCAGATGGCGATCGCGTTCGTCATCCGCCACCCGGCGGTGACGTCCGCGATCGTCGGCCCGCGCACCATGGAGCACCTGGAGTCCTACCTGGCGGCCGACGGCGTCGAGCTGCCCGGCGACGTGCTCGATCGCATCGACGAGATCGTGCCTCCCGGGCACACGATCAACGTCGCCGACAACATGTGGCACACCGCCACCTCCGCCTTGGAGGCCACGTCCCGCCGCCGGTAGCGCCCCTTCAGCCGGCGGGGTGGTACGCGGCGGCGGCCAGGGCCTTGATCTCCTCGCCGTCGGCCGCCAGCATGAAGCCTTCGGCGATCGCGGTGTCGGTGGCCGCGCCGAAGACCGCCGGGTAGTCATCGGCGCCACCCGGGTAGAGCCGGGCCAGGGTGTCGGCGGTGAAGGGAACGGTCTGGCCGAAGAGCCTTTCGTAAGGCCGTCGTTGGGGCTGATCCCGGTCAGCACGGCGGTCGGCGCCTCCATCCACGGGGTGCTGAGGCGCCGAGCGCGTTGCCGAGGTCGTCGCGGCGCAGCTCGGGCGGCGACCCGGGCCTGGCATCCAGGGGCGCGGCGTGCGGCGGGGGCGGGCCCGCGGCCCCGACCCTCGTACCGACGAATACCTCACCAGCATGTCCGACGCGGACATGCTGGCCATGCTCCCCCGCCAGGCCCGCACGGTGGACCAGGCCGAGCGCGACCTGCGCGCCTGGGTGCGGCTGCTGCGTGATCGCGGAGTGACATGGCCAGGATCGGCGAGGCTCTGGAGTGACCCGCCAGGCGGCCTGGGACCGGTTCGCCGCCGCCGCCGCCGACGTCGCCGCCGCCGCCGGCGGCGGCGGCGAACCGACCGACTGAGCGGGCGGCTTCAGGAGGAGTGCGGGTCGTTGATCTGTACGTCGCGGCCCGCGCCGAATCCGGCCGCCACCATGGGCACGCAGAGGCAGATCACCACGATCAGCGGGACCGTCCAGCCGCCGGTGCGATCGTGCAGGATGCCCAGGAGCAACGGCCCGGCCGCGGCCACCAGGTAGCCGATCGACTGGGCCATGCCCGCCAGTGCGGGTGCCTGCGCGGTGCTGCCCGCGCGGTGGCTCTGGAAGGTCAGGGCCAGGACCAGGCAGGCGCCACCGCCCAGGCCGAGCAGTACGCACGACAGCAGAGCCAGCTCCGGGGAGATGAGCAGGACGACGAAGCCCGCGGCGTTCGACGCCGAGGCGGCCACCGCCGCCCACCGCTGGTCGTGGCGACCCCGGGTCAGCAGCGGCAGGAAGCCGCTGGAGACCAGGCCGACCACCTGGTAGAAGAACAGCATCCACCCGGCCTCGGCGGCGGAGACGCCCTGATGGACCAGGATGCTCGGCAGCCAGGCGATGGTCACGTAGAAGGCGAGCGACTGAAGTCCCATGAACAGGCTGACCTGCCAGGCCAGCCACGAGCGCCAGGGGGTCGCGCCGCGCGGCGCGGCCGGTCCGGCCTGCGCGGTGTCGCCCCGCAGGCGGGGGATCCAGACGGCCAGGGCCAGCACGATCAGTACCGCCCCCCAGGCCAGCGAGGTACGCCAGCCGCCCGGCAGCACCTGTGCCAGCGGCACCGAGACACCGGAGGAGACCGCCGCCACCAGTCCCATCACGGTCACGTACATGGCGCTGACCGCTCCGATGCGAGGGCCGGGCACGCTGCGCCGGATCACCGCCGGCAGCAGGACGTTTCCGCAGGCGATCGCCGCCGACAGGACCACGGTGCCGATGAACAGGAAGGCCACCGAGGGAAGTGATCTCAGTACCGTGCCCGCGGCCAGGACGATCAGCGACAGCACGAGCAGGCGCGAGGTCCCCAGCCGGTGCGAGATCCGCCCGACCAGCGGGGACGTCGCCGCGAAGGTCAGCAGCGGCAGCGTGGTGAGCAGGCCGCCCCACTGCGGCGACAGACCGCTGCCCTGCTCGATGGCGGGCAGGAGCGGGCCCACTCCGGTGAGCGTGGCCCGCAGGTTGGCCGCCACGAGGACGACCGCGACGATGAGCCCGAGCGAGACCGCGCGGCCTTCGGCCGTCGTCTCGTCCCGCACGGAGGCTTTGGCGCTCATTCGCCCGCCCCGGCCGGGGTCCGGGCGGCGGAGCGGCGCGTGACCCGCACCACCGATGACGCGACGTGCCGGGCGGCGACCTCGTCACCGGCCTCGATGGCGTCCACCAGCCGGACGTGCAGGCGGGCGTGCTCGGCGGCGGCCTCGGGGTCCCAGGGCACCGCCCTGAGCGTCGCCGTCAGGGCGGTGCCGAGATAGGCGTACACCTCGGCGAGCAGCCCGTTTCCACCGGCGTTGACCACCTCGCGGTGGAATTCGCCGTCCGCTGCGGCGAGCGCGGCCATCTCCCCGGCGCGGTTGGCCTCCTCCACGGCGGCCAGCAGCCGCCGCAGCACGCCCACCTTGCTCTCGGAACGACGCGCCGCGGCCAGCCCGGCCGCGTACTCCTCCAGGATCGCCCGGAGCTCGAAGATCTCCTCCTCCCGGGCCGCGCTCGCGCGCCGGACCAGCACGGACTCCAGCTCGCTCGCCGCCCGCACATAGGTGCCGTCGCCGACCCGGGCCTCAAGTAGGCCCAAATGCACCAGGGCGCGCAGCGCTTCGCGGACGGTGTTGCGGCTGACCTTGAGCTGCTCGACCAGAACGTGCTCCGGCGGGATCCGGGTGCCCACCGGCCACCGGCCGGACTCGATGTGGGCCCGCAGGCTGTTGACCAACTGAGCGGACATCGTCGCCGACCGATGCGGCGCCTCCAGACCTTCCATGCCGTTCCTCCAAATGTTGGACATTAGTATCGACCGGCATATGGCCATATGTCCAATCTGGAGGGGGTTACCGCTGCGGGGTGGCCTTCTGGAGGAAGACGATGCCGTCGATCGTGCCGAGGTGAGCGGGGTCGAGCGTGAAATAGGCGAAATCCTGGGATACGCGCCGGGTGGGTACGGTGACGGCCTCGGCCAGGCGGCGGGCGTCGATGAGAGCGTGATCCCATGGGAGCGCGGACAGGACGCCCTCGACGGTGCCCGGGGGCGGGGCGTCGTCGCCGGCCGTACCGAAGGCCGTGGCCAGGAAGGCGTACCGGTCGCCCAGGCGCGTCGCGGTGATCGCCCCCGCGCTCCACCACTCCAGCGACTGCTCGCCGAACGCCATGGAGCTCTCGGCGCGCTGCAGGTGGAGATTGTGGGCGAAGATCAGGGCCGGGCCGTGCTCGGCGACGGCACCCAGGTTGGCGGCCATCATCGCGTCCCGCAGGGCCGACAGCCGGGGCCACCGCGCCGGGGAGTCGTCGGCCAGCCAGTAGTGGTACCGCAGCAGGCCGGTGGCGGTGCGCCCGTACAGCTCGGCCCGCTCCCGGTCCTTCGCGCTCAGGCGCGGCGCCTGCGTGTCGAGCAGCGCCACCAGATCGTCGGCGATCAGCCGCAGCCGCTCGGCCTCGGCGGACCGGCCGATCGACTGGGCCGGCTCCATGGCCGTGGCCTCGTTGGACCACCGCTCGTCCGGGCCGAGCAGCGCATCAAGGGTCTCCAGGCTGGCGGGAAGCGGGCCGTCCAGAAGGGCGTGCAGGGCGGTGAGCGCCTGGCGCGGGCTCTCGGCCCAGTACTCCAGCGGGCCGTCGAAGCCGAAGAACCTCAGCTTCTCCTCGTGTTCCTCGTTGTAGGCGCGCATCCAGCGCACGAGGTCGCGGTTGGCCGGGAAGGCGCCGAAGCCGTGGCTGAAGCCGCGTTCCATCACCTCGTCGAGCGTGCCGGCGCCCGTCGTGATGTGGTCGTCCACCACCAGGCCCCGCAGGCAGTCGCTCTCGATGGTGAAGGACCGGTAGCCCTCGTGCTCGACGAGGTACCGGAAGAGCTCGTTGCGCAGTTCGCCCAGTTCCCCGACGAAGTGCCTGGCCTCGCCCAGCCCGAGCAGCAGGGGCTTGGCGGGCAGCGACCGCAGGAACGCGGAAAGGCCCGCGCCGTCCAGCGGACGGGCCGTGTCGATGACATCCATGCCTTCAACGGTATCGCTGGACTCTCAGTATAGACTTTGCCGCGAACATGCCCGTTCACCTGCGAGAAACCTTCAATCGGTGGTGCACCCATGAGGCCGGTGGACCTGGCGCGCGAGCACGGTCTGTCCACCCAGGCGATCAGAAACTACGAGTACGCCGGCGTGCTGCCCGCCGCCGCACGCACCGTCCACGGCTATCGCACCTACACGCCGCTGCACGCGCAGGCGCTGCGCGCGTTCCTCGCCCTCCTGCCGGGGCACGGCCACCAGACGGCGACGTCGATCATGCAGGCGGTCAACCAGGGCGCCACCGAGGACGCGCTCCGGCTCATCGACGAAAGCCACGGCCGCCTTCTCGACGACCGCCGCACCCTCCAGGCCGTCGAAGCCGCGCTCCGCGACCTGGCGCCGGTGCCGCAGGAGCGCCGCGAGACGTTCATCGGCCCGCTGGCCAAGCGGCTCGGCCTGCGCCCCGCCACCTTGCGCAAATGGGAGAAGGCCGGACTGGTCCGGCCGCGCCGCGACCCGCAGACGGGATATCGGGTCTACAGCGCGGCCGACGTACGGGACGTGCGGCTGGCCCACCAGCTCAGGCGGGGCGGCTACCTGCTGGAGCAGATCGCCCCGCTGATCGCCCAGGTCCGCGCCGCCGGAGGCGTCGCCCCGTTGGAGTCGGCCCTGAACGACTGGCACGCCCGCCTGTCCGCGCGGGGCCGCGCCATGCTCAGGGGCGCCGCCGACCTGGACGCGTACCTCGGCGCCCTCCGGCCCTGAGCCCGTAAGCACCGGTCAGTCGCCCTGGCGGTGATCGAGAAGCACAAGGCCCGGCAGGCCCGCAGGGTGATCGGCATGTGCGCCGAGGCCGGGCTGCCCGACCCCGAGCAGGCCGTGGCCGAGATCACCTTCGTGCTCGAAGGCGCGCAGGTCACCACCCGGAACGGCAGCATCGACCATCCAGGGGATCGGCTGATGAGGATCGTCGAAGGCGTCCTGGACCGGCACCGCTCCCCCATGGCCGCATCCCAGGCGACCGCGGACCGATCGCCGTCAGCCGGCCGTCAGGTCCATGCGCAGGAACTCGGTGATGCGCAGCAGCTTCGGCGGACGTGCCACCCCCTCGGGCATGGCCCGGAACGCCTCGGCCGCCCCGACCAGGCGTGGAGCGGCGAGCTCCAGGTCCTTCCCGTCGATCCGGAGCCGCGCGCCGCCGGCCGCCAGGACGTTGCGCACCCAGTCCGAGCCCGATCCGTACACCAGGACGAACAGGTAGCCGCCATCGACCGGGTGCGCGTCCAGCGGCGTACGGTACGTCGCGCCGGAGACGCGGCCCACGTGAACCAGTATCGGCCACTTGCCGCCTGCGACCGCGCGGGGGTTGAACACCCGCTTGTTCACCTGCCCCCACCACCTGGGCATCGGCATCAGGGCCTCCTTGTTCCGCACTCGCGCTGGAAGGCTTACATATGTAAGGCTGTCTTACGTGTGTAAGCTTGTCAACCCGTCCGTCCTCTGGAGCCGACATGTCACCAGCCCCGCAGTCGTCACGGCGACCACTCAGCACCGCCCGCGTGCTGGAGGCCGCCATCCGGGTCGCGGACCGCGGCGGTGCGGAGGCGATCACCATGCGGCGGGTGGCGCAGGAGCTCGGCGTGGAGGCGATGTCCCTCTACCACCACGTACCGAACAAGGACGCCATCCTCGACGGCGTCATCGACATGGTGTTCGCGGCGATCGCGCTGCCCGTCGCCGACTGCGACGACCGCGACGACTGGCGCGACGCGATCCGCACCCGCGCCCACTCCGCACGTACGGTCCTGTCGCAGCACAGTTGGGCCCTCGGCCTCATGGACTCCCGCCGCGACCCGGGCCCGGCCACGCTACGCCAGCACGATGCCGTCCTCGGCGTGCTCCGGAGGGCGGGGTTCACGCTGCCGATGGCGGCGCACGCCGTCTCGCTCATCGACAGCTACGTCGGCGGCTTCGTCCTGCAGGAGGCGAACCTGCCGATCACGACGCCCGAGGACGTCGAGGAGGTGGCCGGCGGCATCCTGGCGCACCTACCTGCGGACGACCTGCCGTACCTCACCGAGATGATCGTCGACCATGGCCTGCGGCCGGGCTATGACCACACCAGTGAGTTCGGCTACGGCCTGGACCTGATCCTGGACGCGCTCGAAGCGCGCCGCCGAGAACCCTTGAGGCGATGATCGCCGAGGCCGGATTTCAGGGCGCGCCGAGCACGTCCGGAGTGACCAGGGCGCGGGCGGCGGCCGCGAAGTACTCGGCGGAGGCGGTGTCGGCCAGACCGAAGACGACGCCCTGGCTCAGGCCGACCAGAAGCGCGCGCAGCGCCATGGCCAGGCGCTGCGCCTCCCCCAGCTTGCAGTTCACGCCCGAGCAGCTCACCGCGTCATCCGGTACGGCGCACGGCCTCGCGGACGAGGGCGGCGTTGCCGGACGCCGGCCGGCCGTCGGGGCCGAGCAGGGTGCGAATCGCCACGAAACTGCCATCCCCCGAATCGCCACGACGTGTCAGTGCGCTGGTCAGCGCATAGTCGGGGACTGTCCCGCAACTAAATCAGGGAGTTGCACTATCCAGCCGCGGTTCCAGCAACATGAGGCGGCGCTTCGAGGCACCACCATGAATGCAGACATTGATCTTCCGGTAGATGATCAATTATGCAACGCTGCTGACGGATGCGGCAGGATTGCCATCTACTGGCAGATGGCATCTGTATTCTGACATGCGTTTTGCCAGTCAATGTCAGTAAGGCGTGTCACGAAGGTGCCAGTTGAAAGCCGCCCCAGTTGGTGCACAGGGCGCGCTACGGTGCCTTCTGTGCGCGGAGCCGGGGGTATGGGGTGCCATCGCCCGTTACAGCCGCGGTCGTGACGATCGCACGCTACTCCCAAACGGGGCGGGCTTCCCCCTATCGCCTGCTGAAGGCGTGTGCGGTCGTGGTGTGCTGGGCGGTCGGCAGATCCCGCATGGCCACGGCGATGCAGTGATCCAGTGACAGGTGGGGCGGTGGGGGCACCGGTCCAACGGCCGGCACCGCGTCGGTCAGTTCGAACAGCGCATCGCCGCGCCGGGCAGAGCAGCCCAGCAGGGCTTTCCGGAGTTCCGCCGGCTCAGCCACTCTCTGATCAGAGCGCGTTGGCGGGCGCACACCGCCTGGACGGCCACCGCACGCCTTCGGGTACTTGGTCGTACTCGCAGCATTACGCGGTGGTCGTTCCCGTCGGGAAGCACCTGCTCATCCGCTTGCAATCGAAGCTAAGCCCTCCGCCTTCAAACGTCTCCCCCGCCGGCAGATGGCGAGGTGACGGACCACGGTTAGTGTCGAGCGCAAGTTATTTGTCAGTGGGTTGCGGTATCAACGTGCTCAAGGGCAATCGCGGCATGGCGACCCGGTACGACAAGCTCGCCGTACGCTACGAGGCCGTTGTCATCATCGCTGCGATCAACCAGTGGCTCAAGGCCTTATGAAACTCGGCCTAGCTAGCAGCGGAGCTGGCGTCATGAACACCCGCCGCAACCGAGCCGCGGTCTAATCGTCGCCGCAGTGGGGATGGCGATAGCCCGCCAGCCAGCGGACATTGGCCACCAGCACCTGATCGAGCTCGCCCACTCGCCGATAGCCCCATCCCGCCGATTCACACGCCGCCGCGGTCGCTGCGAACGCCTCAGCATCGTCTGGCCCGATGCGGCCGTCCGGCCGGACGTCGATGACCATGGCGGTTCCGTCGTCGAACCGGGCGAAGAAATCCGGTGCGTGCTTGCGCTGCCTACCTTCCGCTGACCACAGCAGCCGGAACGGCTGGGAGGCAAAACCGGTCACCTGAGAGGAGAAGTCGAGCATCATGGCGCGATCACCCTCCAGCCAGGACTCGAATCCCACGTGCTCGCCGGTCGTGGCTACCACCATAGGCCAGGACCGTTGCGCTGCCCTCGATAAGAGGGAAAGGCCCGTACCGGCGGCGCGTTCTCGAACGGGGCGCTCCAGCACTGCATCAGCGATCCCCGCCGCTCAGCGACGCCACGTGCACTGACCTCCAGGTACAGCAACTCGAATCCGGCCGCCCGCGACGACTGCGCCGCCACGGCCCCTATAGCACC
>NZ_POUA01000135.1 GCF_003236385.1 Spongiactinospora gelatinilytica
GAGCGCAACCGGGCATGGGACCGGGCGCGGTCGTGTCCGGAGCGACGAGCGATCGAGTGAGGAACGAACGAGGGAGCGAGGAGCGGAGGACGCGACCTTGAAGGCGCCCGGGCCCCGCGTGAGCGAAGCGAACGCAATGAACACTGCGCGAGCGCCGCTAAACGCGGTTGTAGGCCGTCAGGACTTCCTTGGGGGGGCCGTCCATCTTGATTTTGCCCTTGTGGAGCCAGATCACCCGGTTGCAGGTCTCCTCGATCACGTCCAGGTTGTGGGCGACCAGGAAGACCGTGCCGGCCTCCTGGCGCATCAGCTTGATGCGTTCCTGGCTCTTGCGCTTGAACTCTCGGTCGCCCGTGGCGAGGGCCTCGTCGATGAGGAGGACGTCGTGGGACTTGGCCGAGGCGATGGCGAAGCGGAGGCGGGCGCCCATGCCCGAGGAGTACGTCGACATCGGGAACTGGACGAACTCCCCGATGCCGGAGAAGCCGACGATCTCGCTGTACTTCTCCTTGACCTGGCTGGGCTTCATGCCCATCGCATAGCACCCGAGCACGATGTTGCGCTCGCCCGTGAGGTCGCGCATGAGGGCCGCGTTGACGCCCAGGAGGGACGGCTGGCCGTCGGTGTAGACGGCGCCGGAGTGGGGTGGCAGGAGGCCCGCGATGGCGCGCAGGAGGGTGGACTTGCCGGAGCCGTTGCGGCCGATGACGCCGATGGCGTCGCCGTGGTGGGCCACGAAGGACACGCCCTTGATGGCGTGGACCTCGCGCATCTGGGGGCGGCCCTGGCGGCGGACGAGGCGGAGCAGCGCGTTGGCGGCGTTGCCGCGTTCGGCGTCGGAGGCCGCGCCGTACACCCGGTAGATGATGTGGAGGTCGTCCACGATGACGGTGGGCGTGCCGGAGTGTTCGGGGCCTCCGGCCGGCTTCTCGTCCCTGGGATAGACCTTGACGTCCTTGTTGGACGGGACGTCTGGTTCCTCCGCCTTCACGTGTGACAGCTCCTCGGTCAGCTCAGCCACGGCCGTACCTCTCCTCGGCACGCCAGAAGTACCAGAAGCCGACGAGTAGGGCGAACACTGCCCAGAATACGCAGACCCCCCAGATCCATGGCGGGGCGGTGGTGTGCGACTTGAGCAGCAGCTCGCGCATTACCTCGATGTACGCGGCGGCGGGGTTGATGTAGAGAATGTCAGCGATGATCTGGGGGATGTCGGCGTCCCTGATCTTGTCGCCGATCGCGAAGAACACGCCCGACGAGTACAGCCAGGTCCGCATGATGAACGGCAGCAGTTGGTTCATGTCGCGGGCGAAGGCCCCGACGCGCGCGAGGACCAGGCTGGCGCCGATGTTGAACATCGTCTGCAGCAGCAGCGCCACCGGGACAAGCAGCCAGGACCATGTCAGCGGCTCGCCGGTCACCAGCACCAGCACGGCCAGCACGCCCATGGAGATCAGGAGTTGTTGCAGCTCCTGCACCGTGTAGGCGAGCGGTAGCGCCGCGCGGGGGAAGTGCAGCGCCCTGATCAGCGAGAGGTTGCCCGAGATCGACTTGGCGCCGCCGCTGACGGCCCGCTGTGTGTATGTGAACACGAACATCCCGGTGATCAGGAACGCCGTGTAGTTCTCCATGTCCTTGGCGGCGCCGAGGATCAGGCCGAACATCAGCCAGTAGATCGCGGCGTTGAGCAGCGGCGTGAGCACCTGCCAAAGCTGCCCCATCGCCGAATTGCTGTACTTCGAGATGTTCCGCGAAGTGGCGTAGGTCAGCACGAAGTGCCTGCGCTCCCAAAGCTGGCGCAGGTAGACGGGCAGGCTTGGGCGTGCGATGGCACGTCGAAGCCCGTATCGCTCGGCGAGCTGGGCCAGCGACTCCTTCCCGGCGGAAGGGGTGCCGTCTTTCCGGCCGCCCGCCCGGGCGTCCGCGAGCGCGGATTCCGGCTGGCTCATGGCAAGGACTCTATTGGATCCTGGTGATGGGGATGCCTGCGATGGTGCTCTGGACAGCGACGGGCGCGCACAGACAGTTGGACGTGATCTCTCCGAGTACGGTTCCGGGACATACGCAAGGATCTGCAAGCGTTACCCCGGGTTCATCCGCTGCGCTGCGGCCGGGTCAACCGTAGCCCAGGAGATGGCCCCGTGTCGGCAAGCAGGCGAGCATCGGGGCCTTATGTGTATTTTGGGACAGACACTCATGTCCCCTGTAAGACGGGGGATCCCCGTCTGTACACTTCTGGCGAGTTTATGCCTGTTTTAGGCTCTTTGAGCGCCCGTAGTGGTATGCGTGTGACGTCCAGCGGGCGCACGTGTGACCGAACTGCAACGCGCCAGAGACTCCCTGGTGAGAAGTAGTGCGGGATTGTAGCGATCGACTGGCAGGGCGTCGGCAGGGTTCGACCGTGTCGGCCGAGGCGGGGGTAACCAGGCCCTTTCCTTGGCTGCCGGGAGAGCATCGCAGCTCAGAACCATGCCCACCTGAGAGGGAGGAAAGACCCACAATGCGTGTGACCAAGGGCGCACAAATAATCGCCGGTACCGCGCTGCTCGCCCTCGCGGTAGCCGCGTGCGGTGGCGGTGGCGGCGGGAGCACCGGCAGCTCGCCCGGAGCCACCACAGGCGCAAGCGACGCTCCCGTCCGGATGGAGATCGGCGAGCCGCAGAAGCTGTTCTATCCTAGCGACACCACCGAGACCGAGGGCGCCGAGGTCCTCGCCGCTCTCTTTTCTCCCCTGGTGAGCTACAACGAGAACAAAGAAGTCGTCAACGAGGTCGCCCAGTCGATCGAGACCGAGGACAACAAGGTCTGGACGATCAAGCTCAAGCCCGGGTACACGTGGCACAACGGCGAGAAACTGATCGCCCAGAACTACGTCGACGCCTGGAATTTCGCCTCCAACCAGGAGAACGTCCAGTCGGCCAGCTACTTCTTCGGCCGGATCGCCGGCTACGCCGACCTGAACCCGGGTGAGGGCAAGACGCCCAGCACCAAGGAGATGTCGGGCCTCAAGGCGGTGGACGACCTCACCCTGGAGGTGACGCTGTCCAAGCCGTTCTCGCAGTTCCCGGTCATGCTCGGCTATACCGCGTTCTATCCGCTGCCGAAGGCCGCGTTCGGCCCCGACGGCAAGGTGACCGAGGAATTCGCCGCGAAGCCCATCGGGCAGGGGCAGTTCTCGATCGACAAGCCGTACGGCAAGGGCACCGACCAGACGATCGACCTCACCAGGTACGACGCCTTCGCCGGTGCGAAGCCGAAGTTCAGCAAGCTGCAGTTCAAGATCTACACTAGCACCGAGACGGCGTACAACGACCTGCGCGGTGGCGAGCTCGACATCATCGACCAGCTCGCGGCCTCCTCGATCTCCTCGGCCAAGTCCGACCTCGGCGAGCGCTACATCGAGCAGCCCGACGCCGGTATCGGCTACATCGGCTTCCCGCTGAAGTACAACAAGGAATACGAGAACGTCAAGGTCCGCGAGGCCATCGCGATGGCCATCGACCGGAAGACGATCGCCGAGAAGGTCTTCTCCGGCACCCGCGCCCCAGCCGACGACTTCATCAACCCGGCCATCGCGGGCTACAAGCAGGGCGCCTGCACGGTCTGCATCTTCGACCCCGCCAAGGCCAAGGAGGTCTACACGGCGGCGAACGGCCCCAAGAAGCTGGAGCTGGGCTACAACGCCGACGGTGGCCACAAGGAGTGGATCGAGGCCGTCGCGATCAACCTGCGGGCCAGCCTGGGCATCGAGGTCACGGTCAAGCCGTTCGAGAAGTTCCAGGCGATCCTCGACGAGCTGGACGCCAAGAAGTACACCGGTATGTTCCGGATGGGCTGGGCGATCGACTACCCGTCCCCGGAAAACTACCTGACCCCCATCTTCTCCACCGAAGCGGCCAAGACCGGCTCCAACTACGCCGGCTACTCCAGCAAGGAGTTCGACGACCTGCTGGTGAAGGGCGACACCGCCGAGACGCCGGAGGCGGGCCTGGAGGCCTACCGCCAGGCGGCCGACGTCCTGAACAAGGAACTCCCATACGTCCCGGTCTACTTCTACAAGATCAACGCGGGGTATTCAGAGCACCTCAAGAGTGTGAAGATTAACCTGCTCAACCAGGTTGAGTGGGAGTCCGTCGAGAAGGCCTAGAAGGATTCTCCGAAGCCTGGCGCGCACCCCGCGCCCGGCCCGGGAGAAGATCGCATGAGGGCAGTCTGCTTGGCACCGC
Source organism: Spongiactinospora gelatinilytica (assembly GCF_003236385.1). Taxonomy (GTDB): domain Bacteria; phylum Actinomycetota; class Actinomycetes; order Streptosporangiales; family Streptosporangiaceae; genus Spongiactinospora; species Spongiactinospora gelatinilytica. The sequence continues at coordinate 4,227 of NZ_POUA01000135.1, forward strand.
AAACCCTGGGTACCGAGGCTGCCCTTTTGCGCATGTATGGGAGGCTTTAGTGGGCCGCTACGTCATAAGACGTCTTATCCAAGCGATCCCAGTGCTACTGGGCGCCACCCTGCTGATTTTCGCTGTCGTCTTCGCACTGCCTGGTGATCCCATCGCGGCGCTGGCGGGCGAAAAGCGGGGCAATCCGGTCGTCGTTGCTCTGCTGCGTGAGCAGTATCACCTGAACGACCCGCTTATCGTGCAGTACGGCTACTACATCAGTGGCGTGTTCCAGGGCAATCTCGGCCGGACCTACGCCAACGTGGAGGTATCCCAGATCATCGCGGCGAAGTTCCAGGTGACCGTCAACCTGGCGATCACCGCGCTGGTCCTTGAGGCGATCTTCGGTGTCGGGCTCGGCCTGTGGGCGGCGCTGCGCCGCGGCAAGGCCACCGACAGCATGATCCTCGCCTCGACGTTGATCCTCGTGTCGGTGCCGACGCTGGTGACCGGCTTCGTGCTGCAGCTTCTGCTCGGTGTCCAGCTCAGGAGGTGGACCGGCGGCGTCGAGATCTTCCCGATCGCCGGTGTGTCCGACGGCTGGATCAGCTATGTCGTCCCCGGCTTCGTGCTGGCGGGCACGTCGATCGCCTATCTGACCCGGCTCACCCGGACCAGCCTGGTGGAGAACCTGCGCGCCGACTACGTGCGAACGGCCGTGGCCAAGGGCATGCCACGAAGACGCGTGGTCGGACGGCACGCGCTGCGCAACGCCCTGATCCCGTTGATCACGTTCCTAGGGGCCGACCTGGGCACGCTCATGGGCGGCGCGGTGATCACAGAATCGATCTTCAACATCCCCGGAATCGGGCAAGAGCTGTTCAGATCGGTACACGAGCGACAACAACCCGTGGTGGTCGGCATCGTCACCATCCTGGTGCTCGTGTACATCCTGGCCAACCTGGTCGTCGACCTGCTCTACGCTGTGCTGGACCCGAGGATCCGCTATGAGTGACATTCGACCCGCAGGCCCGCTGGACCCTGAGACCCAGCAGAGCGAGGCGCTGGACCAGGTCGCCCCGGCCACAGTCCCCGACACCGCCCAGCCCGGCGTTCCGCCGTCGGCGCAGCCGAAGACCAAGAAGAAGGACGGCAAGCCGGCCAGCCTGTGGACCGACGCATGGTACGACCTGCGTCGCCGGCCGCTCTTCATCGGCTCGGCCATCATGATCTTCATCTTGGTGGTCATGGCGATCTTCCCGCAACTTTTCACCTCGGTGAACCCGTACGACGCGGCCACCTGCCAGCTCATCGACGCCCGCACACCCCCCAGCGCGGGCCACCTGTTCGGGCAGGACAACCAGGGCTGCGACGTCTTCGCCAAGACGATCTACGGCGCCCGCGTCTCGATCATGGTCGGCGTGACCACGATGATCGTCACCGCCCTGTTCGGTGGCCTGCTCGGGCTGATCGCCGGGTTCCGCAGCGGCGCGACCGACGTGATCCTCTCCAGGACGACCGAGATCTTCTTCGCCATCCCGCTGATCCTGGGCGCGCTGCTGATCCTGGTGATCTTCGGCCGGGGCAACGTGTGGACGGTGATGCTGGCGCTGTCGGTGCTGGCCTGGCCGATGACGTTCCGCATCATGCGGGCGTCGGTGATCACCGCCAAGAACCAGGACTACGTCATGGCCGCACGAGCGCTCGGCGCGGGAGCCGGCCGGATCATGTTCCGGCACATCCTGCCGAACGCGCTCGCCCCGGTGATCGTCATCGCGATGATCAACCTGGGCGGGTTCATCGCGGCCGAGGCGGCGCTGTCCTACCTCGGAGTCGGTATCCAGTCACCGGAGATCTCCTGGGGTCTGATGATCGCCGATGCCCGCGACCGGTTCCTGGAGGCGTGGCACCCGCTGATCTTCCCGTCGATCTTCCTCAGCATCACCGTCCTGGCGTTCATCATGCTCGGCGACGCCGTCCGCGACGCGCTCGATCCGAAGTTGCGATAAGGGGGATCCGTGAAATCCGCGAAGACAACCGCCACCGATGTGTTGCCCGCCGAGGGAGGGCTGGGCAACGACGCGCTGCTCGAGGTGGACGATCTGCATGTGGAGTTCGTCACCCGGGCAGGGCTGGTCAAGGCCGTCAACGGGGTGAGCTACTCGCTCAGGCCCGGTGAGAGCCTGGCGGTGCTCGGCGAATCCGGGTCCGGCAAGTCGGTGACCGCTCAGGCGATCATGGGCATCCTCGACATGCCGCCTGCCAGGATTCCCCAGGGTTCGATCAAGTTCCGCGGTACCGACCTGCTCAAACTGAGCGAGGACGCCCGCGCGCAGATCCGCGGCCAGCGGATCGCGATGATCTTCCAGGACGCGCTGTCCGCGCTCAACCCGGTCTTCAGCGTGGGCTGGCAGATCAGCGAGATGTTCCGGGTGCATCGCGGCATGTCCAAGCGCGACGCGATGAAGAAGGCCGTCGAGCTGATGGAGCGGGTCCGCATCCCGGCCGCCAGGCAGCGGGTGAACGACTACCCGCACCAGTTCTCCGGCGGTATGCGGCAGCGCATCATGATCGCGATGTCCATCGCGCTGGACCCGGAGGTGCTGATCGCCGACGAGCCCACCACCGCGCTGGACGTGACGGTGCAGGCCCAGATCATGGAACTGCTCGCCGAACTCCAGCGCGAGAGCAACATGGGCCTGATCCTCATCACCCACGACCTCGGGGTGGTGGCGGACGTCGCCGACAAGATCGCCGTCATGTACGCCGGGCGCATCGTCGAGAACGCCCCGGTACGCGACATCTACAAGAACCCCGGCCACCCCTACACCAAGGGACTGCTGGAGTCGATCCCCCGCGTGGACCAGAAGGGCCAGGAGCTCTACGCGATCAAGGGGCTTCCGCCCAACCTGCTGGACATGCCCTCGGGCTGCGCCTTCCACCCGCGCTGCCCGTACCGGCAGGACAACTGCGTCACCGACGTCCCCCCACTGAACGAGATCAACCTGGACCGCAACAGCGCGTGCCACTACTGGAGGGAGGTCCTCGATGGCAGCCACGGGTGAGCGGGTCCTTGAGGTCCGTGACCTGGTCAAGCACTTCCCGCTGACCCAGGGGATCGTCTTCAAGCGGCAGATCGGCCAGATCAAGGCCGTGGACGGGGTCTCCTTCGACCTGCACAGGGGCGAGACCCTGGGCGTCGTGGGCGAGTCGGGCTGCGGCAAGTCCACGCTGGCCAAGGTGCTGATGGCGCTGGAGCGGCCGACCTCGGGCAGCGTGAAGATCAACGGCGTGGACATGGCCGCCGCCAAGGGCGGCGCGCTCAAGCGGATGCGCCGCAACGTGCAGATGGTGATGCAGGACCCGTACACCTCGCTCAACCCGAGAATGACGGTCGGCGACATCATCGGCGAGCCGTACGAGATCCACCCCGACGTGGCCCCGAGGGGCGACCGGCGGCGCAAGGTGCAGGAGCTGCTGGAGGTGGTCGGCCTCAACCCCGACCACATCAACCGCTACCCGCACCAGTTCTCCGGCGGCCAGCGGCAGCGCATCGGGATCGCCAGGGGCCTGGCGTTGCAGCCGGAGATCATCATTTGTGACGAGCCGGTCTCCGCGCTCGACGTGTCCATCCAGGCCCAGGTGATCAACCTGCTGGAGCGGTTGCAGAACGAGTTCAACCTGGCGTACATCTTCATCGCCCACGACCTGTCGGTGGTGCGCCACATCTCCGACCGGGTCGCGGTGATGTACCTGGGCAAGCTCGTCGAACTCGGCAAGGACACCGAGATTTACGACAAGCCCGCCCATCCGTACACGCAGGCGCTGCTCTCCGCCGTGCCGGTCCCCGACCCGGAGGGCCGCGAGCAGCGGGAGCGGATCATCCTGCAGGGCGACCCGCCGTCCCCGGCGAACCCGCCCTCGGGCTGCCGCTTCCGCACCCGTTGCTGGAAGGCGCAGGAGATCTGCGCGAAGGAGGAGCCGCTGCTGGAGATTCGCGCCGGCACGGCTCACGAGAGCGCCTGTCACTTCGCCGAGAGCCAGGACATCGTGCACGCCTGACACGGGCCGTCAAGGTGCGTCTGAGCCCTCCACAGGCCGGTCTTGTGGAGGGCTCAGCCGTTTCGGTTCGCCAGTGGCGCCGGCGATCAGCGGGCGGTGGCCGCCCCGGCCGCGGCCCCCGTGGCACCGCCGACCGCACCACCGGCGACGCCGCCCAGGGCGCTGCCGTTGGTGAGGCCGGTGACCATGCCGACCAGGTCACCCAGCGGGTCCTGGGCCACCGCGGACGCGGCCCCGGCCGTGCCGAACGCGGCCATGCCGACGATGGCGGTCGCGACGAAAATGCGTCGGATCATTTGCTACTTCCCCCGAAGCTCTCCCGGGGTACATGTGATCACTGACCGTCCCCGGGTGGATGCGATATGTCCCCGACAGCCTTGCACCCCACCCAGCGCCCAAGGCGCCGACTTGACGGTTAACTCAGCCGTTCATTGCGTCTAGAGGACATCCCCGTACCGGGATCAAACGCGTATCACCTTCGTCAAGGGGCGTTCGGGGGTGTGGTCGGGGAGGAACCAGCGGAACCAGATGCGGCCGCGTTCGTGGCCGGCCGTGGAGACCCAGTTGGGCATGCCCGGGTCGGTGGCCGAGATCACGATGCGCCAGGAGCCGTCCGGCTCGTACTCCACCTGCCCGCCGTTGATGGTCACCCGCTCCCACGCGTAGTCGTACGTGTGCTGGAACGGGTTCCACAGGCACATGTTCCAGAAGGCGCACTCCGGCGAGCGCCCCTCGATGATCAACGCTTCCCCCTGCCGCAGGTCGAAGGACCCCATCGCGTACGCCGCGTCGCCCGCCGCCCACCCGAAGGTCGTGGTCGGCACCGGGTAGGGCTCGGCGACGTCGTTCTCCTCCACCAGCGGCAGTACCAGCGTGGACTGCTCGCGCAGCCAGGTCAGCGCCGCCGTGAACCGCCGGGCGAGGTCGGCGTCGGTCTCCCTGGGCGGGTCGTCGGGGGCGTCCAGGCACTCGATGCGCCAAGTGGCCCGGCGGCTCGTCTCCGGGGCCACCAGGTAGTCGCGGGTGATGGCGCACACGACGTCGGATTCGAGGCGCAACCAGTTGGCGGCGCTGTCGCGCGGCGGGTCGTCGGGCGAGAGGATCAGCTCGAAGGAGCCGTCCGCGCCGAAGCGCAGGGTCCGGTCGTTGGCGGTGGCGACGATCCGTTCGGCGTAGCGGCCGTCGTCGGGCCCGCCGTACAGGGTGAGCGACATGTACGCGGCGTCGGCGCGCTGCCCGGTGATCAGGTAGGTGCGCTCCGGGTCGAGCGGGGTGAAGCAGAAGTAGGCGTCGGCGTTGTCGCCGCCCCACTTGGCGTACGGCCAGACGATGTCGGTGAAGCGCGGCCGGTGCGGGTGCGCCCAGACCTGTGTGTCGAGCGCCACGCGCAGCAGCGAGAACGCCCAGGCGCGGCCTTCGGCTTTGGTGCGTTCGTCGAACGTCGGGTCGGAGGAAACGCCCTGTTCGATGCGTGCCAGCTCGGCGAGGATCTCGTGGAAGACTGCGGAGCTGTCCGGGACGCCTGCGGTGCGGAGCGCGCTCATGGGGCCAATAGTGGCATACGGGCACCTTCGCCAACATCCCTGACATCCGCCGCTATAGATCCATTCGGCGGGGTGCTCAGCAGCCGCCGGCGGCCCGGCTCCCGCGCCGGTCGCGTATCGCGATGCTCACTCCCAGGAGCACGCTGACCAGGATCAACGCCGCCCCGACGAGCCGCCGCGAGGGCGTCGAGTCATCCGGCGGGGGACCGCCGCCGAAGTAGACGGGGCCGGCGGGCGGCCCGCCGGGGCGGATCGCCGGAGATTGCGCATTCGCCGGGGTTTTCGTGAATTCGGACTTATGTGCATCCCGGGCGTGTCCGTTGCCCATCGGCGTCAGCAGCCCTGCGGTGACCCGGCGCCTGGTGTACCGCTCGGCCTGTTCCAGCGCGAGGTCCGCGCGGACCACGCCGTGCCCGTAGGCCGCGTCGTGGCCGGTGGCGGGGCGGCGCGCGGTCCCGCGCTCCAGCGCCCGGCGCACCTGCGCCGGGGACAGCTCCGGGTATCGCGCGCGGACCAGCGACACGACGCCCGCGACCATGGCCGCCGCCGAACTGGTGCCGTCGCCCACCACGTAGGAGCCGGGGCCGTCCGCGCTCACGATCCGCGCCCCCGGCGCGACCACCGAGAGGTACTCCTGCCGGTTGGAGAACCGGGGCACCCGCAGGGACTCGTCCACCGCGCCCACCGCGATCACCCCGGGGTAGGCGGCCGGGAAGTTCTTTCTGTTGCCGTTCGCGCCGTCGTTGCCGGAGGAGGCGACGAGGACCACGCCCCGGTCGATCGCGTACTGGACGGCCTCCTCCTCGGCGGCCGAACCCTCCCAGGTGCCGCTGCCGCCGCCGAGCGACATGCTGATCACGTCGGCCCCGTGGTCGGTGGCGTAGCGGATGCCCTTGGCCAGCGCGTTGGTGCTCCGCCCGGCCAGGCGTTTGCGCTGCGGGTCGTCGTTCTCCAGGGTGACCCGCACGGACAGCACCCGCGCCTTGGGGGCGACGCCGAGCACGCCGCTCGCGTCGTGCTCGCCGTGCCCGCGCCCGGCGATCAGGCTGGCCATCGAGGTGCCGTGGTGGCCGGAGTAGCGCGACGACCCGCCCCGGTCGCCGGTGAAGTCGGGGCCCACGGTGACCGCGCCCGCGAGGTCGGGGTGGCGGGGGTCGACGCCGGTGTCGAGGACGGCGACCAGTACGCCCTCGCCGCGGGTGTGCCGCCAGGCTTCGGCCGCGCGTAACGCGGCGAGCGGCCACTGTTTGGCCCGCGCCGCCGTACCGACGTCGTCGGCGCGGACCGGCGCCCCCGGCACGACCGCGACCAGGGCGGGCAGCGCGAAGAGCGCCGCCGCCAGGACGATCGGCGCGCGTGGCGGGCGGCCGCCGCGGCTCACCGGGCTCACCGGGCTCACCGGGTGAGGTCCCGGTGCAGGGTGACGGCCAGCTCGCGGGCCAGCCGGGGCAGCCGGCCGTCGATCGGGGAACCCGGTGTGTACGGCCGGCCGTCGGCGTAACCCGCCGAGGTGAGCACCACGTACCGGTGCTCCCCGGCGGCCAGCGCGCCCGCGACGTACTGGCGTTCGCCGAACCCCTCCGCCGCGCCCCCCGCGAACCCCGCCGGGCGGACCGACGGCGGGCGCAACCGGGGCCGCCCCGACTGCTGCGTGGCGAGCCGCCGCGCGACCCGCGAGGACGCGTCCGCCGCCGAGTCGGCCAGCACCGCGATCCCCGCCGTGGCGACGTAGGTCTGCGTGCCGTCGGCGTAGGTCGCGCGCAGCGTGGTCAGGCAGCCGAGCCGGTTCAGTGCCCGCGCGGCGGCCGGTTGCAGCGCCCGCTCGCACGGCGCCTCCGCGGCGACCCCGGTCAGGCGGTAGCGGACGGCGGCCCCCGACGGGCTGGTGCCCGGCAGCATGGCGGGGAAGATGCGCGCGGCGGGCCAGGTGCGCCAGCGGTCGGCCACTGGGGCCCCGGTGCCGCTGTGCGCGGGCGGCCAGGAGTGCGCGATCAGGCCGATCGCCGCGGCGAGGACGACGGGCAGCGCGTACGGCTTGCGGAGGAACGCCCACACCGGCCACGGGCGGCGTCTGCGGTGTGCGCCGCGGCGACGCGTGTCACGTGCTTCGGTCAAGTGCGCCCTCGCCAAAACGGATCAGGCCGCGGCTCACGGGCCCGCTCCCCGATCATCCGCTGGTGCCGGGCTCATTCTGACATGCGAGCGCGCGCCGACGCGGCGTATCGGTGAACAAACCGATACCCACGGTAGTGAGATAGGGCCAGGATTTTGGCGCGGGCATTACCGGGCCCCGCCCGGCCTCTTGCCCACGGCTGCGCCCACCAAGTCCGCACAACCGACATGAAGGCCCGCAAATTGCCGACTACGATGGCTCCGGGCCGCGCGCTCGTGACGTGACCGTCGCGGGCCCGACCGAGGAGGACAGCATGGACACCGCGCCGGTGGACGGTGACAGTGACGCCCCCGATGACGCCCCTGAAGAAGCTCCCGCGCAGACGACCGGCGGTCTCACCGAACGCGACCGCGAGATCCTCGCGTTCGAGCGCCAGTGGTGGCGCTACGCGGGCGCCAAGGAGCAGGCGATCCGCGAGGCGTTCGGATTCTCCGCCACCCGCTACTACCAGTTGCTCGGCGAGCTGGTCGAGCGCCAGGAGGCGCTGGCCCACGACCCGATGCTGATCAAGCGGCTGCGCCGGTTGCGCGCCGCCAGGCAGCGCGAGCGGGCCGCCCGCCGGCTCGGCATGCGTCCGTGACGGTCCGGGTAAGGGAAGCGGATGAGCGACCAACCTGCTGAGGCCACCCCAGCGGAGCTGCCGTGGCCGCGCACGGCCGCGGGGTCGGTGGGGCTCGACAAGATCGTGGCCGATCCGTCCGGCGCGGTCGTCGGGCTCGACTTCGACGGCACGCTGTCGCCGATCGTGGCCGATCCCGCCGCCGCCCGCGTGCATCCCGCCGCCCCCGGCGTGCTGGCCGCGCTGGGCGCGGCCGTCGGGACGGTCCTGATCCTGACCGGCCGCCCGGCGGCCTCGGTGATCGAGTACGGCGGCGGCGCGGACGCCGCGCTGGCCGACGTGCCGGGGCTGGTCGTGCTCGGGCAGTACGGCGTGGAGCGCTGGGAGGCCGGAGAGCTGACCTCGCCGCCGCCCCCGGCGGGCGTGGCGGCGGTCCGTGCCGCGCTGCCCCAGGTCCTGGCCGCAGCCGGGGTGCCGGACGCGTGGGTCGAGGACAAGGGCAGGGCGCTGGCCGTCCACACGCGCCGGACCGCCGACCCGGCCGCCGCGTTCGCGGCGCTGACCGAGCCGCTCACCGCGCTCGCCGCCCGGCACGACCTGATCGTCGAGCCGGGGCGGCTGGTCCTGGAGCTGCGGCCCCCCGGCACGGACAAGGGCGACGCGCTGTCCGCCTTCCTGGCCGAGCGGTCCGCCCGCTCGGTGATGTACGTCGGCGACGACCTGGGCGACCTGGCCGCCTTCGACGCGGTACGCCAGTCCGGCCTGCCCGGCGTGACCGTGTGCAGCGGCTCGGCCGAGGTGACCGCGCTGAGCGAGCGCGCCGACATCATCGTGGACGGCCCGGACGGCGTGGTGGCGCTGCTGCGGGCGCTGGCCGGGGCGGTCAGCCGCCCAGGGCGTCGAGCTGCTGACTGAACCACGCGGCGGGCGGCAGCGCGGTCGCCGCGTCGCGCAGCCGTTCGCCCCTGCGCGTGCGCTCCTCCTCTGGCATGGTCAGGGCCTGGTGCAGGGCCCGTGCCGTGCCGGAGACGTCGTAGGGGTTGACCAGGATCGCGTCCCGGCCCAGCTCGGCCGCCGCGCCGGCCTCGCGGGAGAGCACCAGCGCCGAGCGCGGTGACAGGATCGGGCCCTCCTTGGCCACCAGGTTCATCCCGTCGCGGATGGGGTTGACCAGCAGCACGTCGGCCATCCGGTAGGCGGCCAGCGAGCGCGGGTAGTCGTCGTGGACATTGAGGATCAGCGGGTCCCAGTCCTCGGTGGCGTAGTCGTCCTCGATCTCCTTGGCGCAGCGCTGCACCGCCGCGGTGTACTCCCGGTACTCCGGCAGGTCGTGCCGCGACGGGTAGGCGAAGGCCAGATGGACGACCCGGCCGTGCCACTCCGGGTACTGCGCCAGGAACTCCCGGTAGGACAGCAGGCCGCGCACGATGTTCTTGGACAGCTCGGTGCGGTCGATCCGGACGATCAGCCGGCGGCCGCCGACCCGCTGCCGCAGCGCGGCCATGTGCGACTCGACGTCCGGTTCCAGCGCCCGCGCCCACAGGGCCTCGCCGTCCACGCCGAGCCCGTGGACGCCGATCCTGGTCGTCCGGTCCCCGTGGGTGACGGTACGTCGGGCGCGGTCGACCCGGGCGCCGAGCACGACCTCGCAGCAGTCCATGAACGCCGCCGCCCACCGTTCGGTGAGGAACCCGGCGTGGTCGGCCCCCAGGATGCCGGACAGCACCTCGATCCCCACGTCGTCGGGCAGCAGCGTGAAGTACTCCGGCGGGGCCCACGGCGTGTGTGAGAAGTGCGCGATCCGCACGTCGGGCCGTTCGCCGCGGAGCATCGTGGGGGCCAGCGTGAGGTGGTAGTCCTGGATCATCACCCGCGCGCCCGGCCCGGCCTGCTCGGCGAGCGCCAGCGCGAACGCCGCGTTGTAGGACTGGTACGACTCCCATTCGCGGCGGAACCTGCCGTCGAAGTGCGGCGCGTTGGGCGTGTCGTAGAGCAGGTGGTTGACGAACCACAGGGTCGAGTTGGCGACCGCGTTGTAGGCCCGGTGGAAGGTCGCGGGCGGGATGTCCAGCATGCGCAGCGGGCCGGTGTCGTATCCGGCGTGGTCCAGGCGTCCGCCGGGGGCCAGTCGTACGGCGGAGCGGTCGCCGTCGGACAGCGCCGCGCACACCCACAGCACGTCCATCTGCTTGACCACTCCGGACAGGCCGGAGACCAGGCCGCCACCGCCCCTGCGCATGGTCAGCTCGCCGCCCTCGGACAGGGTGAAGGAGACCGGGCCGCGGTTGGAGGCCACCAGGACAGCGTTCAACGTTGGACCACCGTTCCTTCGCCGTGGGACGCTTGCGGGAAGGTTAACCAACCCTGATCCCTGACCATAGGATGTCCAGGACTCACGGCTGATGGGGACCCGAATGGCGCTGGACGAGACGACCGAGCAACTGGCCCGCGCCGCCGCGCAGGGTGACCACCGGGCACTCGGCGAGCTGCTCCGGCGGATCGAGCCCGACGTGCTGCGGCACTGTGGCCGCATCCTTCCCTACCACCAGGACGCCGAGGAGGCGTGCCAGGACACCCTGCTCGCCGTGGCGCGCAACATCGGCCGCTTCGAGGGACGTGCCCGGTTCAGCACCTGGCTGCACATCGTGACGGCCAACTGCGCGCGCACGACGTACCGCACGCTCAAGCGCCGGGCGGCCGAGCAGAGTTCGGACGAGCTGCCCATGCAGCGGCCCGACGTCCGCAGGGTGAGCGTGATCGCGGGGTCGCGGCTCGACCTGCTCGACGCGATGGAGGCGCTGGAGGCCGACAAGCCGGACCTCGCGCAGGCGCTGGTGTTACGTGACATCTGCCAGCTCGACTACGCGGAGGTGGCGGAGCAGCTCCAGATCCCGCTCGGCACCGCCAAGTCACGCATCCACCAGGCGCGCAAGTTCGTGCAGGCGGCTCTGGGCGACGCCTACGGAGGCTGATCCGGACCGGTTTCTGGACGGCGGCCGTCTTGAATGCTGAGACGGCCCGTCACGGATGTCCGATTGCCGGGTAGAGTGCGAGCGAGCCTGTGCGTCAGGCTCACCAGACTTCACAACTTCATATTGCTCATCCAGAGGGGTGGAGGGACCGGCCCTGCGAAGCCCCGGCAACCTTCCCGGTGATCAGCGCTCGCGACATGGCGAGAGGCCGGCCGGGACAGGTGCCAAATCCGGCCTGTGATCAAGGCGGTCGCAGGCGAAGATGAGGGAAAGGCCTCGCTTCCATGGCGCTCGCGACACACGACAAGCCCGCCACCACCGACTTCGGCGCCGCCGTCGCCCTCTCCTGCCGCGAGTGCGGCACCCGTTACGACCTCGGCCCTGACTTCGCCTGTATCGAGTGTTTCGGCCCTCTGGAGGTCGCTTACGAGTTCGGGCCGGTCACGCGCGAGGAGATCGCGGCGGGGCCGGCCAACGTATGGCGGTACCGCGCGCTGCTCCCGGTACCGGCCGACGTGGCGGACAAGCCCAACCTGGCCCCCGGCTGGACCAAGCTGGTGCAGGCCGACCGGCTGGCCGCCGAGCTGGGCCTGCGCTCGCTGCACATCAAGGACGACTCGGGCAATCCCACCCACTCCTTCAAGGACCGCGTGGTGGCCATCGCCGTCGAGGCCGCCCGCAACTTCGGCTTCCACACCCTGTCCTGCTCCTCGACGGGCAACCTCGCGGGCGCGGTCACCGCGGCGGCGGCGCGGGCCGGGCTCGACGCCTGCGTGTTCATCCCCGCCGACCTGGAGCAGGCCAAGGTGGTCATGGGGTCGGTGTACGGCGGCAGGCTCGTCGGCATCGAGGGCACCTACGACGAGGTCAACCGGTTCTGCTCCGAGCTGATCGGCGACCCGCTGGGCGACAAGTGGGGGTTCGTCAACGTCAACCTGCGGCCCTACTACGCGGAGGGCTCCAAGACCCTCGCCTACGAGATCGCCGAGCAGCTCGGATGGCGGCTGCCCGAGCAGATCGTGATCCCGATCGCGTCCGGCTCGCAGCTCACCAAGATCGACAAGGGCTTCGCCGAACTGATCAAGCTGGGCCTGGTCGAGGACCGGCCCTACAAGGTCATCGGGGCACAGGCGGCGGGGTGCGCGCCGGTGGCGACGGCGTTCCGCGCCGGGCATGACGTGATCAAGCCCGTCAAGCCGAACACCATCGCCAAGTCGCTGGCCATCGGCAACCCGGCGGACGCGCCGTACGTGCTGGACATCGTCCGCCGTACCGGCGGGGTGGTGGAAGATGTCACCGACGACGAGATCGTGGACGCGATCCGGCTGCTGGCCCGCACCGAGGGCATCTTCGCCGAGACGGCGGGCGGCGTGACCGTCGGGGTCCTGACCAAGCTGGTCCGCGAGGGCCGCCTCGACCCCGAGGCCGAGACCGTGGTCCTCAACACCGGCGACGGCCTGAAGACCCTCGACGCGGTCGCGGACCACGCCCGTCCCTCGGCGGTGATCCGCCCGTCCCTCGACGCCTTCCGCGCGACCGTTGCCGAGTGAACCGCATATCTGACGAGAGAGTGAGCTGAAAATGAGCGTTTCTGTGCGTATTCCCACGATTCTGCGCACATACACCGATGGTGCGGCGGAGGTCGGCGGGGAGGGCGCGACGCTGCGCGAGGTCTTCCAGAAGCTGGACGCGGACTACCCGGGCATCGGGGCCCGCATCCTGGACGAATCCGGAAAGATTCGGCGTTTTGTGAACGTGTATGTGGGGGATGAGGACGTCCGTTTCGCCGATGGCCTCGACACGGCGACACCTGAAGGCGTTCAGGTCTCGGTCATCCCGGCGGTCGCGGGAGGCGCCCGCTGAGGGTGTCCCCAGCGGTACATTTCGGTGTCCTGGACGGGAGTGAGCGAGGGCCGTCGGTACGGCGTCGCTCGCTCCGATACCGATCCGGCATGATCGCCCGGCACCCGGACCCCCGCCGTCGTAGCACCGGCGGACCGAACGCGGCGGCGACCCGAGCCAGGAGCCCCCTGAGACGGGGCGTACGCGCATCCGGTCCTTTCGGTGGTGGCCCGCGCTGGGAGCCTGCTGCGGTGGGCGTATGTGCGTCTGGCCCGGCCTGGGGGTCACTCGCTCCCGCGTGCACGCCCGGCCCTGCGTGCGCGTTCCGGCCTTGCCCTGGCCGTCTACTCCCTGCCGAGGATGTCCGCCGGGCCGCATTTGACGCTCGGTGTCCGCGCCGGCGGGGTTTGACGGGGGGCCGGCCCGCCGGCGCGGAC
>NZ_POUA01000136.1 GCF_003236385.1 Spongiactinospora gelatinilytica
GTGGTGCGCCGGGCACGGTCCAGGGCGTCGCGCCTGGCCCGCGGTAAGGGGCGGGCTGATCCGCCGACCAGTTGGGTGGCGGCTCGGGCGGGTTACCTTGACCGTCAGACATATCCCAATCCTGGCACGGTGACCCACGTCATGTGATGATCGTGGAGTGATCGCGCGCGAAGGATGGCCGAAAGGCGGTTTCTTAACGCAGACTGGGTGTGGCAAGGCCGTCCAGGTCCCCACTGGGCGGCTTTGAGGCCGCTCGGGGACGGAATCCAGGCACGTTCACGTCGCATGCGCCTAAAATTCGGCTTCCGGTGGCTATGGCTTACGACCCTGTACCGCTGGGCCGCTGGACAGGGGTACCCTTCGACGGATCGCCTGGGTTCGCCCGAATACTCCCAAACTGCGTAGAACAAATGAGGGGCCATGAAAGGACGCGTGCTGGTCGTCGACGACGACGCCGCTCTTGCCGAGATGCTCGGCATCGTGTTGCGCGGAGAGGGGTTCGAGCCTTCTTTCGTCTCCGACGGGGACAAGGCGCTTGACGCCTTCCGTGATACCCGGCCCGATCTGGTCCTGCTCGATCTGATGCTGCCAGGGGCCGACGGCATCGACGTGTGCAGGCGGATCCGCGCCGAGTCCGGTGTCCCGATAGTGATGCTCACCGCCAAGAGCGACACCATCGACGTCGTGCTCGGGCTGGAGTCCGGGGCCGACGACTACATTGTCAAGCCGTTCAAGCCCAAGGAACTGGTCGCGCGGGTGCGGGCCAGGCTCCGCCGTACCGACGAGCCGACGCCGGAGATCCTCCAGATCGGTGACATCACGATCGACGTGGCCGGGCACTCCGTGAAGCGGGGCGAGGAGACCATCAACCTCACGCCCCTGGAGTTCGACCTGCTGGTCGCGCTGGCCCGCAAGCCGCGCCAGGTGTTCACCCGCGAGGTGCTGCTCGAACAGGTCTGGGGCTACCGGCACGCCGCCGACACCCGGCTGGTCAACGTGCACGTCCAGCGGCTGCGCGCGAAAATCGAGAAAGACCCCGAGCACCCTGAGATCGTGGTGACGGTGCGCGGGGTGGGATACAAGGCCGGACCGGCCTGACGGCCGCTTCGCCGTCCGCTTGCAACGTTCCCCCGACGACGGATCCGAGATGCCCCCGCGGAAAGGTAAGCCCAAACGCAGGACACTGATGCAGATCCTGCGCGGCGTGCGCAGGAGGGCGCGTCGCCTCGCAGGGCGGGTCCGTCGTGCCCAGCAGCGGTCGCTGCAGCTCCGGGTGGTCACCAGCACCCTGGTCATCTCGGTCACGGTGGTGGCGGTCCTCGGGTTCTTCCTGATGCAGCAGTTCACCACCACGGTGGTGCAGGGCCGGGTCGCCGCGGCGGGCAAGGACGCCCTCGCCGACCGCACCGCGATCGTCGGCCAGCTCAACGAGCAGACCGCGGACCCCGACGATCAGGGCGCGGGCGGATCCGGAGACCCGCGGCAGAGCGCCACCGACCTCCCCATCGACCGGGCGGCCACCGCGCTGGCCAACCGCGCCGGCGAGTCCAGCCGGTACACGGTGATCATCAGAAATCTGACCATACCGGGCGCCTACCGCGCGACGAACGAGATCGATCCGCGCAGCATCCCCACCAAGCTCGAACACGACCTGCGCGACGCCGAGCCCAACGAGCCGATCCCGCAGCTCACGTCCTCGCTGTACCACATCGGCGACCCAGAGCCCCAGCCCGGACTGGTGATCGGCGTCCGGGTCGACAACGGCTATGAGATCTTCCACTTCTTCCCGTTGACGGAGGAGGCCGAGCTGCTGTCGTCGGTACGGCAGGCGCTCGTCGTGGTCGGCATCGCCCTCGTACTGCTGCTCGCCGCCATCGCCTCCCTGGTCACCCGCCAGGTCGTCACCCCCGTACGGCTGGCCCGGCAGGCCGCCGAGCGGCTGGCCGCCGGACGCCTGGAAGAACGCCTCCAGGTCCGCGGCGAGGACGACCTAGCCCGGCTGGCCGCCTCGTTCAACGAGATGGCCGCCAACCTGGCGCTCAAGATCCACCAGTTGGAGGAGCTGTCGCAGGTCCAGCGGCAGTTCGTCTCCGACGTCTCGCACGAGCTGCGCACCCCGCTCACCACCGTGCGGATGGCGGCCGACCTGCTCTACGAGGCCCGCGAGGGGTTCGACGCCTCCGCCGCGCGGGCCGCCGAGCTGATGCAGGCCCAGCTCGAACGCTTCGAGTCGATGCTCGCCGACCTGCTGGAGATCAGCAGGTACGACGCGGGTGCGGCCACCCTCGACATCGACTCGGTCGACGTACGCAACGTCGTACTTCGTGCCGTGGCCGACTCCGAGGCGCTGGGGGAGAAGCAGGGCACCCGGTTCGACCTGCGGCTGCCCAGCGAGCCGTGCATGGCCGAGATCGACAGCCGCCGGGTCGAGCGCATCCTGCGCAACCTGCTGTTCAACGCCATCGAGCACGGCGAGGGCAAGGAGATCGTGGTCACCGTGGGGGCCGACCGCGACGCGGTGGCGGTGGCCGTCCGCGACCACGGCGTCGGGCTGCGGCCGGGGGAGGAGAACATGGTGTTCGACCGGTTCTGGCGGGCCGACCCCTCGCGGGCACGGACCATCGGCGGTACCGGGCTCGGGCTCGCCATCTCCCGCGAGGACGCGATGCTGCACGGCGGGTGGCTCCAGGCGTGGGGCTCGCCGGGGGAGGGGTCGCAGTTCCGGCTGTCGCTGCCCCGGGCGGCCGGCAGCGAGCTGAAGGGCTCGCCGTTGTCGCTGGTGCCGCCCGAGATCGAGATGCGGCGCACCTGGCGCGGCCACGTCACCCCGGCGCTCACCGCCGGTCCCGGTGACCGTGTTCTGGACGGGGGAGTGTCGTGACGGGGGGATGGCGCAGGAGGCTCCTCGCGGGGTGCGTCGCGCTCGCGGCCGTGGCGGCGGGGTCGGGCTGCGCGACGATCCCGACCGGCAGCCCGGCGGAGTTCGAGGAGGGCGTGCAGGGCGACCCGCTGCGCAAGCCGTACGTGCGGATGATCGCCATCCCGCCGCGCCCGGAGTGGGGGCCGGCCCAGGTGCTGGAGGGATTCCTGGCGGCGATGGCCGCGGTGGACGATCCCGGCTGGAGCGTGGCCAGGCGGTACCTCACCGGCGACGCCGCGCGGAGCTGGCGGCCCAACGTCCGCGTGACCGTCTACGACAAGGGCGTGATCAAGCCGCCCGGGCAACTCCCCGACAACGCCAGGGAGGCCCGGGTGACCTTGCAGGGCACGCGGGTGGGCGCGATCAACGACGAGGGCAAGTACAGCGCCGAGCTGGAGCCGCAGGGCGGGCTGATCCAGGAGTTCAAGCTGGTCAAGGAGCCCACGGGGTGGCGGATCGGCGAAGTGCCGCACGGGCTGCTGCTCACCGAGGCCGACATCCGCCGCAGCTACCGCAAGGTCAAGCTCTACTACCTGGACAGCACCAAGCGGGGCCTGGTGGTCGACGAGGTGCGCGTACCGCTGGACCCGAAGATCGACTTCGCGGAGAGCATCGTCAGGCGGCTGCTGAAGGGGCCGACCGCGACGCTGCGCGAGGCCGTGCGCAACGCGCTGCCCGCCGGCACCCGGCTGCGCGGCGTGTGGACCGAGGACGACAAGGTCATCGTCGATCTCAACGAGGCGGCGGCCAACGCGATCTCCTCGGGCGGCGGTGATGACGTGGACGCCATGGCGGCGCAGATCGGCTGGACGCTGAACCAGCTCACCGAGCGCTGGGAGGTCGAGATCCGGGTCAACGGCGACCCCTATTACGCGAGTTCCGGTACGCCGCTGCGCGTGGGATACGACCGTTATGGGCACTTCGACCCGTGGCTGACCGGGGGAGTCCGCGACACCTACGTCATGGCGAACGGCGCGCTGCACACAGTGGGGGCCGAGGGCAAGCTCACGCCCGTGGCCGGCCAGGCGGGCCAGCCCGGGGAGGCGCACATCGACCCGGCCGTCGCCGCCCAGGGCCGTACGGTCGCCGCGCTCAACGCCGACGGCGACGCGATCGAGGTCGCCCCGCTGGCGCAGGGCGGCCAGTGGCGGCGCTGGATCACCGGAGAGAACCTCACCGCCCCGTCATGGGACCGCTACGACACGGTCTGGACCGTGGCCCGCGTCGGCGAGCGCTCCTCCCGCGTGTACCGGCACGACGGCACCCGGCAGGTCCGTGTGGCGGCGGCGGGCCTGGAGACCGTCGGCGTACAGAACCTGCGGGTGGCCAGGGACGGCGTGCGCGTCGCGGCCGTGGTCGAGGACCAGGCGGGCGTCCACGTCAAGGTCGGCATCATCATGGTCCAGGCCAGCGGCACCCAGATCGTCAACCTCCAGACGCTCGCCACCGCCGCGGACGGCCAGAAGATCGTGGACATCGCCTGGCGGGACGCGACCACGCTGCTCGTCCTGACCAGCAGCAAGTCGGGGCAGGAGATCATCGCGGTGTCGGTCACCGACGGCACCAGCGAGCCGTTCAAGGCCGACGCGCGGATCGACTCCATCACCGCCTTCGAGGACCGCATCATCGCGGGCGTGATGGACCCCGAGGAGGGCAAGAGCGAGGTCCTCTACTGGGACAGCAAGGGCGCCTGGGTGCCCCTCCTGAAGAACCCGGCCACCTCGCCCGCTCTGCCCCTCGGCTGACGCTCTCACGGAGAGTCGCCGGGCGAAAACTGTCGGTGGCGGCTGCCATCGTAGCCCCATGCTCAGAAAAACCCTCGAACTCCTGTTGCCCTCCTCCTGCGCCGCCTGCGCCACCCCGACGACCACCGCGGCGCCCTCGCCCATCGCGCCCCGGGCCCCGGATTTCCAGCGGCCGTGGGCCGTAGGCGCGGGCGCGGCAGGCGTCGATGGCTCCGGGGCGGTGTGGGCCGGTGGTGTGTTGTGCGGGCGGTGTGCGGCGGGGGTGTGCGGGGAGGTGCGGCGGCGGATGCCGGCGCCCGTGCCGGCCGGGCTGCCGGAGTGCTGGTCGGCGGCCGATTACGCCGGGCCGGTGCGGCGGGCGGTCATCGCGTACAAGGAGCGCGGCCGGACGGCGCTCGCCCGGCCGCTGGCCGCCGTCGCGGCGCAGGTGCTCGGCGTGGCCCTTGACGCGGTGATCGGGCCCCACCCGCCGGTGGTGGGCGTCGTCCCGGTGCCCAGTCTGCGGGCGGCTCGCGGACGGCGCGGCCACGATCCGGTCGGCCGGCTGGCCGCGCTCACCGTCCGCGCGCTGGCCCGCTCGGGCCGCCCGGCCGTTCTGTGCCCGTTTGTCGAGCACCGCAGGCGGGTGGCCGACCAGGCAGGGCTGAGCGCGTCCCTGCGGGCCGCCAACCTCTCGGGCGCCTTTCGCTTACGGCGTGGGCGCGGCGGCGCCGTGCCCCGGGCCCGGCCGCCCTCCGGGGTCGCCGTGCTCCTCGACGACGTGGTGACCACCGGCGCCACGCTGGCCGAGGCCGCGCTCACCCTGCGGGCCGCCGGCCTGTGCGTCCCGCTCGCGGTGACCCTCGCCGCCACCCCGCGAAGGCACCCCTTACGCAGGGCCGGATTTCGGCCCGTCCGCAAGCCACTCGAACCACTGGAGCCCCAGGTGACGACACCAAGCCGACACGCCGAAGGTACCGAATTCCAAGGTCACATAGCGTGAGAAGCGTCATATGCTACGCCACTAACCTTTCCGCTACATCTTCCTACCCCGATCCCGTCACCTGCGCTGCTCAAGGGATGCGAGCGGGTTTCGCGCCGCCGGGCCCGCCCACGAACGTGGGCCTCTCCCGGCGTGCCCCACCCTCCCGAAGCTCACGCGATGTGATCAACCGGTAGATCCTGCGGCTGACATTCGGGCAGGTTCCGGATAGCGTTCGGAACATGGCACCCGTTCGGGTCCGTGGTTGCGCAGAGCCGGGGCTCCCGGCTCCGCTAGCCGATGCCAGCCGCAGGCGAAACGGTCCACGTAAGACGACTTTTTGTCGATCGATCACGGTGCGGCTTAGAGGTAAGTCCTGCCCTCCCGGGGGGTCCGATGCCCCCCGTCAGAGGAGAAGGGCAGTAGTGGCATGGAGCTGCGAGACCCTCAGCAGGCGGATGTGGGGACGAAGACCAGGTCGGCCGGACGGGTGCCGACCAAAATTCCGGTTAACAGACGCGCTGCCAGGCAATGAAGCGACCGTGACGACTCCATTGCGAGGTGAAGGAGGAGTCATCTGCGTGTCCGCTGAAAGACCGCCCGGCGTTCGCCCGGGTTCGCTGTCGAGAGACGAAGGGGGGCTGTTGCATGGACGTCATCGTCAAGGGACGGCACACCGGAGTGAGTGACCGTTTCCGCGACCATGCGACCGTCAAGCTGGCCAAGATGGAGCGTTTGGACAGCAAGCTCATCCGAGTCGATGTAGAGGTGTCGAAAGAGCGCAATCCGCGTCTCAGCGACCAACGGGAGCGGGTGGAGCTCACGATCCACTCGCGCGGCCCTGCGGTGCGCGCCGAGGCGTCGGCCGACGACCGGTTCGCGGCCCTCGACCTGGCGCTCGACAAGCTGGAGAACAGGTTGCGGCGGATCGCCGATCGGCGAAAGGTCCATCACGGCAACCGCGTCCCCCCGTCCATCGCGAAGATCACCTCCGCCGCCCCCGCCTACCAGGGCGCGCCCGACCTCGCGGCCGAAATGGCGCAAGCCGTACCGGCTGCGCCAGAGGCGACGGCCGCGCGACCCGAGCCCGAGCCGGCGGCGAAAACGTTCACGACCAGAGCCGACGGCTATGAGGAGCCCACCGTGCCGATCGAGATGGATGGTGACGGACCGCTGGTGGTCAGGGAGAAGTTCCATCGCGCCGATCCGATCACGATCGACCAGGCGCTCCTGGAGATGGAGCTGGTCGGGCACGACTTCTACCTCTTCCGCGACAAGGAGAGCGGCCACCCGAGCGTCGTCTACCGCCGCCGCGGATACGACTACGGCGTACTCCGGCTCGTGGAGGCGTGACAGCGGCGCAATGAAGATCCTTTCGACCATCCCGATGACCGGAACCCGTGTAATCATGGCGGATCAGAGGCTCTAAACCCCACGGCGAGGAGGAGTTGTGAGCGAGCGAGCCAGGAGGTGCGGCGTCCCGCGACAGAAAAGGGACGCCGAGTGCGCGAGGCCGGTGAAGGATGTCCTGTGACAGGGCCTGAGGCTGGGCCTGGCAGCGGGTCCGGTGAGACGGGCCGGCGTGGCGGCGGCGACGAGCCCATCCGCGTGCTGATCGTCGACGATCACGCGCTGATCCGCCGCAGCCTGGAACTGGCCCTTTCCGCCGAGGCGGACATCGAGGTGGTCGGAGAAGCGAGCGACGGGCGGGAGGCGGTCGAGCTCGCCGACCGCCTCCTGCCCGATGTCGCGCTGATGGACGTCCGGATGCCGAAACTCAGCGGCATCGAGGCGACCAGGGGCATCAAGGAGTCGGTGCCGAGCACGCGCATCATCATGCTGACGGTGAGCGACGAGGAGGAAGACCTCTTCGAGGCCATCAAGGCGGGCGCGACCGGATACCTGCTCAAGGACGTCCAGCTCGACGAGGTGCCCGACGCGGTACGCGGCGTGCACGAAGGACAGTCATTGATCAACCCGGCCATGGCCGCGAAACTGATCAGCGAGTTCGCGAGCATGAGCCGCAAGGAGGCCGAACGCCCGCCGCAGCTCCCGGTGCCGAGGCTCACCGACCGGGAGATGGAGGTACTCCGGCTGGTGGCCAAGGGCATGAACAACCGGGAGATCGCCAAGCAGTTGTTCATCTCAGAGAACACGGTGAAGAACCACGTTCGCAACATCCTGGACAAACTCCAGCTCCATTCCAGGATGGAGGCGGTGGTGTACGCCGTCAGAGAGCGCATGTTAGAGATCACCTGACGACTTCCCCACGGGAACTCACCGGTACCCCAGGGAAGACCCCAGACCGGGGCGGACGCGCCATCGTCCGCCCCGCCGCCGGCGGCAGGTGTACCCCCCTCAGGGAAGAACGGTGATCACGTCCTGCAGAGCGGTGTGACTTTCCCGCGCCCGGAGTAGCCGACGTTCCTACTTGTCCTATTTGTGTCTCCGCCCTACGAGCGATCGAAAGGGGCGGGGTGGTGGCCTTCCCAGATCCGGCGGGATGCCTGTTCGGGGTAGGGGAGAGTCTTCGACTCGGCGTCCAGGACGCGGGTGAGGTGCCCGCCGGGCCGGTGGGCGGACCAGCCCGCGTCGCCGGTGGTGACGAAGCGGACCCATGCCTCCTGGAGTTCGCGGGAGAGCGCGACGGCCTCGGGAGAGGGCTCCTCGCCGATGAGCTGGGTGCCGACGGGGCTGTCCAGCGTGCCGAACGCCAGGGGCACGTCGAGGCTGTGGCAGGCGCCCAGGATGCCGCCGAGGGCCGGGGCGACCCAGCACAGTTCGAACAGGTACGAGGTGCCGCCGGCTGCGGCGTTCGCCTCGGCCAGCTTCTGTGACGGCATGCGGAAGAGGGCGTCGGAGTACACCGTCTCCACCAGTTCCTCCGGGCCTGCCTGCGGGAACGCGGCACGGTAGGCCCGCGCGCCGTCCGGCTGCGGGGCGTGCAGTTCCAGGGCTGCGTGGGCGTCCTGCTCGGTGAAGGTGCCGTACCGTCCGCTCATGACGCTGAAGTACCGGAATTCGTCCCGGGTGTGGCCGACGAGCAGCTCCGTCCCGCTCGCGCGCGCGCCGGTCAGCGCGGGCCAGGGCGTTTCGGGGAGGACCTCGCCGTCGACGACGGGGCACAGCGCGGTGCCGGTCTCCGTGAGGCGTCCCCAGCTCTCCCGGTGCGCGTGGAGGTCGGCGTTGAAGGAGGTGAGCTCGGCGGCCAGGTGCCATGGGTCGATGTCGCGCAGGGCCTCGGCGGTGGGGGCCGCCGCGCCGAGCCGGTTCGCGAACGCGGCGGTGACCTGCCGTGCCAGCGCGGGGGTGCTGTGCAGCCCCGGCACCGAATGGGCGATGGCCCGCCGGAACAGGCCGCGCGCCGGCTTCATCGTCAGCAGGGCGGCGACCGACCCTGCCCCGGCAGACACCCCGGCCACGGTGACCCGGCCGGGGTCGCCTCCGAAGGCGGCGATGTTGCGCTGCACCCACTCCAGCGCCGCGATCTGGTCGAGGAATCCGCGGTTGGGCGGCGCTTCGTCGAGGAACGCGAAACCCTCCGCGCCCACGCGGCAGTTGATGGTCACCACGACGAGTCCCGCCTCGGCCAGCGCTTCCGGGTCGAACATCGGGTCGCTCGATGCCGCCGAGAGGTAGCCGCCCACGGGGATCCACACCAGCACCGGCAGTCCCGCCGCGCCGGGATCCGGCGTGCCGACGTTGAGCGTCAGCCAGTCGGTGCCCTGCGGGGGCACGTCGATCGGCAGGGACAGCGGCACCAGGGGGCCGAACTCGACCGCCTGCCTCGCCCCCTCCCAACGGTGCGGCGGCGCGGGCGCGGCGAAGCGGAGCGCTCCGACCGGGGGCTGGGCGTAGGGGATGCCGCGGAACACCGCGTGCCCCTGCCGCCGGCGCCCCTGCACCACGCCTTCCGTGGTCCGTGCCTTTGGCTGTTCGGACATGCCGATTCCTTCCCTCGAGTGGACCCAGGATTATGGGTCAGGTGTATTATGTCAACTGTATTGGAACAGTCCCGGGGTACGAGGGAGGGGCCGGCGATGCCGAAACAGGTGGATCACCGCGGACGCCGCGAAGTGATCGCCCGCGCGCTGTGGCGGGTGGTGGAGCAGCGCGGCGTCGCGCATCTGACGATGCGCGTGGTGGCGCAGGAGGCGGGCATGTCACTCGGGCAGCTGCAG
This sequence comes from Spongiactinospora gelatinilytica, assembly GCF_003236385.1. Classification (GTDB taxonomy): domain Bacteria; phylum Actinomycetota; class Actinomycetes; order Streptosporangiales; family Streptosporangiaceae; genus Spongiactinospora; species Spongiactinospora gelatinilytica. The sequence goes on from NZ_POUA01000136.1 coordinate 9,808, forward strand.
CACTACTTCGCCTCCCGGACCGCCATGCTCTCCTTCGCCATGGACTTCGCGTCCGAGCAGACCTCGGTGCGCGTACACCAGGGGCTCGAAAAGCTCGGTGACCGTCCGCACCCCCGTGACGTGCTGCGACTGACGCTCGCGGAGATGCTCCCCCTGCATGCCGACGCCCGCGCGACCAGCCGGATGAGCGCCGCCTACGTCCTGGAAGCGCTGCACGACGAGGCCGTCCACGAGCAGGCGCGCCGTGGCCTCGTCCAAGGGCGGGCCCTCATCGAGCGGTTGGTCCGCCAAGCGGTCGCCGACGGGCACATCGCCCCTGACCGCGACCCGGCGACCGAGACCAACCTGCTCCTCGCCCTCACCGGCCTCACCCCCCTGATCGAACTGGACGTGATCAGGCCCCGGGACGCGCTCGCCGCGATCGATCTGCATCTGGACAGGCTGTTCACCGGGAAGGATCGGAGCGCGTGACCTGCGCCCGGGCGACTGGCCGCAGGCATCCACCGGGGAGTCCTGCCCGTCGGCCACGACGCGTTCCCCGACCTGGCCTGGGCTGGCCTCAGGGGAGTCGGAGGGTGGAGGGGGTGACGCGCTCGATGTGGACGTCGGTGCAGCCGACCCATTCGGCCGCCGAGTGCAGGGCGTCCGTCATGGCCTCGATGTGTGGTCGGGCTGTGGTGCCGGGCTCGAAGGAGACGTGGCGGGCGACCAGGGTGGAGCCTTCGCGGGCCGGGTCGACGCGGCCGATGAGGCGGCCTCCCGCCAGGACCGGCATCGTGAAGTAGCCGTGGACCCGCTTGTCCTTCGGGACGTACGCCTCCAGGCGGTGGTTGAAGCCGAAGACCCGCTCGGTGCGGGCGCGGTCCCAGACCAGGGAGTCGAAGGGCGACAGCAGCGTGGTGCGGTGATGCCCGCGCGGCTCGGACTCCAGGGCGGTGGGATCGGCCCAGGCGTTGGGCGCTTTCGCCGGGCCTTGGGCCGCGCGGTCCGTGCGGCGGGCGCGGGTGGCGGGCCAGCCGGCGACGTGGACCGGGACCAGGCCGGTGGCGCCGCTCCGTAGCGCCTCGTCCAGGATGGCCGCGTGCGAGCCCTTCAGGCGCAGGAAGTCGACCAGGTCGGCGCGGGTGGCGATGCCGAGGGCCGCGCCCGCCGTACCGGCCAGGCGCGCGACGCACTCCTCGTCGGTCAGGTCGGTGTCGAGCAGCGGGGCGGGCACCGCGCGCTCGGCGATGTCGTAGACCCTCCGCCAGCCCACGCGACGGGTGCACACGACCTCGCCGATGTCGAGCAGCCACTCCACCGCGATCTTGACATCCGACCAGTCCCACCACGGACCGCCGTTCTTCGCCCCGCCGAGGTCGGTGGTGGTCAGCGGGCCGTCCGCACGGACCCTGTCGAGGACCTTGTCCACGCCGGACGGCACCTTGTGCCAGCGGAACTCACGCTCCCGGAAGGCCCGGCGGCGGAACGCGTAGAGCGGCCACTGGCCGAGGGGCAGGATGCACGCCGCGTGGCACCAGTACTCGAACGCGTCACCACCCCAGTAGGCCGCCTCCACCTTCTCCCGGGCGACCGGGCCGAGCCGGGCATAGGCGATCAACTCGTGCGAGCGCGCCAGCACCGAGATCGTGTCGAGCTGGACGGCCCCGAGCCTGCGCAGCACGGCGGGCACTCCACCGCGCCGCGCCCCGGCTCCGAGCAGCCCCTGCGCACGGAGAATGACCCGGCGTGCCTCATCGGGGGTCAGAGAGGTCAGCATGCGGGCGATGCTAGCGCCTGCCACCGACAAAACCGCTATACCGGTGTCGAGCATGACCCTTCGGCCCCGGGGACAGGCCAGGCTACGGGCCGATCGTCGATGGCCTTGCGGGCGGCCCATGCCGGTTTCCGGCGTCCGTTCTCCGGGGCTTCGGTCGTTCGCCGCTCGGCGGCGCCTCTCGGGGCTATTGGCCGCGTTCGAAGGGGGAGTGGTGTTCGGCGGCGGAGATGACACGGGGGGCGTCGACGATCACGTCGGAGAAGATGTCGAAGGCCAGGGCCAGGATGCCGCCCAGGGCGACGAGGCCCGCGCCGATCCAGAAGAAGAGCCAGTTCGGGCCGAGGCACAGCGCGATGCCCCCGGTCAGGAAGCCGAGCAGCATCACCGACACGGCCGCCCATGACGAGGCGCGGCCCGCGTGGCTCCCGTGTTCCAGGGCCTCGGTGACGCTTCCCTCGGTGCCGCGGGTCTCGGGTTCGTGGGTCTGGGGTTCGTGGTGTCCGATGTCTGCCATGAGTTCCCTTTCCTCGTACTGTCCCCCGGGCCGGTACGGCGGGCGGCGCATGGCGCGGCGGTGCGCCGTCCGCCGTACCGCATGCCGTATCCTCGCCACGAGGACACCGTGAGCGACACGATGGCCGACACATTGAAGCCGGCACGATGAGCCCGACGATGCGCGCGGAAAATGCCTTCGCTCGGAAAGCGCCCGCCGCGCGACCCCGTGGCGAAGCGCGGTCCACTTCGGCATACCCGAGGGCGCGGCCCATACGCATGGGGCGGTCCGCGCCGGTTCGGGTCACCGCGCTTACGTGCGCATTCACCTGGTATGCCGTACGGCGGAACTTTCCGGGCCGACGGGGCGTTTTCGCCGTTGGCTGTGTCAGGTGGCCGAAGCGCCTACGATGGCAACGGGGAAGTATGACTCGTCAGCCCGGCCGGGGTAGACCTGCGAGGAGCTTTACACAAAGTGGCTGCTATTCTCGACAAGATCCTTCGCGCTGGCGAAGGCAAGATCCTGCGCAAGCTGAAGCGGCTCGCCGACCAGGTCAACTCGATCGAGGACGACTTCAGAAACCTGTCGGACGCCGAGCTTCGCGCGCTGACCGACGAGTACAAGCAGCGATACGCCGACGGTGAGTCGCTCGACGACCTGCTGCCCGAGGCGTTCGCCACGGTCCGTGAGGCCGCCCGGAGAGTGCTCAGCCAGCGGCACTTCGACGTCCAGTTGATGGGCGGCGGCGCGCTGTACCTGGGCAACATCGCGGAGATGCGTACCGGTGAGGGCAAGACCCTGACCTGTACGCTGCCCGCCTACCTCAACGCGCTGACCGGCGAGGGCGTGCACGTCGTCACCGTCAACGACTATCTGGCCAAGCGCGACGCCGACACCATGGGCCGGGTGCACCGCTTCCTCGGCCTCGAAGTCGGCGTGATCCTGGCGAACATGCCTCCCGACGAGCGCCGCAAGCAGTACAACGCCGACATCACCTACGGCACGAACAACGAGTTCGGCTTCGACTACCTGCGCGACAACATGGCCTGGTCGCTGGAGGAGTGCGTCCAGCGCGGCCATCACTTCGCGATCGTCGACGAGGTCGACTCCATCCTGATCGACGAGGCCCGGACGCCGCTGATCATCTCCGGCCCCGGCGAGCAGTCCGGCAAGTGGTACCAGGAGTTCGCCAAGATCGCCCCGCGGCTGCGCCGCGGCACCGAGGGCAAGGACGGCCAGGAGCAGACCGGCGACTACGTCGTCGACGAGAAGAAGCGCACGGTCGGCATCTTCGAGTCCGGTGTGGAGAAGGTCGAGGACTGGCTCGGCATCGACAACCTCTACAAGCCCGAGCACACCCACCTGGTCGGCTTCCTCAACAACGCGCTCAAGGCCAAGGAGCTCTACAAGCGCGACAAGGACTACATCGTCGTCGAGGGCGAGGTCCTGATCGTCGACGAGTTCACCGGCCGCGTCCTGCACGGCCGCCGCTACAACGAGGGCATGCACCAGGCCATCGAGGCCAAGGAAGGCGTCCGGATCAAGGACGAGAACCAGACCCTCGCCACCGTCACGCTCCAGAACTACTTCCGCCTCTACAACAAGCTGGCCGGCATGACCGGTACCGCGGCGACCGAGGCCAACGAGTTCCACCAGACCTACAAGCTGGGCGTCGTCACGATCCCGACCAACAAGCCGATGGTCCGCAAGGACCAGGCCGACGTGGTCTACAAGACCGAGGACGCCAAGTTCGACGCCGTGGTGGACGACATCAAGGAGCGCTACTCCAGGGGCCAGCCGGTCCTGGTCGGCACCACGTCGGTGGAGAAGTCCGAGCGGCTGTCGAAGGCGCTGCGCCGCCAGGGCGTACCGCACGAGGTGCTGAACGCGAAGAACCACGCCAGGGAAGCCACGATCATCGCCGAGGCGGGGCGCAAGAGCGCCGTCACCGTGGCGACCAACATGGCCGGCCGTGGCACCGACATCATGCTCGGCGGCAACCCTGAGTTCCGCGCCGAGCAGGCGTTGCGCGACCGCGGCCTGGACCCGGTGGAGAGCCGGGAAGAATACGACAAGGCGTGGCCGGAGGAGCTGGAGAAGGCCAAGGAGGCCGTGCGCGCCGAGCACGACGAGGTCACCTCGCTCGGCGGCCTGTACGTCCTCGGCACCGAGCGGCACGAGTCGCGGCGCATCGACAACCAGTTGCGCGGTCGTTCCGGCCGGCAGGGCGACCCCGGCGAGTCCCGGTTCTACCTGTCGCTGGGCGATGACCTGATGCGCCTGTTCAACGCGGCCAGGGTCGAGACGATCATGACCCGGCTCAACATCCCGGACGACGTGCCGATCGAGTCCGGCATGGTCTCCAAGGCCATCGCCTCGGCCCAGAACCAGGTCGAGCAGCAGAACTTCGAGACCCGCAAGAACGTCCTCAAGTACGACGAGGTCATGAACCGCCAGCGCAAGGTGATCTACGCCGAGCGCCGCCGGGTCCTGGAGGGCGCCGACCTTCGCGACCAGATCCACGGCTTCGTCGCCGACGTCATCGACGACTACGTCACGGCCGCCACCGGCGAGGGCTTCGCCGAGGAATGGGATCTCGACAAGCTCTGGAAGGCGTTCGGCGAGCTCTACCCGGTGTCGGTGACCATCGACTGGCTGGTGGAGGCCGCGGGCAGCCGCGAGGAGCTGACCGCCGACGACCTCAGCAAGCGGATCAAGGAAGACGCGCTGGCCGCCTACCAGCGGCGCGAGGACGAGCTGGGCTCGGAGGCCATGCGCGAGCTGGAGCGCCGGGTCGTCCTTTCCGTGCTCGACCGCAAGTGGCGCGAGCACCTCTACGAGATGGACTACCTCCAGGAGGGCATCGGCCTGCGTGCGATGGCCCAGCGCGACCCGCTGGTGGAGTACCAGCGTGAGGGTTTCGACATGTTCGCCGCGATGCTCGACGGCATCAAGGAGGAGTCGGTCGGCTACCTGTTCAACCTTGAGGTCGAGGTGCAGACCAACCCGATCGTCGAGGAGGAGCAGGACGCGGAGGAGGACGCCGCGATCAGCGAGACCCGTTCGATCATCGCCCGCGGGCTGCGCGGCCCGGACCGGCCGGCCCAGCTTGAGTACACCGCGCCGGGCGAGACCGGCGAGGTGGAGCACACCCGGGTCAGCGCCACGCCGGAGGAGCGCGCCGCCTACGGCGACGTCAACCGCAACGCGCCCTGCCCGTGCGGTTCGGGCAAGAAGTACAAGCGCTGCCACGGCGACCCCAAGCACGCCGACAACGCCACCGTCTGACCCGCCGCCTCGGCGCGGAGAGATCCCGGCCCCCTGCTTCAAGGGCGCCGGGATCTCGGTGTTTCCGGGCGTCAGCGGGTGGTCTCGAACTCGGTGCAGCGCCAGTGGGCGCCGCGGCGTTCCAGGCGCATGGCCAGGACACGGGAGCGGCTGCCGCAGTGGACGAGCAGGCACATCTCCAGTACCGAGGCGTTGGTGCGGGAGATGTGCGGGGCCGACACGCGGACCGGGCCGTCGGCCTCGATGATCTTTCCGGCGCGGACCAGCTCGCCGTACGTCCGGTCGGTGACGTGCTGGGCGACCGTCGTCGGTGGCCGCTGCCCGGCCAGGACCTCGGCGAACGCCAGTCCCAGCGCCCGGATGCGCTGCTCGTCGGGATCGGCGGGCACCGGGCTGACGTAGGAGTCGCGCATCGGCACCTCCATCGGCTCAGGCGTCGGGACCGGTTCAGGATCCGGAGCCGGGGACGGCTTGCCCGCCGTGGCGTCGTACGGCGGATCGGCCACCGGCGAGGGACTGAACGTCGGCAGGAAGGGGGCATGAAAAAGGCGCTGCATAACGGACTCCGCAAGACTCTGAATCTGCGCGATGACGGGGGAGGGAAACGCCGGCGGCTGCTGCGCACGAGAAGAGTTTCTGGTCGGAACTCCAGATACCTCGGCCACCGGATATTCCATCCCGCGGCTCCTTGTGCCCGCCTTTTGCGGCAAAAGTGCAGCGAAGTTGGATCGGTGGTCAACCGGGCTGATCGCTGTTTCGGTACGCCCGGCTCGCCTTATCGGTCATCCGGAACTGATGCCGGCTCTCGGCCCGGAGTGGGGATGTTCAGCTTTCTGATGAGCACGCTGAACAGCGCGTAATAGAGCACGAAGTACACCAGCCCGGCGACCAGAATCACGCCCAGATTGCGGGTGTTGGACTTGGTGGCGTTGAGTAGCATGTCGATCGCGCCCGCCGAGAAGTTGAACCCGAGCCGGGCGTCCAGGGCCGACATCAGCGCCATCGAGGACCCGAGCAGCAGCGCGTGGACCACGAACAGCACCGGCGCGACGAAGATGAACGCGAACTCGATCGGCTCGGTGATCCCGGTGACGAAGGACGTGAGGCCCGCGCCCGCCATGATCCCGCCGACCGCGGCCCGGCGGCCGGGCGGGGCGGCCCGCCACATCGCCAGCGCCGCGGCGGGCAGGCCGAACATCATGATCGGGAAGAACCCGGTCATGAAGATCCCAGCGCCCTCCTGACCGGCGAAGTAGCAGTTCAGGTCGCCCGCGGCGGTACGCGTCGCGCCCTCGATGCCCGCCGTGCACTCCGGGATCGTGAACCACACGATCGTGTTCAGGAAGTGGTGCATGCCGAGCGGGATGAGCAGCCGGTTGGCGAGGCCGTAGATCCCGGTGCCCTCGGTGCCGTGCTCGGCCAGCCAGTCGCCCGCGCGCGTCAGCCCCTCGCCGATGGGCGGCCACAACAGGCCGAAGAGCACGCCGAGCAGCAGCGCCGCCACGGCGGTCACGATCGGCACGAACCGCCGCCCGCCGAAGAACGCCAGCCAGGAGGGCAGTTTGATCCGGTGGTAGCGCTGCCAGAGCAGCGCGGCGATGATCCCGATGAGGATTCCGCCGAGGACCCCGGTCGGGTTCTGCACCCCGAGATCGACCCGGGCCTCCGGCTGCCCGGCGGGACCGAGCGCGTTGACCACGACCTTGCGATACACCGCGCTGGTGGGCGCGGCGGAGAAGAACATCACCTTGGTCACCCGGTCGAAGACCAGGTAGCCGACCAGGGCGGCGAGCGCGGTCGATCCGTCGGCGCGGCGGGCGAAACCGATCGCAACGCCGATCGCGAACAGCACCGGCAGATTGTCGAACAGCGCCCCGCCGGCCGCCGCGAAGATCGCCGCCACCCGGTCGAGCACCGCGTTGTCGGTCCGGCCCAGCAGATCGTCCTGCCCGAACCGGAGCAGCAGCCCGGCCGCGGGCAGCACCGCGATCGGCAGCATCAGCGACCGGCCGATCCGCTGCAACACCCCGAACACGCCCGGCCGGCCCGAACCCCCGCGCTCCGCGACCGCCTGGCCCATCGCCACCCCCGTACACAGGTCACTGCGGGGGATGCTCGCTACCTACCCGTTCCACGCCCCCGCTCCCGCACCACCCCCACGTCCCCGTTG
>NZ_POUA01000137.1 GCF_003236385.1 Spongiactinospora gelatinilytica
GGGGGAGGCGGTGGTGGAGGTCGCGGACGAAGGACCGGGCCTGGCCGCGCCCGATGTGGAACGGATCTTCGAGCGGTTCTACCGGGCGGACCCGTCGCGTAGCCGGGCGGAGGGTGAGGGCGGTACCGGGCTGGGGCTGTCGATCGCGGCGGCCCTGGTGGAGGCCCATGGGGGGACCATCGGCGTGGACAGCGCGCCGGGGCGGGGGGCGGTGTTCCGCTTTCGGATCCCCGCTCTCCCGGACGCCGGTGAGCGATCTAGGCGGTGCCCGCCAGGAGGCGGCGGAACAGGCCGGACGCGGTGATCGCGCCGACGTAACGATCACCGTCGAGGACCGCCACCAGCGGGGTGTGCGACTGGGTCATCAGCGCGGCGATCTCCATCGCGGTGGCGTCGGGCTCCACGACGGCAAGGCTGATCTTCTCGTCCGGCAGGACGTCACGGACGCGTTTGCCGGCCAGCGTGGCGCACATCAGGTCGGCGTGCCGCTCGTCCACCACCCGGGCCAGCGCGAGGTCGGCCTGAATGTAGGGCGGCACCACCATCCGTAGGAGCTGCGAGCCGGGGAGGATGGCATGCGGACGCCCGTCGGGGTCCATCACGATCACCCCGACCAGCCGCTGCTCGGCCATCAGCCGTGCCGCGTCCATCGCGTCATCATCGATCCCGATGGTGGGGAACGGCTCCACCAGATCAGCAGCACGCACTCTGCGAAGGTAACACCGAATGCTGCTGGTTAGTGCGGCATCTACATCTTCTTGACGGCGGTCCTGGCGCTTCTGAGTCGGTACGTCGTACGGCAGAGCCCAGTGCCCGCCGCCCACCGCCGCCAGTGGCCCCCTTGTGCCCGGCGTTTCGCGTGCGCCGTGGTACCTCGCCGTTCCAGCACCGGCCAAAAAGCGCCCTTTCCGGCCCCCGCACCCTTGGCAAGCGGGCCGCCGCTACCCACTCCCGCCTACGGCGGCCCGCGCTCCGCGCACAATCGCCCTCGCTGACGCTCGGCCTGTTCTTCAGGGCCGGGCTTCGCCCGAGGGTCGCGCTCCGCGCAGGTGGCCGGGCTCCGCCCTAGGTGGTCGCGCGCCGCGCGCAATCGACCTCGCTGACGCTCGGCCTGTTCTTCCCCTGTCGGGCTCCGCCCGACGCTAGCGCCACCGACTACATCGGGAACCCAGGCACTCTGCCCGAAGACCGCCCACCATCGCCCGGCACCTGCCCTCCACCCTCACACCAGCGCGCACCATTAAGGGCAGTCTCCGCTTCCTGTAATTGTCACTTGAATGGGACTTAGGGAGATACCGTTTTCTGTAGTCCGCCATCACGGATACTGCAGCGAGTGGGTGAAATGTCCGTTTCTTTTGAAGTGCTCGAAATCCCTCACCTCGCCACGGAAACCCGCAGGTCACCGAGGGTGCTCCCCGCACGCGCGGGGATGGTCCGGCTTAGTAATTCGGCACGCCGCCGGGAAGTACGTGCTCCCCGCACGCGCGGGGATGGTCCCGACCGCTGGCACGAGGGCACCATCTTCGGCTGGTACTCCCCGCGCGCGGGGGGTTGGTCCGGGGCTGGTACGGCGGCGGTTGTAGCACCGAGGGCTCGTGGAGGACGGGCACCGCTTGAGATCGACCGCTCGTTGGCCTCTTCCGATACGACCGTGTACCACTCGCCCCAGGCGAGCCCTACTCAGTCACTCCCAGGACACCCGGCCATGCCCTTCTTCATCCGCGCCTTCTCCTCGGGAGTGAACTGCGGCGGGTCCGGCTGGGCCCAGGCGAGTACCTGACCCGGGGCCCACGGCACCGCGCTCTCGACGTACCACCCCCCAGGCACCTCCCGAGCCACCTCCGACTTCTCGCCCACCCTGAACTCCTCAATAGAACCCCCCCGCTTGGCCAGCGCCCCCCGTACCTCATCCACCGTCATGCCGCGAAACGGCACACAATGCAGCAACTCGCCCGCAGCATCCACTCTCCCTGAGAACTCGTACCGCTCACCAGCCCGCGCCGGCCGAGCAAAGCCGAGCTGCATACGGCCCTTGAAGTCCGCCGGAATCCGGAACGAGACCGTGCATCCGCCGCCAGGCGAGTCGCACCCCACCGACTCCTCCTTCACAGGCGTCGTGCCCTCCGCCGTCTCAGAGAACGCGAGCTGCCCCGCCACGCTCGGCGAGCCCGGCGCGGTGAACAGCTCGATGTCGAACCCGCGCGCCTTGAACTCGGACGTGAAGCGCTCAGGGTCGGCGTAAAGGTCCTTGACGGTGACGACCCAGTCGTCCCCCACCCGCTGGAACGCCAGTGCCGCGTTCGGCGCGATGCCGACCGGTGCGTCCGCAGGAACGAAGGCCAGTCCAACCACAACGGCGACCGCGCCCAGTACCGCCGCGAGAGGGATCACCACCGCCCGCCGTACCCGCCGCCGACCCCCTTTGACCGGCGTCGCGACGATCGTCTCGAACAGCGCCGCCACCTCCTCCCCAGGCTCCGCCGCCTGCGGAACCGGGTCGATGGCTGCCACCATACGGTCGATTCTGCTCACAGATTCTCTCCCCTCAGCTCCACGATCGCCTGGTCTTCCTCGACGGTGGCCAGCCCCAACGCCCTGGCCAGCCGCTTACGCGCGCGGTGCAACCGGATGCGGGCCGCCGTCCCCGTACAGCCGAGTACCTTGCCGATCTCCGGGCCGCTCAGCTCCTCCCAGCAGGCCAGCGCCAGCACTTCGCGGTCACGGACGGAAAGGTCGTCGAACGCCTCCCGCACATGGTCGAGCCCATCGCCCCTTGAGACGGGCCGCGTGGCCGACGCGTCCTTGAGCCGTTCGGTCAGCCCGGCCCGCCGGGACAGCGCGCGCCGCTGGTTGGCCAGGACGCGGCGGGCCACGCCGTACAGCCACAGGCGTGCCTGCTCGCCCTCGGGTACGTCGGCGATGCGCCGCCACGCCGTGAGGAACGTTTCGGACAGCACGTCCGCCGTGTCCTCAGGCGAGCCGGTACGGCGGGCGGCGTACTGATGGATGGCCGGGTAGTACGCGTGATAGATCGCCTCAAAGCGATCTCGCGCGCCCGGGGGATGGGTCACAGATGACGCTCCTCGCACCAAGATGTCAGGACACACCGGTACATGTCCGGCACCTTTTCCGAGCGTTTCACCTCACTGCCGGCCTACCAGCCGTGGGAGCTCAGCGGACGCTTGCCCCTCGCCGCCAGCCTCCGCCGGAGAGATCTACGTCGAAGCGGTTGATCACACCCGGCCTCCCTTCATTCGTTAAAGGCAGGGCGCGGCTGCACTGCCGCCACTAGGCTCCCTCCAGCCACCGTGGGGACAGAGGAAGGGCCGGTATGGCTGGGGAGACCCAGGAAGTTGAGGTCAAATATCGGGTTGCTGATCTTCGCATCCTGGAGGAATCCCTGGCCCGCCAAGGGGTGATCTTGTCGGCTCCGATACGACAGGACGATCAGGCGTACGCCGAGCCCGGGTGGACCTACGGGCAGAGCAAGATCGGAGTGGCGTTCGCGCGGCTGCGTACCCAGGACGGCCGACACTACTTCACGGTTAAGAAGCCACTCGCGAACGAGATGGCGTGTCTGGAACGGGAGACGGAGGTCGCCGATCGTGACCAGATGCACGAGGCGGTCATCGCGATGGGCTTCCGACCGACCGTGCGGATCGTGAAGTCCCGCCGCACCGCTCGTCTGGACGGTATGACCATCTGCGTGGACGAAGTGGAACACGCTGGGGTGTTCGTGGAGATCGACGTACGGTGGACGCTACGGAGTCCGGCACCGCCGTACAAGAGCAGTTGGACGCCTTCGCATGCTCCCTCGGCGTTCGGTTGCAGCGCACCACCGACACCTATGACTCCCTAGTCCGCGCCGCACTGACGCCTGCCTAGAACAGAGCGATCTCCTCCGGCTCAGCGGGATTCCGGCACGGCAGGCGCACAGCGCCGAGGTCCAATTCCAGCCGGACCGCTGCGTGATCAGTGAGCCCCAGTTCGCGGGTCTGGTGCAGGTAGGCACAGCCACTGATACGGCCTGTCAGGGCCGCGCCTACATGGAAGTAGTCGTAGCGGTAGCCCGCCCCGGTCCGGCCGATCCAGCTATGCGGGTGGGGTCCGGCCGGGAAGCAGTGATCGTAGGCGTCGATGAACCCCTGAGCGCTCAAAGTGTCCAACAGGCCGTACTCGAACGACAGGAACCCCGGGTAGGGCGGGGTATGCCCGGCAGCGATCACGTTGTAGTCGCCGCCGATCACCAGGTGGCCTCGCTGCTCGGCGGGCAGCTCGGCCACGGCTTTGAGCAGTGAGGCGATGAAAAGCTCCTTACGGGCGGTCTTGTCAGCGCTGCGGTCCCGGCTGGGCACATAAACGCTGAGAAACCAGGTGCGCGGGGTGGTGTCCAGGCCCGCGGCGGCCACTCGGCCGGGGATGCTGACCTCGGGAAGTAGCAGCGGCGGCCCGGCCAGGGCGATTCTGCTGACCAGCGCCGCTCCCCGCTCGCCGCCGTCCGGAGTCTTGACGACCGCGTACCCCGCCCGGCGGAACGCCTCCAGCAGGTAGGTGGTGCCAGAACCTGCGCTGGTTTCAGTCAGCAGAAAGACATCTTCGGGGCGGGCGGCGAGCCAGCGCAGCAGTACTTCGGCGCGCGCCATGGACGCGGCCCCGATGTTGACCGTCAACGCCGCGCCCATGTAACCCGCCGACCCTTCGTCTCAAGTTCTGAGCTGCTCCAGATGCCGCAGGAGCCGCGTCACCACACCATCCGGGTCCAAGCCGCGGCAGTCGATCAGTGCCTGTCGCCAACCGCGGGCGGCCAGGAAGGCGAACGCTTCCTCATACAGGGCGATTTCCTGCTCGGGGGAACCGGCGGCCTCCAGCCGCGAACGCCTGGCGCGCAGGTCCAGCCGCTGCCGCAGCACCTGTGGGGTGTGGTACAGGTAGAAGGATAGAGACGCAGGTGGCACATGAGCGTTGTAATGCCGACGGGCGCGACGATCTGGCTCGTGCCGGCGATGGAACAGGCGGCGGGCTGGCGCTGGGCGTTCGCCGTACTCGCGCTCGGCCCGCTGGCGGGCATCATGGCCATGGCCCGCCTGATCCGCCACCGCCACCGCAGCACCGGCAGCACGGCCGTGCCGCTGCCGGCGGACACCGTGACCTCCTGAGAGACCGCCGGCGGCGGACGGGGGGTGAAGGGGTGAAGGAGGGCGTCAGGCCGAGTACTTGCAGACCAGCGCCTGGCTCACGCCCTGGGAGTAGCCGACGATGGTGCGGTGGGGGAGCAGGAACTGGCAGGCCGCCCCCGGGTCTCCGGACCCGGTGCGGAAGAGTCCGGTGTGGTTGGTGCCGTAGCACATCAGGCTGCCGTTGTAGAAGCCGATCGAGGACAGGACGCTGATCTTGGCATGGCAATAATCGCCGAGCGAGTGCGGGCTGGCGACCCACTCTGCGACCGCTGCTTGACGGGCCTGCGCGGGCGTGGCGGAGACGGCGAGCGTGCCGAGGCAGGCGAGCGACGTGGCGGTGAGTGCGGCCAACCGGGCGATGCGTCGTGGCATGGTGAACCTCCATCGGGGATGCGTCGGACGACGACGCGGAAGGGGGGCGGGCGGGCACGGCGAGAGCGCGTCACCGGGTGAAGGATGGGTGCTGCGACGGGGACACGCTGTGGTGATCGAAGTATTAAATAGGAAACCTTCCTATGCAATGGGGGAGGCGATCATTTCAGGGCGGCCTTGCTCGTTGTCGTCGGCCGGTCAGGAAAGCCGCCCGGACGCTCAGGCCGGGCCGCTGCCAAGAGGGAGGCGGGCCCAAGGGGTCGGTGACCCGCATAGCGGCAGCAGCGGCCAGGACCCTATTGGGAAGCGCGGCCTTGGTGGCGGTCGCTCAGCGCTGGTGAGCCGCTTCCTACGCGAGTTCCAGGCAGGCGGTTTTTATTTCCGGTATAGGCCTTTATTGGCATCGGAAACAGGTATTCACCATGCCTTATAGCGAATGATGGGGATCAAGGGACAGGTGGGTGGGGTGGCGCTAGCATCGGCGCCATGCGTCTGGTGCGGAGTGCTCCTGTCGTGGTGATGGTCGTCGCGAGTGCCCTGGCGGTGGTGCCTGGGAGTCCGGCGGGGGCTCAAGAAACCATTGTGGCCGGGCGGGTCGTCGGGAACGGGACGGCGGGGAGCTGTACGTCGGAGGCCGTGGTGGCTGCAGTGGCGCGGGGCGGGTACATCACGTTCTCCTGTGGGCCCAGGCCGGTGACGATCGTGATGAAGGCCACCGCCAAAGTACGCAACACCAGCTCCCGGGTAGTGATCGACGGCGGCGGGAAAGTGACGCTCAGCGGTGCGGGTGTACGGCGGATTCTGCACATGAACACCTGCGACAAATCCCTCACCTGGACCACCTCGCACTGCAATGACCAGGCCACCCCGCACCTCACCGTGCAGAACATCACCTTCACCCGCGGAGACGCCACCGGGCAGCGCAAGGACGGCGGCGGCGGAGGGGCGATCTTCGTGCGCGGCGGGCGGTTCAATGTGGTCAATTCGCGTTTCACGCACAACCGATGTGACCCGACCGGGCCGGATCTCGGTGGCGCGGCGATCCGGGTGCTCGACCAATATCGCGACCGTCCGGTCAGCATCGTGAAGGGCGTCTTCTCGGGCGGCGTCTGCGCCAATGGCGGGGCGCTGAGCGGCCTGCACGTCTCGTTCCTGATCAAGAACAGCGTGCTGATCGGGAACCGGGCGATCGGGTACGGCGCCAACCCGGCACAACGCGGTACCCCCGGTGGTGGCAGCGGCGGGGCCATCTACACCGACGGCGATCGGTTCACCGTGCGGCTGGTCAACACGCGCGTCGAGAACAACTCCGCCAGGGAGGGCGGTGGCGCGATCTTCTTCGTCAGCAACGACCGCACCGGCACGCTCAGCATCGAACGCTCGACACTACGGCGCAACCGAAGTGCCAAGTTCGAGACGACCGGATATCCGGGGATCTTCTTCCTGGGCGCGGGCAAGCCGAAGGTGATCTCCTCGACCATCCGCTGAGGAATTCGGGCCTCAGGGACTCCAGACGACGAAGAGAAGGGCGAGAATTTCGTCGTCCGCGTCACGGGCCTCGAAACCGCGCAAGGTGTTATCCCATACCGGGAATGACAGCACATTCGCCCCGGAGGCCGGGTCCGCCAGATCGTCGGTCCAGTTGCCCCGTCTGGAAAGGGCCTCCTCGGAAAGCAACGCCCGTTCGATCCTGAGTATCGCCTCGCTCTTGTTCCCCCAGTGCGGGAGTGTCGCGCGTTCGGCTCCCACGCTCCACAGGCAGGCGTAGTCGCGGAAGTACGGGCCGTCGTCGTAGCCCTCGTCGTCCCACTGCGCGTCGGCGAGCCGATCCGCCGGCACGAGCGGCATGAACAGCGTGTTCACGTAGTAGCGCGGGGGTCCGCCCGTGTCGGAGAGGTCGTAGCGGTCGGTGCCCGCATAGACCGGATACCTGCCCGGTGGCACTGCGTGATAGAACGTGCCGTCCTTGGTGAGTTCGGGGGTGGACCAATTGACGTCGCCGTCGGTGGCGAGGTCGCCGGCCCGGTCGATCCATTGCGGCGGCGGCCCGAACACGTCTTCCAGCTCCAACTCCACCCAGGTCGTTCTGACGAATTCAGGAGTGAAAGCGTCCATATCCACGACGAGGACTCTCGCACATCGGCGTACCGCCATCAACTCGACGGTGAACTTTAATATACCGATAAACCGTGCTAATGGCAGATGTAGTCAATCGCCGACCGGCCGTGAGCCGGGTTTCGGCGCCCTTGGCCGCCTGTCGTGGCCGAAGTCGGCATCCGGTGAGGTGCAGGCGATTTGGGGCGTGTCGCGAAGGTTGATGTGGCTTACGATCGGTTTGTACGTCTCGCAGGGCGCCTGGGGGGGAATGCCGGCGGGACCGATGGTGTTGTCCGGTGTGTAGTTGAAAGTTCAACTTTGGGAGGGGTCATGCCCGCCATCACCGCCGATACGTTGACGCTGCCGCGCGTCACCCAGGCCGGACCCGCAGAGCAGCGGGCGGTGCTGTCCGTGACCACGGCCCCGAGCGGGTTCGAGGGCGAGGGATTCCCGGTGCGCCGGGCGTTCGCCGGCGTGCCCACCGCCGCACTCGACCCCTTCCTGCACATGGACCAGATGGGCGAGATCGAGTACGCGCCCGGCGAGCCCAAGGGGACGCCCTGGCACCCGCACCGCGGGTTCGAGACCGTCACCTACATCATCGACGGGATCTTCGAGCACCAGGACTCCAACGGCGGCGGCGGGACGATCACCAACGGTGACACCCAGTGGATGACCGCGGGCGCGGGCATCCTGCACATCGAAAAGCCGCCGGAGCACCTGGTGGTGTCCGGCGGGCTGTTCCACGGCATCCAACTGTGGGTCAACCTGCCGCGCGCGAACAAGTTCAACGCCCCGCGCTACCAGGACATCCGCGGTGGCGAGACGGTACTGCTGTCCTCCTCGGACGGCGGCGCGCTGCTCCGGGTGATCGCCGGTGACGTCGCGGGGCACAGCGGCCCCGGCGCGACGTTCACGCCGATCACGCTGGTCCACGCGACCGTCAGCCCGGGGGCGATGCTCGACCTGCCGTGGAGCCGGGAGTTCAACGCCCTTGCGTACGTCCTGGCCGGTCAGGGCGGCGTCGGCGGCGAGCGGCGGCCGGTGCGCAAGGGGCAACTGGCGGTGTTCGGGCCGGGCCAGGGACTGACCGTGGCGGCCGACACCAAGCAGCCCTCGGCCGAGCCAAACCTGGAGGTACTGCTGCTCGGCGGCCGGCCGATCAAGGAGCCGGTGGCGCAGTACGGCCCGTTCGTGATGAACACCAGGGCCGAACTCGTCCAGGCCATGGAGGACTACCAGGCCGGTCGGCTCGGCGTCATCCCGGCCCAGCACATGCCGCACGCCGGCCGCTGACCACCCGTCACGACCGCCCGCCGCAACTACGGATTGCCGTGATTCGGTAGCGTTGGGTGAGAGTCCTGCGGTACATGTTGTCCCGTCGATCCGGCGGTCAGGCGGGCGGGGCATGCGAAACGACGAGGCTCGGGAGAACGACGAGGCCCGGGAACAGGTCCGGCAGGGAGCGCGCGCGTGAGTCGCCCGGTTGCGGGCGCGATCCGCGGAGGAAGCGGCGCGGGCGATGCCGCGCGTGCTGCTGACCGGCCTGTGCGCCGGGACGCTCGCGCCCGTGGCGGTGGCGGGGCTGGAGTTGCCCGCCGTACTCGCCGCCGCGGGCGTCGTCGGCGGCGTCTCAAGATGGCGTTCAGCCCGGACGGCACGATCCTGGCCAGCGGCGGTTTCGACGCCACCCTGCGGCCGTGGCGGCTGAGCCGGGTCGCCGACCCGCTCGCGGATGTCTGCACCATCGCCCACCGCCCGTTCAGCCCTGAAGAACGGCGGCATCACGTGGCGGGAGAGGATCACCGCGCCATCCGTCCCTCCGCGCTGTAGCCGGTGGCCGTTTAGCATTCGAGGTGTCGATCACCGGCCCCCGGGAGTGCAATGTGGCACAGTCCATTCCCCATGACCGTCCCGAGCAGCTCAAGCAGATCCAGAGCGGGCTCATGCCCGGCGAGCAGATCATCGCCGTCTACGACGCGATCGGCGCAGGGACAGGGTTCCTCGGGCTCACCAACCAGCGGGTCATCGTCCAGGACAAGTCGTTCGTGGGCAAGAAGATCGCGATCACCAGCATTCCGTACTCGAAGATCACGAGCGTGAGCGTGGTCAGTAACAAGTCCTGGGCGGGGTCGTTCTTCTCCTCCGGCTCGATCGCGCTCAATGTGGGCACGCACGTGTACGAGGTCGAGTTCCGGGGTGATGAGAAGAGCCACCACGTACACAACGTGATCCTGCACTTCATCGCCCAGTCCTGACGCTCTGAGGTCAGGCGCCGAAGGCGTGGGCGAGCGGCGGGAGGACGGCCTGTGCGTCGGCCCCGGTGAACCAGAGGCCGATCATGAAGGCGGCGGTGGCCTCCTGCAGGCCGGTGCGGGCCAGGCCGTCGCCGTCCAGGGGGTCGCAGCCGAGGTCGCGGACCAGCCGCCGGGTCAGTTCGGTCGCGGCCGGGTCGTCGCCGCAGACCGGTACGGCCAGCTCCCGCCCGCCGAACACCGGTGGCGTCATCCGCCACACGTCCTCGTGGCACAGGTCGAACGCCTTCACGACCCGTGCCCCCGGCGCGGCTTCGGCGATCTGCCGGGCGGCGGACGGTCCGCCTTCGTTCAGCAGTACGCCCTGATCGATCGGGTTGACGCAGTCGATGACGGCCTTTCCGGCGAGCGCGGGGGCGGCGGTCCGGACCACGTCCAGGACGCCCTCTTAGCGGATCGCCACCAGTACGGCTTCGCCGAAGCCGGCCGCCTCGGCGAACGAGCCCGCCCCGGCGGCGGGCCCGATCCGCCGGGCGAGGGCCGCGGCCTTGCCCGCGTCCCTGCTCGACACCATGATCTCGTGCCCGGCCCTGGCCCACTGGCCGCCGAGAGCGTCGGCCATGCCGCCCGCGCCGAGAATGCCGATACGCATTTGTCCTCCTCAGATCGGGTTCACTGGGGATGACGATAAGAAGCGTGATAGGCACCGATTGGTGTGTGATGTGGGGGTAGCTTCAGATGCTTTCCGGTGCCGCGACGGAGGCGCCCTTTCTTGCCGACTGCCGGGCTCGCCTGGCCTTCCAGCTGATGTCCAACACCTGGAGCGCGGTCACCGTCTGGGCGCTGCGGCACCGGCCGTACCGGCCGGGGGAACTGCGCGCGACCGGCCGGGGGAGCTGCGCGCGCGGATCGGCGGGATCAGCCCGAAGGTGCTGAACGAGACCTTGCGCCGCCTTGAGTACCACGGGCTGGTGGCCCGGACGGTCTACGCGGAGTCGCCGCCCCGGGTGGAGTACGCGCTGACCGGGCTCGGCCGCAGTCTGCTCGGGCCGATCGAGTCGTTCGGGCTGTGGGCGGAACAGCACGGTGACGCCGTGCTCGCGGCCCAGGCCGCCCACGAGGAACGGTACGGCTGAACGGGCGTGCCGGAGGGAGAAGCGGGTAGGCGTCCACGTTCAGGGCTTATCGGCGGCGGCAGGCGCCTGAGGACAGAGCTTCAGGATTGAGGAGGAGCCGATGCTCGACCACCTGGTGTACGCCACACCGGATCTCGACGCGACGGTCGCCGAACTCGCCGACCGGCTCGGAGTACGCGCCGCCGAGGGCGGCAGGCACCTCGGGTACGGCACCCACAACCGGCTGATCGGCCTGGGCGGGCGGCGGTACCTGGAGATCGTCGGGCCCGACCCGGAGCAACCGGCGCCGGCCGCGGGCCGGTGGTTCGGGGTGGACGCGCTGGCCGGGGCCTCACTGACCACCTGGGCGGTGGCGGCGACCGACATCGAGGAGCAGGCGGGCAAGGCCAGGGCCGAGGGCTACGACCTGGGTGAGGTGCTGGAGATGAGCCGCGCGTCCGCGAACGGGGCCGCGATCCTCGAATGGCGGCTGACCCCGCCGCGCGCCGGGAGCATCGTGCCGTTCCTGATCCAGTGGGGGAGCACCGCGCACCCGGGCGCGTCGGGGCTCCCTCCGGTACGGCTGGTTTCGTTCGCCGCCGGACATCCCAACCCGGCGACGGTCCGCGACGACCTGGCCATGGTCGGCGTCGGCCTGGACGTCTTCCCCAGCGCCCGCCCCATGCTGGTCGCCGTCGTCGAGGGCCGCCGCGGCCCGGTCCGCCTGGTGACCGCCTGAACCATCACGCCCGCCGGCCGTTCCCGGTACGGCGGCCTTGGCCGTACGGCAGGGTCCGGTACGGCTGGCCTGGTTCGCGCGGTCGCTGCCGCCGCCGATGCGGCGCGGTGGCCCGCCTGGTAGCACCATCACGCCCGGTACGGCGGCCCGGCCGTGCGGCTGGTGGCGGGGGGAGGCGCCGTTAGGCGCGGTGTTCGGGGTGGCGTTCCTGCTGGTTGTCCTGCAAGGGGTCGGCGACCGGGTTGGGGGCGGCGTCGAGTTGGCGAGGCCCTGTGGTGGCTTCTGGGGCGGTGGCGTCGGCCACGGCCTCTTCGGCGGCCCGGGCCGCGCGGGCGGCCTCGGCCGCCGCTGCCGAGGCGGCCTCGGACGCGCCGCTGGTGGCGCTCTCGCGGGTCGCCTCCGACGGCGGGAGCGCCTGGGTGAACGCCTTGGAGACGCCCTGCAACGCCGAGGTCACCTCACTCGGAATGACCCAGAACGTGTTGTTCTCGCCCTGCGCGAGCTGCGGCAGCACCTGGAGGTACTGGTAGGCGAGCAGCTTGGGGTCGGGGTCGTTGCGGTGGACGGCCTGGAAGACCTGGTCGATCGCCTGGGACTGGCCCTCCGCCTTCAGGATTGCGGCGGTGCGCTCACCCTCGGCGCGCAGGATGTTGCTCTGCTTCTCACCTTCGGCGGTGAGGATCTGGGACTGCCGCTGGCCTTCGGCGTTGAGGATGGCGGCGCGCTTGTCCCGCTCGGCGCGCATCTGCTTCTCCATCGCGTCCTTGATCGTCTTGGGCGGGTCGATCGCCTTGATCTCGACGCGGTTGACGCGGATGCCCCACTTGCCGGTGGCCTCGTCCAGCACCCCGCGGAGCTGGCTGTTGATGGTGTCGCGGGAGGTGAGCGTGCTCTCCAGGTCCATCGAGCCGATGACGTTACGCAGCGTCGTGACGGTGAGCTGCTCGATCGCCTGGATGTAGTTGGCGATCTCGTAGGCCGCCGCCCGGGGGTCGGTGACCTGGAAGTAGAGCACGGTGTCGATCTCGACGACCAGGTTGTCCTCGGTGATCACCGGCTGCGGGCGGAAGGACACCACCTGCTCGCGCAGGTCGATCATCGGATAGACCCGGTCGATGTAGGGGATCACGAAGTTCATGCCGGGCTTCAGCGTGCGGCTGTAGCGGCCGAGCCGTTCGACGTTCCTCGCCCGGGCCTGCGGCACGATGCGGATCGACTTGAGCACCGTGATCACGACGAACAGGACGATGACGGCGCCGACTATGAGCAGGGGATCCATGTGTTCACTCCCGCGGATATACGAGGGCCGTTGCGCCCTCGATCTTCAACACGTCTACGGTCGCGCCCTCCGGGATGACGAGGGTTTCGTCATAGGCGCGGGCCGACCATTCCTCTCCGCCGATCTGTACCCGCCCGGCGCGCCCGGTTACCTCGGCGACGACGTACGCGGTCTGCCCCACCAGGGCCTCGACCCCGAAGCGCTGTGCCCGGGGAGGCTGGCGCAGGTGGCGGGCGACGATCGGGCGGACCAGCATAAGCCCGGCGGCGCTGGCCAAAGTGAACACCACAAGCTGGAAAGGAACGGGCAGGCCCAGCGCGGCGGCGATGGCAGTGATCACGGCGGCTCCCCCGAGCAGCCCCAGGGCGGCCGTCATCGTCAGGATCTCGGCGGCGCCCAGGACCACGGCGAGGATCAACCAGATGACCCAGTCGTCCATGCTTCGGCCCTCCTGTGGGGTTCAACGCGCGGGGGCGCGTAAAAGTTCCCCGGACGTCTACGGTAACGCCGGTGGCGTGGACGTCGGAACGTTCGTGATCAGCCCGTCATATGCCGTTCATCAGGCGTCTCGCGCGGGCAGGATCGTTCCGGACACCTCGCCCAAGGAGATCCGCCCCCCGTCCGCTCCCGGAGCGGTCGCGGTGATCGTCACCGTGTCGCCGTCCTCCAGGAAGGTCCGCGTCTCGCCGCCGGGGAGCTTGATCGGCTCGGCGCCGTTCCAGGTGAGTTCGAGCAGCGAGCCGCGCTGCCCCGGCTCCTGGCCGGACACCGTGCCGCTGGCGAACAGGTCGCCGGTGCGCAGCGAGGCTCCGTTGACGGTCAGGTGGGCGAGCATCTGGTCCGGAGTCCAGTACATCTCCCGGTACGGCGGGCGCGTGACCGGCTCGCCGTTCAGCTCCACGACCAGCGCGAGGTCCAACCCCCAGGGGGCCGACCGCCGCAGGTAATCCACAGGCTGTGGATCCTGCTCCCGCCCGGGCACCCGCGCCGCTTCGAGCGCCGCCAGCGGCGTCACCCACGGCGAGATCGACGTGGCGAACGACTTGCCCAGGAACGGCCCCAGCGGCACGTACTCCCACGCCTGGATGTCCCTGGCGCTCCAGTCGTTGAGCAGCGTGACGCCGAAGACGTGGTCGGCGAACGCCCCGGCGGGCGTACCGAACGCGCTCGGCGCGCCCACCACGTACCCGAGTTCGGCCTCGATGTCGAGTTTGGCCGTCGGGCCCACGTCACCGGCCTTGCGCTGCCCGTTGGGCCGGGTGACCGGGGTGCCGGACACCACGACCGTGCCGGCCCGCCCGTGGTAGCCGACCGGCAGGTGCCGCCAGTTCGGCTTCAGCGGCTCCTGGTCGGGGCGGAACATCCGGCCGACGTTGGAGGCGTGCTCCAGCGAGCAGTAGAAGTCGACGTAGTCGGCGACCTCGACCGGCAGCAGCATGGTGACCTGGTGCAACGGGATCAGGTGCCGGTCCTCGCCGGCGGCCAGCAGGTCGCGCACCCGCCCGCGGGTGTCGTCCCAGAAGGCGCGCCCGCGCGCCAGGAACGGGTTGAGGCTGCCCGCCGCGAACACCTCGTCGCCCAGCGCCGCCGCCAGGTCCAGGACGTGATCGCCGAATCTGACGCCCGCCCGCGGCGGCTCGCCGCTGGGGGCGAACACCCCGTAGGGCAGGTTGTCCAGGCCGAAGCCGGGCGTCGGGATGGTCACCGAGACTCCTTCGCGCGCGTGATACGGGGGATCAGGCCGAGTTCGGCCAGGTCGTCAAGGGGGGTGGAGGTGGAACACGAGCCGTAGGAGACGAGCAGATCCCTGGTCCGCTCGGCGGTCTCCTCCGTCGTCGCCTGCGCCAGGGCGACGAGCTCGGCGGGGTCGCCCAGCTCCAGGACCGGCACCGGATCGCGACCCTCGACGGCGGCGCTCACCGCGAGCACGAGGTTGAGGAACCCGTGCCGGTAGACGCCGAAGGACGGGTCGGGGTGGCGTACCGCGTGGTGCAGCCCGGCGGTCGCCTTGAACGGGATGCCGTCGCGGACGCAGTGCCGGATGAACGCGCCCAGCTCGTGCGTGCTCGGGAACGCCTCGGGCGTCAGGCCGCCGCAGCGGACCTTCAGCCCGACCCCGGCGGTCACCTGGGCGGGCGGCGAGCCCGCCGGGACCTCGACGAACAGCCGGGCGTCCGGGGGCAGCCAGGGCACCAGCCGTTCGCCGCGCGGGCCGGGCACCAGCGCGCCCGACGGCATCTTGAGCTCCACGAGCTCCACCGTCAGGCCGTCGAGGTCGGGCGGCTGGTCGGTGTCCATGATCAGGCCGAGCCGGATGTCCCCGGGCTCGTGCCGCAGCAGGTCGGGCACCCGGCTGGCCGGGCACAGGAACCGGTGGGTGAGCACCGGGCTGCCGGCCGCCTGGTCGGCCTGATGCCTGGCCAGGGCGTCGCCCATGGGCAGCGAGGTGGGCGGGAACAGTCCGGCGTCGTCCACCAGATCCGTAAAGAGCCGGTTCATCCCGTACTCCAACATGTCGTCAACGGGCCCAAGTCCAAGCGTAGGCCGAATCCTCACAGGCCGGCGCGGCGGGGCCGAGATCCAGCGGGCGGAAGGTGTCGATCATCACGGCCAGCTCGCTGGTGGTGCTGACCCCACGGGACACCGCCTCCACGACCGCCTCGACCGCGCCCGGCTGCGGCCCGTGCGTGAACCCGGCCGGGTGCAGCGAGATGGACCCGATGTCGATGCCGGAGCCCTTGCGGGCGCTGTAGTCGCCGCCCACGTAGAACATGAACTCGTCGGAGTCCACGTTGTGGTGGTTGTAGGGGATCGGTACCGCCTCGGGGTGGAAGTCCAGCGGGCGCGGGCAGAACGAGCAGATCACGAACCCCGGGCCCTCGAACGTCTGGTGGACGGGCGGCGGCGCGTGCGTGCGCTTCACGATCGGCTCGAAGTCGGCGATGTTGAAGGCGTACGGGTACAGGAAGCCGTCCCAGCCCACGACGTCGAACGGGTGGTTCTTGTAGGTGAGCCGGGTCAGCCCGCCCCGGGTGCGGACCAGCACCGGCACATCGGTGCCCTCCCGCTGGAGCGGCTCGGCGGGCGCGCGCAGGTCGCGCTCGCTGTAGGGGGCGTGCTCCAGGAACTGCCCGTACTGCGACAGGTAGCGCTTGGGCGGGCGGATGTGCCCGGCGGCCTGTACGGCGAGCACCGTCACCGGCTCGCCCGCGGGGACCCACCGGTGGATGGTGCCGGTCGGGATCACCAGGTAGTCGCCGGGACCCGCGTCGATCGCCCCGTAGGTGGTCTCCAGCCGGACCTGGCCGCTCTGGACGTAGACGCACTCGTCGCCCATGGAGTTGCGGTACAGCTCGCTCGCGCTGCGCGCCGAAGCGTACGAAATGCGGACATCCGCGTTGCCCGCCAGCAGGTGCCGGCCGGTGACGAGGTCGCCGGTCTCGGGGAGTTCGGTGGTGCGGAAGTGGCGCGGCGACAGCGGCAGGTTGGGCGCCAGCCCGGTGCGCGGCTCCTCGGCGACCGCCTCGGACTTGAGGATCGCGGTGGGCAGATGCCGGTGGTAGAGCAGCGAGGAGTCGGAGGAGAAGCCCTCCTCGCCCATCAGCTCCTCGGCGTACAGGCCGCCGTCCGGCCGCCTGAACTGGACATGGCGCTTACGTGGTACCTCGCCGACGACTCGGTAATACGGCATGCCTGTCAACTCCGGGCTCGTCCGTTTATCGGACACGTATGTCCTATATACGTACGACCCTCTGATGTTGGCAAAGGATTGTCAAGCGAGCGCCCGGGACAGCTCCTCGGCGGCGGCCAGTACCCGCGGCCCGGCCACGGCGGAGTCCAGCGGCCCGAACGTGACCACCCCGACCGACGCCTCCAGCCCCGGCGGGCCGCCCAGCGGCGCGGCCAGGCCGCGCGCCCCCTCCTGGAGCTGGCCCTCGGTGACCTGGTAGCCGCCCCGGCCCTCGCGCAGCGCGAGGATCGCCAGCCCCGCCGCGCCGCTGGTCAGCGGATGCCGGGCGCCCTCCCGGTAGGCCACGTGCATGTCGGTCCAGGACGGCTCCACCACCGCCACGGCCAGCCCGTCGTCCCCCTCGGCCACGGTCAGGTGCGCGGTCGCGCCCGCGCCCTCGGCCAGGGCGCGCAGCGTGGGCAGCGCCGCCGCGCGCAGCAGCGGATGCACCGCCCGCGCCAGTGCCAGCACGCCGAACCCCAGATGCACCCGGCCGCGCCCGTCGCGGCGGGCGAACCCCTCGCTCTGCAACGTGGTCAGCAGCCGGTAGAACACCGGGCGGCTCAGCCCGAGCGCGCCGGCCAGCTCCGAGGGCGTGCGCCCGCCGTGCCCGTCCGCGAGCAGCCGCAACAGCCGTAGCCCGCGTTCCATGGTCTGTGACGACTCCGCCATTGTTCGATTATGGAAGGCATGAGGTCGGTGGTGGTGGCAGGGGCGGGCATCTGGGGCGCGTCGGTGGCGCTGGCCCTGGCC
>NZ_POUA01000138.1 GCF_003236385.1 Spongiactinospora gelatinilytica
TCCTTGATCCACTCCTCGAATGAGGCCGGTTCATGGCGTCCGGACGGGGCGGGCCGGGAATGGACGTTCAGCGCCGAACGCATTCCAGGCACGCGCCCGTCCGGACGCCATGAACCGGCCTCATTCGAGGAGTGGATCAAGGACGGCAGGGCGCGTTCGCTGGCGTATGCGGAAAAGGCGGGGATCGCGGTGCCCGAGATCGACTGGGCGGTGTTCACCGGCGGTCGGTGACCGCCCCGCCTCGGATCGTCAGGGGTTGCCGGATCGGCAGGTCTGCGACGTGTTGTACTCGACGGACGCGCCGGTGGCGTCGGATATCACCGCTCGGATGG
Organism: Spongiactinospora gelatinilytica; assembly: GCF_003236385.1. Classification (GTDB taxonomy): domain Bacteria; phylum Actinomycetota; class Actinomycetes; order Streptosporangiales; family Streptosporangiaceae; genus Spongiactinospora; species Spongiactinospora gelatinilytica. The sequence continues at coordinate 333 of NZ_POUA01000138.1, forward strand.
TGTACCCGAAAGTGGGCTGGCAGCCGATCCCGACGAAACTCCGGTTGTCGTAGGCCGCGATGTGGTTGCCGTTCACGAACCAGCGGGTGGCGATCGGCGCGACCCCGCCGCTGCTCGCGACCGAGCAGAGGAACCGGCGGGCGAGGGGTTCGCAGGAGCCGCCGGTCAGGGTCAGGGCGAAGGCGGAAGTGGCCGTCGTCGCGGCCGAGGCGGCGAGTGGGGCCTGGACCAGCGAAAGCCCGGCCACCAGGGCGGCGGGTAATGCGAGGGTGCGTAACATGCGCATTGCTGTCTCCTTCTACGGCGGAGGCCACGGTGCTGAGAAGACGAGTGCCACGCCGCATCGCAGGCGCGCGGCACCCCTTATCCTTCCCATGCTTCGTCACTCCAGCCGCCGTGGATGATTCAATGCCACATCAGGCGCGAAGCGCATGGACATATCCGTCGTCGATTCGGTCTCGCCGATGGCCGTGTCCAGGCTGTAGCACTACAGACCATCAATACACGGCGAGGTGAAGGCCAGGGCGCGTGCCGGGTTGCCGACCATGAGGGCGTGGACGGCGTCCTCGCCGACGCCGAGGCGGCGCAGTGCGGGCAGGAAATGGCGCGGGATGTAGTCGTACCCCTTGCCCCCGTACTTCCGGAGCTGGATCTTCTGGCACACGTCGTGCCCCAGCACGATCTGCCCGCCGTACCCGCGCTCGATCAGGTCCGCGATGCCGCGGATGACCTTGTGGTCGCTGGTCAGCACCAGATGGCCCCACGGGCTGCCCGGCGAGGCCAGGAAGTCGAACTCCACGAAGACGCCGCGGCCGAGCAGGCGGTCGGCGAAGGCGGGGTCGGTGAGGACGTCCATGCCGTGGCCGAAGACGATGTTCGACGGGGCGACCCCTCCTCCTCCAGGATGTCCAGCACCCGGAACTTCTCCTCGCCGACACCGCCGAAGTGGAAGGTGACGGGCGCGCCGGTGATCCGGCTGGCGCGCCCGGCGGCGCGGACGCTCTTCAGCTCGCCGGCGGTCAGCGGCACGGACTCCGCGCCGACCTCGCCGACCTCGCCGACCTCGCCGACCTCGCCGACCTCGCCGACCTCGCCGACCTCGCCGACCTCGCCGATCACGCCGATCACGCCGATCACGCCGATCACGCCGGAGCGTACGCCGGTGCCGTCGGCCCCGATGACGATGTCGCGCACGATGACGTCGGTGAGCCGGTCAACGTCACGCTCGGACATGTCGGCGGGGTGGAAGGCGGGGGCGTACCAGCCGCCGCCCATCACGATGTTGAAGCCGCTCGCGCGGGAGAGCCGCAGCAGGGACTCGGGGTCGCGGCCCACGCCGATGGGGGTGACCTCGACCAGCGTGCCGCCGCCGTGGTGCGCGAAGGCGAGCACTTCGGGGAGCAGTTCGTCGAAGTCGCCCATCAGGTCGTTGTCGGCGTTGGGGCGGCCGTGCCGGGTGCGGGCGAGGTCGGCGAGCGTGAGCGGTTCGGCGGTCTCGGGGGCGTCCTCGCCGGGACGGCGAGGAGCCGGGCCGGGTTCGTCACGGTGACCGTTTCGATGAGGGCGTCGTCCGCGCCGAGCATGCGCAGGTAGGGAACGAACTGCTGGAGGACGAAGCCGTAACCGCCGCCCCCGTACGCGAGCAGGTGCGACTTGGCGGCGACCCCCTGGGACAGCAGGACGTGCCCGGCGTGCCCGCGCCGGGCCAGTTCCAGCACGGCGGTGGCGACGTCCTGGTCGTCGGACACGCTCAGCGCGGAGGGCAGCCGGCCGAGCCCGTCGAAGCGGACGAACACCCCGCGTTCGAGGAGCGGTTCGAGGTCGTCGGGGCGGGGGGCCAGCGTGTCGCAGCCGCCCACCGCGACGCGCGTGAGGTCCGCGCCCTGCTCGGCGAGCAGGTCGAGCACCCGCCGCTGGGCCGCCGCGTCCTCGGTACGGCGGAGCGAGATCGCCGCCCCGGTGGCCGCCGACGCCCGCGCCGCCGCGGCCAGGACCACCCGTGCGACCGGATCGTCCGGATCGAGGGCGCCGATCTCGCCGATGATCCCGGCCCGGACGCCGTGCACGCCGTCGGTGAGGTCGTGGACGATCTCGTCGGTCAGGCTCGCCACGTCACGCCCGGCGAGCCCGTCCGCCCACCCGGGGTGGTACCACCCGCAGCCCATCACGATGGCCACCCCGGTGGCCGCCGAGATGCGGCGCAGCGCGGCCGGATCGCGGCCGAGGCCGATGGCCGTGCCGTCCACCAGCGTGCCGCCACCGGCCCGGCGGAACGCGGCCAGCTCGTCCGCCGCCAGGTGCTCGTCGCCGAGCAGCCAGTCGTCCCGGTTGGGCGCGCCCATGGCGATCTCGCCGAGGATCTCCATGGTGAGCGGGGCCCGGTAGAGGCGGAGCAGTCCCGCGGCGGTGGGCCGGGTGCGGCCGGTGGCCGCCCAGGACTCCGGGGTGTCGGCGGGCGGGGCGAAGTCGGTCAGCAGGTGCTCGTGGGTGAGCGCGACGCCGAGCGCGCCGGCCGGCACCTCACCGGTGACGGTGACGGCCGTCCCCCGGAGGACGGGGGCGAGGCCCACGGCGGCCTCAGGGGAGTCGATCGAGTCGCTGGAGGGCACGCGATCAACGATATCATATACGATCCGCGTCGCCCGGAGAGATGGTCACAACCCTCCGCACGGATCTCGTTGTAGACCTCCGGTCGTTCCATGTCGGGATAGTGCGCGGCGCCGTCGATGGTGACCGCGCGCCCGTCCGGGACGCTCCGGGCGACCCGGTCTGCCATGTCGATGTGGTCGGACGCGTCCAGGGCCCCGTGCACGGTCAGGACCGGCACGTCGATCTTCGGCACCCGCGCCCAGGTGTCGCGCACCGGCACGGTCGGATCACCCTCGCCGCCGACCAGCACGGCGGGGCCGGTGCCGAGGTGGCGCAGCAGCGCGGCGAGGTCGTCGGCCGGCCGGAACGGCTCGGTGGCGTTGGCGGAACGCCCGTGGCCACGCTGGTCCGGCTCACCGATGAGGGCACGGCGGCCATCACCGCCGTGATCGACCGCGAGCGCGCGGTGCTCCGGCGGGCGGCCGGCGACCTGACCGAGGCCGAGATCGCCGGCTGCCTGCGGGTGCTCTCCCACCTGCTGCACTTCCTCGACGACGTGGAGGTGGACTGAGCGGCGGGGGTCAGTGCTGGGCCGCGCCGAGGTCGAGCCGGGCGGGGGTGAGGTACCAGACGATGACGGCGGCGACCAGCATGAGCGCGCCGCCGTACAGGCCGGTCATCGCCAGGGAGTCGGTGAAGGCGGCCTTGGCCTGGGTGGCGAGGGCGGCGGAGCCGGTCTCGCGGGCGACCGAGAGCGCGCCGCCCAGGGATTCGCGGACGGCGTGGACCGCGCCCGTGGGGAGTTCGGCCCGGTAGAGGGCGGCGGCGACGCTGCCCAGCACGGCGACGCCGAGCGCGCCGCCGACCTCGTAGGAGGTCTCCTCGATGGCCGCCGCGCTGCCCGCCTTGGCCGCGGGCGCGCCCGCCATGATCACCGCCGAGGCGATGGCCAGCGAGCCCATCCCCGCGCCGATCAGTACGGTGCCGGCGGCCACCGAAGGGTAGCTCAGCGGCATGATCCAGAGCAGCAGGAAGCCGAGCGCGGACACCACCAGCCCGCCCGCCAGGACCGTGCGCGCGCCGATCCGGGCGCCGAGAGCTGCGGCCAGCGGGGAGACCACCGCCGCGCCCACCGCCATGGGCAGCATGGCGAGGCCGGTCTGAACCGGCGAGTAGCCCTTGATGAGCTGCATCCACTGGACCATGAGCAGCAGCACGCCGCCCATCGCGATCGAGGTGGAGAGCGCGGCCAGGGTACCCGCGCTGAACGACCCGCTGCGGAACAGCCTGACCTCAAGGATGGGGTCGGGCCGGCGCAGGCACCGCCGTACGAACCAGGTCAGGGCGATCGCGGCGATCAGCGTCGCGGTGATGGACTGGGCGTCGAGCCCTTCGGTGGCGAGGTGCTTGATGGCGTAGACCAGGGCGACCATGCCGCCCATGGACAGTACCGTGCCGAGGGCGTCCCAGCGGCCGGGGTTCGGGTCGCGCGACTCGGGCAGCAACAGCAGCCCGGCCACGATCGCCACGACCATCACCGGCACGTTGACCAGGAACGCCGCCTGCCAGTTGAACGCCTCTAGCAGCAGGCCGCCGATGATCGGGCCGAGCGCGCTGCCGACCGCGGCCATGGCCGCCCAGATCCCGAGCGCGGTGGCGCGCTCCCGCGGATCGGTGAACAGGTTGCGGATCATCGACAGGGTGGAGGGCATGATCATCGCCCCGCCGATGCCGAGCAGCGCCCGCACCGCGATGACCGTGGCCGGGGAGTCGGCCCACAGCACGGCGACGGAGGCCACGCCGAAGACGGTGAAACCCGCGATGAGCATGCGTTTGCGGCCCCAGCGGTCGCCCAGCGAGCTGACCGTGACCAGCAGCCCGGCCACGACCAGGGAGTAGACGTCGACCATCCACAGCAGTTGCACCGCGCTCGGTTGCAGGTCGGAGGAGATCTCCGGCAGTGCGACGTTCAGGATGGTCATGTCCATCACGACCATCAGCAGGCTGGCCGAGAGCACGGCCAGGGCCGCCCAGCGGCCGGTGGCCGGGGCGGCGGAGGTACGCGTCATGAAGTGGTCCCCCGGAGGAATGTTTCGAGTACGAGGCGGGGGATGTCCCGCCGGGCGACGTCGCCGCGCCGCAGGCTCTCTCGTACGGCGAGCAGCAGGCCGTACAGGGTGTTGCTCACCCAGATGGGGGGGAAATCGGCGCGCAGGATGCCCGCTCGCTGGCAGGCGGAGATCAGTTCGATCTCCTTGGCCTCCAGTTCCTCCGCCCGCGTGACCAGGGCCCGATCGGTTTCCATGGCCTGCTCGGTGAGCGCGAAACCATAGTTCTCCGCGGCCTCGATCTGGGCGATGAGCAGGGCGTGCAGGGTCTCCTCCAGGCGCTCACCGGCAGGCGTCTCGCCCAGGCCGATGCGCTCGTGGACGCCCTGCCAGGCGTCCAGCGCCCGCCAGCCCAGCGCGACCATCAGCGCCTCGCGGGTGGCGAAGTGCCGGTGCAGGGTCGCCCGGCTGATGCCCACGCTCTGCGCGATCTCCGCCATGGAGGCGGCCGGGGAGTGGTTGAGGTGCTCGGTGGCCTTGGTGAGGATCTGGTCCCTGCTCACTGCCATGTGCGACATATCCGTCTAATTTGCGACATCGGTGTCTCATCATACACATATGTAGTTATTAGCTGAGCAGGCGCTGGAGGTGTTCAAGGCCGGTTCGTCGGTTCTGGTCGTCCAGCATGTCCGCTGAACACCCCGAAAAGACGCCTTTCATCGTAAACCGCAAGGCAGGGCCCGCGCGCTTGTCCTTCCCAACGCTGACAGCGCGTCGGCCGCACCGGTTTGCTGTCTCCCATGCTGGAAGTACCGATCTTCGCCCTCGACGACCCCGCCGAGATCCGGGCGCTGATCGCCGATCAGGGGTGGGCCCTGCTGGTCAGTGACGGCGGGCCGGTGGTGTCGCACGCGCCGGTGATCCCCGACCCCGCGACGGCGGGGCCGGAGATCGTCGGGCATCTCGCCCGGACCGATGCCGAACTGCACGAACTCGGTGAGCGCCGGATCGCCGTGGTCGTACAGGGACCGCACGGGTACATCTCCCCGACCCTGTACCAGGCCACGCCGTACGTGCCGACCTGGAACTACGTCACCGTCCACCTGTACGGGACGCCGGAGATCCTGGACCCCGGAGAGACCTACCAGGTGCTGTCCGACAGCGTGGACCACTACGAGCGCGACCGGGCCGAGCCCTTCCGGCTGGCGTCGGCCGAGGAGTACGCGCACAAGCTGCTGCCCGCGGTGACCGGGTTCCGGCTGGTGCCGGACCGGGTGGTCGGCAAGGCCAAGCTCAGCCAGGACAAGCCCGCCGAGATCGCCGAACGCGTGATCGCCGGCCTCACCGACCCGGTGCTGGCCGCGGCCATGCGCCGCGCCCACCAGCGTCCATGAGTCAGGCGTGGGCGGCCCCCGCCAGGACGGCACCGTACTGGATCGCCACCAGGTCGTGGATCGGGATCACCCGCGCCGGGACGCGGTCGCTGTCCACGCACCACAGCGCGTGCAGTTCGGCCAGCCGCCCGTGCGCGGCGCGGATGGCCGGGGTGCCGTTGCCGATCGCCAGCTCCCCGGCCAGCGCCCGGAGCAGGATGCCGCCGAACCGCAGCCGCGCGCTGGACAGCCCGTCCCGGCAGGAGGACTCCTCGGCCACGGTCGCGGGCCGGTCGCTCGCCGGATCGCCGGCCCGCAGCGCGTCGGTCTCGGCCATCCCGGCCAGCATGGGGATGAACGCCCGGCTGGCCCGCAGGAACGGCGAGCGCGTCACCAGGTCGGACGCCACGGCGGCGAGCGTCGCCTCAAGCGCGTCGTGGGTCTCGCGGACCCGCTCGGCGTGCTCCCCGATCAGCTCCCGGTACGAACGCCCGGCCGGGGAGGTGTCGCCCGCCGACGGGTCGGTCCAGTACGGGATCTCGGCGGTCAGCCCGAGCGCGCCGTACCTCTTGATGTAGGAGTCGCTGGCCGCCCCGCCGATGTGCGGCACCGGGTCCTGGCCGTTGGCCTCCATGTAGTCGTAGGCGTCCTCCATCGTGGGGGCCTGGTAGATCGCCTGCTCGAAGGACCTGACGGCGGGATGCTCGGGCTCCCCGGCGTGCAGTGGCACGCCGTACCGGCCGGGCAGGTCGGAAAGGACGGCGTGCAGCGCCGGGACCGGCCGGTTCAGGTAGTAGAAGACGCCGCCGGACTCCCCGTTGTGCAGGGTGGTGAAGAACGCCGGCCGCACGTCGTCGATCAGCCGCATCAGCGCCTGCGTCTCGGGGAGCACCCGGTCGAAGTAGCAGCGCTTGTAGGTGAACGGGAAGGTCCACTCGACCTGCTCGTCCGGCGCGGGCCGGTAGAAGTGCGCGGCGTAGTGGGACCTGGTGAACGGCCCGGCGAACCAGCCCTCGTTCAGGCGGGTGCCGTCGGGATCGAGGCAGCCCACCAGGTGCCAGGTGTAGCCGGTGGCGCGGCGCAGCCCGGCGTCGGCGCACAGCCGGGCCGCCAGGTGGGTGACGGTCAGGCCGCCGATCGGCTCGTTGGGGTGCGGGCCGGCCGCGACGATCGCGTGTCGCGGGGCGTCGCCGACCGTCAGGCACATCAGCGGGTCGCCGAGCCGGGAGGTGCCGACCCTGCGCAGGGTGGCGATGTCCGGATGGGCCTCGGCGAGGGCGGCCAGCCTGCCGTGGACCTCGTCCACGGTGGCGAATCGGTCGAAGGACGGGACGGAGTCGAGTTCGTCGAGCACGCCCCAGTGTGCGCGCAGACCGCCGCTCCGGGCATCGTCGCAGGTCCCAACGTGGGCGGTGGAGGCTTGTCGGAACCGTCAACCCGGTGAGAGCCTTGCCTGCATGGTTGCAGACGGTTCTATGGCGAGGCCGTACCAACCGCTGCTCGACCAAGTGCTCGAAACGCTCGGAAGCCATGTGCTGTCGCCCGCGTACGTGCCGGAGGGCGAGCCGGTCACGGTAGGCGAGCCGGTGGTCCACGATCCCGCCGACCACCTCGAGCCCGGCTCCGGCCGGGTGCTGCTGGCGCTCGGCTCGGCCACGCCCGGCCTGGTACGGCAGGCCGCCCTGGAGGGCTACGGCGCGCTGGTGGTGAAGGATCGCGGCGGCGATCTCGTCCCGCTGGTCGCGGCGGCCAAGGAGGCGGAGATCGCGCTGCTGATCGCGCCCGAGCGGCTGCCCTGGCGGCAGCTCGACGCGCTGCTGACCGCCGCGATCTCCGGACCGGGCGCGGCCGGCACGACGTACTCCTCGGTCGGCATGGGCGACCTGTTCGCGCTGGCCAACGTGATCGCGGCGACCATCGGCGGGGCCACCTGCATCGAAGATCCGCAGGGCAACGTGCTCAGCTACTCCAACCTGCCCGGCCAGGAGATCGACGAGATCCGCAAGCTGGGCATCCTGGGCCGCCGGACGCCGACCCGGCCGACCAACCGCACCGAGTACGGCCGGGTGTTCAACGCGGACGGGCCGGTCCGGTTCGACAGCCTGTTCCCCGGCCACACGCCCCGGCTGGCCACCGCCGTGCGTGCGGGCGCGCAACTGCTCGGCTTCATCTGGGTGCTGGACGGCGTGCCCCGGGTGGCCCCGGACGCCATGCGCCTGCTGGAGGACGCCACCCCGATCGCCGCGCTGCACCTGCTGCGCGCCCGCACCCCCGCCGACCCGCGCCGCTGGCACCGCGCCGAGACGCTGCGCGCGCTGCTGGAGGGCTACGCCTCCGAGACGGCCGCCGCCGCCCGGCTGGGCCTGCCGGCCGGCACCCCGGTCGCGGTGGTGGTGTTCGCGCCGGTCGCCCCGGCCGCCGAGCCGGGAGCCCAGATGGAGAGCGTCCTTGAGCTGGTGAGCCTGGCCTGCGAGGCGCAGCACCCCGAGTCGGCCTGTACGGCGGGCGGCGGGCGCATCCACGCCCTGCTCCCGGTGGCCCCGGGCACCACCGGCGGGCAGCTCGCCAAGACCGTCGCCGAGGTGACCTCGACCGTGCGGCGGTCGGCCAGGGTCGGTCTGCACGCCGGAGTCGGGCCGGTCGTACCGGGCCTCGGCCGGGCCAGGGCGTCGGCCAGGCTCGCCGAACGCGTGGTCCAGGTGCTCGCCGAGACCGGCGGCCCGCACCCGGCGGTGGCCACCGACGAGCAGGTCCGCAGCCGGATCGCGCTGCTGGACCTGGTGGAGCGCGGCGGGGCCGAACACGACCGGCTGCTGGAACCGGTACGCAGGATGCTGGAGCACGACGCGCTGCACTCCACCACGCACGCCGCCAGCCTGCTCGCCTACCTGGACGCCTTCGGCGAGGCCGCCAAGGCCGCCGCCGAGCTGTCGGTCCACGAGAACACGTTGCGCTACCGGGTGCGCCGGTTGCAGGAGCTGTTCGACCTGGACCTCGCCGACCCCACCGACCGGCTGGTGGCCTGGCTCCAGCTCCGGCTGCTGCGCGTGGCCGGCCTGCTCTAGCGCGCCCGAGCTGTGCCGGGGGACAATCGAGAGGGCGGCGGACGTCCGCTTTCAACGATGAGCGCGCGGCGGCCTCGCTCCTAGCGTCATGTCCATGTCTCTTCTGCTGCGCAACGCGCGGACCGGCCTGCGCGGGCCCGTCCGCCATGTACTGATCGCCGATGGCGTGGTCACCGCGGTGAGCGCCGAGCCGCCGCCGGCCGACGAGTCGGTGGACGTCCAGGGCGCCACGTTACTGCCGGGACTGTGGGACGCGCACGTACACGCCGTCCAGTGGGCGCAGGGCCGCAGGCGGGTGGACCTCACCGGCGCGCGTTCCGCCCGCGAGGCCGTGGAGTTGATGGCGGCCGGTCCCGGCCAGGGCGTCGTCGGCGTCGGGTACGGCTTCCGCGACGGCCTGTGGCCGGACCGGCCCGGCAAGGCGATGCTGGAGGCCGCCGCGCCCGGCAGGCCGATCGTGATGATCAGCAAGGACCTGCACACCGCCTGGCTCAGCCCGGCCGCGCTCGCCCTGATCGGCCGGGGCGACCACCCGACCGGGGTGCTGCGCGAGCACGAGTGCTACACGGCGGTGGCCGAACTGCCCCCGCCGTCGCAAGACGTGCTGGACGGCTGGGTCACCGAGGCGGCCACCGCCGCCGCGGCCAGGGGCGTGGTCGGGTTCCAGGACTTCGAGCTGGCCGACAACGTCACCGACTGGACCAGGCGGGCCCGCCTGCACCGGCTCGACGTGCGCGTGACCTGCACGATCCCCAAGGCCCGGCTGGAGCAGGCGATCGGCGCGGGGCTGCGCACCGGCGACCTGGTGCCCGGCGCCGATGGCCTGCTGGAGGTCGGCCCGCTGAAGATCTTCGTGGACGGCTCGCTGAACACCCGGACCGCCTACTGCGAGACCCCCTACCCCGGCACCGACTCCCACGGCCTGCTGGAGACCGGCCCGGACGAGCTGCGCGCGACCATGGCCAGGGCCGCCGCGCACGGCCTGCTCCCCGCCGTCCACGCGATCGGCGACCTGGCGGCGGGCATCGCGCTGGACGCCTTCGAGAGCGTCGGTTGCCCCGGCCGGATCGAGCACGCCCAGTTGCTGCGCCAGGAGGACTTCGCCAGGTTCGCCAAGCCGGGCCTGGTCGCCGGGGTGCAACCGGCGCACGCCCCCGACGACCGGGACGTCGCCGACGTCCACTGGCACGGCCGTACCGGACGGGCGTTCGCCTACGCCGGCCTGCTGGCCGCCGGGGCCCGGCTGGAACTCGGCTCCGACGCCCCGGTCGCGCCGCTGGACCCCTGGGACGGCATCGCCTCCGCGGTGGCCAGGACCGACGACGAGCGCGCCGCCTGGCACCCCGAGCAGGCGATCCCGCTGACCGCCGCGCTGCCCGCCGCCAGCAGGGGCCGCGCCGGAGTACGGCCGGGCGACCCCGCCGACCTGATGCTCACCGCCGCCGACCCCACCGCGCTCGACCCGGCCGCGCTGCGCGGCATCGAGGTGGTGGGCACCCTGCTCGGCGGCCGGTGGACCCACCGGTCGGCGGCGGTCGGCTGAGCCGGGTGACGCTGTGCTGGGTGACAAAGGCACCCGCCGGGGTTGAATCTTCTCGACAATGTCACGTCTAGTCGCGCTGTGGGACTCTCGTGCCCTCCCCACAGCGCCCCCAGGAGGTCACATATGACACCTCGAACACGCCGCGGATGGGCCGGAGCACTGACCGCAGTCACGCTCACCCTCACGGCCTGCTCGCCCGCGCAGGGCGGGGGCGCAGCTCGCGGAATCTCGTCCTACTCGGTGGGGGTGACCACCTACTTCCTGTCCCACCTGCTGCCCGGCAAGGCCGTCGGCAGCAACGTGGACACGGCCCTGTTCACCCCGCTGACCAGGGTCGATCCGGTCAGCGGGGAGGCGGTGAACGCCGTGGCCGCCGCCATCGACACCACCGACAACATCACCTGGACGATCGGTCTCCGGCCCGGCTGGACCTTCCACAACGGCGAGCCGGTGACCGCGCAGTCCTTCGCCGACTCCTGGAACGCGACCGCCTACGGCCCCAACGCCTACACCAACAACTTCATGTTCGCCCCGTTCAAGGGATACGAGGAGCTGAACCCGGCCAAGGGGAAGCCCACCGGCAAGACGCTGTCCGGCGTGGAGGTGGTGGACGCGAAGACCCTGCGGGTCACGCTGACCAGGCCGCTGGCGCTGCTGCCGCACATGCTGGCCCAGTCGGCGTTCGCGCCGGTGCCCAAGGCGGCCCTCACCGACGCCGGCGCCTTCGACCGCAGGCCGATCGGCAACGGGCCCTACCAGGTGGACGGCCCGGGGATGGTCACCGGCGCGACCAAGCTCACCCTCAAGCGCTATGAGAACTACCCGGAGGAGAAGGGACAGGCCGAGCGGATCGAGCTGAAGTCCTACCAGGACGAGGGAGCCGCCTACCGCGACCTGTCCGCGGGCGCGATCGACGTCACGCTCATCACCGGCAACAACCTGCCCGCCGCGGCCGCGCAGTTCAAGGGCCGCCTGGTGGAGGTGCCCTTCCCGGCGCTGCTCTACCTCGGGTTCCCGACGTGGGACAAGCGCTTTTCCGACGTGCGCGTACGGCAGGCGTTCTCGCACGCCATCGACCGCGAGACCATCGTCAAGACCCTGCTGCGCGGCTTCGGCTCCCCGGCCAAGGGCCTGGCGGGGGTCGCCGTGCCGGGCGGCGGCGAGCCCGACTGCGCGGCCTGCTCCTACGACCCGGCCAAGGCCCGCGCGCTGCTGGCCGAGGCGGGCGGCTGGTCCGGCCCGCTGAAGCTGTGGACCTTCCAGGACGGGCTGAACAACGTACTCCTGGAGGCGGTGGGCAACCAGTTGCGCACCAACCTCGGCGTCCAGGGCATCAGCATCCAGACCCAGCCCGTGGACCAGCTCTACCCCAACCTTAAGGCCAGGAAGATCGACGGCCCGGTGCTGCTCTACATGGGCGCGGGCTACCCGCACCTGTACGCGCTGGCCGACCAGCTCTTCACCAAGACCTCCGCGGCCAACGTCACCGGCTACGACAGCAAGGACTTCGCCGCCCTGCTCGGCAAGGCGGCCAAGGCCCCCGAAGAGGAGGTCCTGGCCCGCACCCGCGAGGCCACCGGCAAGGCGCTCGCGGACCTGCCGCTGACGCCGCTGTTCCAGCCGACCGGCGCGCTCGCACACTCGGAGCGGGTCAGCGGGGTGAGACCGGAGTTCCTTGGTGGGGTCCGGCTGGCGGCGGTCAAGGTGCTCTGACGTGGGACCGTACGTCCTGCGCAGGGTGCTCATGGCGATCCCCGTCCTGCTCGGCACCACGTTCGTGATCTACCTCGCGGTGTACGCCCTGCCCGGCGACCCCATCCAGGCCCTCGCCGGGCCCAACCAGGTGATCTCCCCCTCGGTGGCCCAGGCGCTGCGCGAGCGGTTCCACCTCGACCAGCCGCTGGTCGTACAGTACGGGCTCTACCTGCGCGGACTGCTCGGCGGCGACCTCGGGACGAGCTTCACCGGCCGGCCCGTGACCGAGATCATCGCGGCGAGCTGGCCGGTCACCGCGCAGCTCGGCGGCACCGCGTGGATCATCATGGCGGTCGCCGGGGTGGCGCTGGGCGTGGTCGCCGCGGTACGGCGGGGCGCGGCCGACGCCGCCGTGCTGTTCGGCACCACGCTCGCGCTGGGCGTGCCGTTCTTCGTGGTCGCCTACGTGACCCAGATCGTCTTCGGCGTGCAGCTCGGCTGGCTGCCGGTCTCCGGCGTCGAGGCGGGCTGGCCGCTGGCGTACATCCTGCCGGGGCTGGTCCTAGCCCTGTCCGGGCTGCCGCAGGTGGCCCGGCTGACCCGCACCAGCGTGCTGGACGGCCTGGCCGCCGACCACGTCGAGACCGCCGTGGCCAAGGGGCTCACCGGCACGGCGGTGCTGTTCCGGCACGTGGTGCGCAACTCGCTGATACCGGTGGTCTCGCTGCTCGGCGTCAGCCTCGGCTACCTGCTCGGCGGGACCGTGCTGGTGGAGGGCATCTTCAACCTGCCCGGACTGGGCTACCAGATCTACACCGCGATCCCGCAGCACGACGGCCCGGTGGTCGTCGGCATCGGGACGATGCTCGTTCTCGTGTTCCTGTCGGTCAACCTCCTGGTGGATCTGCTCTATGGCGTCCTCGACCCTCGTATCCGCCTCGGCTGAGATCCCGCCCACCCCCCTTCCCGGGGGTGGGGCGTGGTCCCGGTTGCGCCGCAGGCCCGGTTTCCTGATCGCCGCCTTCGTGGCCGCGCTGATGAGCGCGATGGCGGCCGTCCCGCAGGCGTTCGCGGGCTGGTTCGGCGCGGGCGACCCCCGCGCCTGCGACCTGGTCCGCAGCGCGCAGCCGCCCACCGCCGGACATCCGTTCGGCTTCGACGTCCAGGGCTGTGACCTCTACAGCACCGTGGTGTACGGCACGCGTTCGTCCGTCGTGGTCGCCGTGCTGGCCACCGCCGGGATGCTGGTCATCGCCGTCGTGCTGGGCAGCCTGGCCGGCTACCACCGGGGCTGGGCCGACGCGGTGATCGGGCGGGTCATGGACGTGTTCTTCGGCTTCCCCGCGCTGGTCGGCATGATCGTGATCCTCCAGACGCTCAGCGTCCGCAACGAGGTCACCGTGGCGGCCGTGCTGGTGCTGTTCGGCTGGCCGCCGCTGGCCAGGGTGATGCGCGGCTCGGTACTGGCCGTGGCGGGCAGCGAGTACGTCGCCGCGGCCCGCGGCGTCGGCGCACGGACCGGGCGGGTGCTGCTGCGGCACGTACTGCCGAACTCCTTCGGCCCGGTCGCGGTGCTCACCGGGCTGAACATCGGCCTGGTGATCTCCTCGGAGTCGGCGCTGACCTTCCTCGGCGTCGGGCTGCGCACCCCGGCGATCTCCTGGGGCGTGCAGCTCAACACCGCCCAGCAGTACTTCACCACCGCGCCGCACCTGCTGATCTTCCCGTCGCTGTTCCTGAGCGTCACGGTGCTCGGCTTCGTCCTGCTGGGCGACGCGCTGCGGGACGCCTTCGACCCCCGGACGCGCTAGGAGCACCTGTGCCAGAGTCCCCCGTACTGACCGTCTCCGACCTGCATGTGCGTCTCGGGAGCACGCACGTCGTCAACGGAGCCGGCTTCTCGCTCGCCGCCGGGCGGACGCTCGCGCTGCTCGGCGAGTCGGGCAGCGGCAAGAGCGTCACCGCCCGCACGATCATGGGCCTGATCCGGCCGCCGCACGGCCGGGTCACCGCGGGAACGGTCCTGCTGCACGGGCAGGACCTGCTGGCCATGCCCGAGGAACGGCGGCGCGCGCTGCGCTCCACCACGATCTCCATGGTCTTCCAGGACGCGCTGTCCGCGCTCAACCCGGTGCTCAGCGTCGGCTACCAGATCGCCGAACTGTTCCGCGCGCACCGCGGCATGTCCCGTGCCGAGGCCCGCCGCGCCGCGGTGGACGTGCTCGGGCAGGTCCGCATCCCGGCGGCGGCCCGCCGCGCGGGCGACTACCCGCACCAGTTCTCCGGCGGGATGCGCCAGCGGGTCGGCATCGCGCTGGCCATCGCGCTGCGCCCGGACGTGATCATCGCCGACGAGCCGACCACCGCGCTCGACGTCACCGTGCAGGCCCAGATCCTGCGCCTGCTCGGCGACATCCAGCGCGAGCACGGCACCGCGCTGTTGCTCATCACGCACGACATGGGCGTGGTGGCCGACATGGCCGACCGCGTCGCCGTCATGTACGCCGGGCGGGTCGTCGAGCAGGCCACCGCCGCCGAGGTGTTCGCCCGGCCGCGCCACCCCTACAGCGAGGCCCTGCTCGGCGCGATCCCCCGCCCGCACCTGCGCGGCCGGGAACTGGCCGTCATCTCGGGCGCGCCGCCCGACCTGTCGGTCCCCGACGAGGGGTGCCGCTTCCGGACGCGGTGCCGCTACCGGATCGAGGACTGCGAGCGCAATCCGCCGGAACACGACCTCGGCGGCGGCCGGAGCACCGCCTGCCACGAGTGGGAGAAGGTGGGCAGCGCGTGAGCCGTACCGTCCTTCGGGTGACCGATTTGGTCAAGCACTTCCCGATGCGGAAGGGGCCGCTGCGCCGTACGGTGGGGGTGCTCAAGGCCGTGGACGGCGTCAGCCTGGAACTACGCGCCGGGGAGACGCTGGGCGTGGTGGGCGAGTCCGGGTGCGGCAAGTCCACACTGGCCCGGATGCTCACCGCGCACGAACGCCCCACCTCCGGCGAGGTGGACCTGCTCGGCCGGCCGCTGCACAAGCTGCGCGGCGCGGAGCTGCGCCGGGCCAGGCGGCGGGTCCAGCTCATCTTCCAGGACCCTTCGGGCTCGCTGAACCCGCGGATGACCGTCGCGGCGAGCGTGCGCGAGCCGTTCGACGTCAACCCCGACCTCGCGCCGCGCGGCGAGCGCGACCGGCGGGTGCGCGAACTGCTGGAACTGGTCGGGCTCGGCCCCGGCCACGCCGGGCGCTATCCGCACCAGCTCTCCGGGGGGCAGCGCCAGCGGGTCGGCATCGCGCGGGCGCTGGCGCTGCGGCCGGAGGTGCTGGTGTGCGACGAGCCGGTGTCGGCGCTGGACGTCTCGGTACAGGCGCAGATCGTCAACCTGCTGGAACGGCTGCGCGCCGAACTTGGGCTGGCCTACGTGTTCATCGCGCACGACCTCGGCGTGGTGAGCCACCTGGCCGACCGGGTCGCGGTCATGTACCTCGGCCGGGTGGTCGAGACCGGCCCGCAGGAGCGGGTGTACGGCCACGCCGCCCACCCCTACACCCAGGCGCTGCACGCGGCGGCCCCACTGCCCGACCCCGCGCTGCGCGGCGACCGCGAGGCGCCGCTGGAGGGCGAGCCGCCGAGCCCGCTCGACCCGCCGGGCGGCTGCTCCTTCCATCCGCGCTGCCCGCTCGCGCGGGACACCTGCGCGACCGTGCCGCCCCCGCAGGTCGAGGTCGCCCCTGGCCATCAGGTGTCCTGTCACCTGGCGGGCTGATCTGGGGCGAGGGCTGCGTAGCGGCCGGGTGTGCAGCCGTACTCCCTGGTGAACGCGGTGATGAAGGCCGACGGGGTGGCGTAGCCGACCCGGCGGGCGACCTCGGCCACCTGGTGGTTCGCCAGCAGCACCCGTGAGGCGCGCAGCCGCAGCAGGGCGCGCCAGCGGGAGTACGGCATGCCGAACTCGCGGACGAAGTCGCGTTGCAGGGTCTTGGCGCTGACGTGCAGGCGGTCGGCCCAGTCGGCCAGGGTGCGGGGGTCGGCGGGGTCGCGGCTGAGCGTGCGCGCGACGGTCACGGCATAGCCGGTGCTCTTCTTCTCGGGCCCGTGGCTCTTTTCGGGTACGCGGCTCTTTTCGGGCCCGTGGCCTGGGTCGGCAGGGGGACCGAGGCCGGTCATGATCCGGGCGCGGGCGGCCACGGCCCGCGGTATCTCGACGCCGGGGGCGGCGATCTCGCGGATCAGCTCGCTCACCGCGGCGTCGATCCGCACCGCCCCGGCCCGCAGCCCGGCCAGCGCCGGCGGCACCTCGCGCAGGCAGACCCGGTAGACCGTCTGCCGGTCGCCCGCACGCACCTCGTGCGTGACCGCCCGATGCACCCAGTACGCCTCGTGCGACCCGACGAAGGACGCGTCGTCGCGATGCCAGGCCGCCAGGACGCCGTCCGGAGACCAGTAGAGCTGGTGCAGAAGGTCCTGCCGGCTCTCACCGAAGTCCAGGTGAGAGGCCGAGGCGTACTTCAGCACCAAGATCCCGTCGAGACCGCCCAGCCCGTAGCCGTACTCCTCGCAACGCACCGGATCGGGCCCGAAGTGACCCACCAGCGACATCGGATGTCCTCTCCGCGATATCCGTGATATTAAGGTAAGGCTACCCTAAATAACTGTGCGTACGCCGGTATGCCCGGCGCAGGCAATGCAACCATTCGCTACGGAAAGACCTTTCTTCATGTCCCCTCGACCACCCTGGCGCCTGGCCGGCGCGCTGGCCCTCACGCTCGCCCTGCTGGCGGGCTGCGGCTCCTCCACCGCCTCCACCG